>NZ_VIRS01000004.1 GCF_006912135.1 Cryptosporangium phraense | reverse complement strand
GGGCGACGGCGACGTACCAGCACGCGAACCGGTCTCCGTGTGAGACACCGACCCCCTGGGATTTCTCCCAGGGGGTCTTTTGTTCTCAGGTCGCACCACCGGCGGACGAACCGACATTAGGCGGGGACTCACCGGCTCCCCACGCGTGCGGGAGGGGTGCATGAGCCCGACTGCCGCCTGGTCCGATCCGGTACCGGCGTCGAGCGGTTGGACACCACGCCGCCATCCTCTGGTGGCGACGGCCTGGTGTGTCGCCACCGCGCTCATGATCGTGCACGCGGCCTGGGTGTGGACCGGGAACGGCGAGCACTCCCCGGCCCGGCTCTGGTCGGACGGCGCTCCGTTCGCGGTGACGCTGCTGATCGCCTGCGGGGTGATCGCCACCCGCGCGGTCACCAACCGCCACCAGCGCTGGGCCTGGATGTTCTTCGCGGTCGGCGTTGGACTGAACGGGGCCGGCTACTTCATCTACGACGTCGTCGCCTGGTCCGGACGCGTTCCCAGCGCCTCGCTCGCCGACGTCGTCTGGTTCCCGGTGATCCCGCACTTCATCCTCGGTATCTGGACGCTGGCCCGGGCCCGGGTCGGCGCGATGCGCACCGAGGTGTACGTCGGCGCGGGCGCGGTGGCGCTGCTGGCCGCGTCGCTGTTCGCGGCCGCGGTCGGCTCGGGGGCGCTGACCTGGGACACCGACGGGCCGCTGGACTCGCTGGTCAACCTGTACTACCCGACGCTCGACATGGTGATGCTCGGGTCGCTGGCCGCGGTCGCGACGCTGGCCGGCGGACGACTCGGCCGGGCCTGGGGGATGATCGCCGCCGCCGTGATCCTGACCGCGCTGGCCGACGCCTGGCTGGCCCGGCTGGTCGCCGACGCCGGCACCGACGTCGAGATCCTCGATCCCTGCTGGTCGTTCGCGGGCCTGCTGATCGCCGCGGCGGCCTGGCAGCGCCCGCACCGGCTCAACTACCGGCCGCTGGGCCTGGTGGAGCTGGCGACACCGCTGGTCAGCATGGTGCTCGCGGCCGCGATGGTGGTGGGGGCGGAGGTCGCCAACCTGCCGTTGGTCGTGATCGTGCTGGCCGCGGGCGCGATCGCGCTGTCGGCGATCCGGCTGGGGCTCGGCCTGCACTCGATGCTGTCCGCGGCCGAGTACCACCGGCTGGCGCTCTCCGACGACCTGACCGGCCTCTACAACCGCCGGGGCTTCCTGCAGGGCGTCGAGGAGGCGCTGGGCGGACGTCCGCCCACCGCCGCCGTGCGGGCGGTGCTGATGCTCGACCTGGACCACTTCAAGGACATCAACGACGGGCTCGGCCACCAGACCGGCGACCGGGTGCTGGCCGCGGTCGGCACCCGGCTGGCCGACGCGCTGGATCCCGACGACCTGGTCGCGCGGCTCGGCGGGGACGAGTTCGCGGTGCTCACCGCGGTGCCGGCCGGCCAATCGTTCGCCGACGTCGTCGAACGGCTGTTCCGGGCGGTCCGCCAGCCGCTCCAGGCCGGCCGGATCGCGCTGCCCATCGACGTCAGCATCGGGGTGACAGTCGAGTCGGACGCGCCCGAGGGGACGCCCGCGGAGCGGGCGCTGGAGCTGCTGCGCTGCGCGGACATGGCGATGTACCGCGCCAAGGCCGAACGGAAGGGCTGGACCCGGTTCGACCCGCTCGGGGCCGACCAGCAGCGGGACGCGCTGGAGCTGGCCGGCGAGCTGCGCACGGTGCTCACCGGAGCGCCGACGACACCGGCGATGGCCGCGGCCGATCGGTCGAACGCCGACTGCGGCTGGTTGGAGCTGCACTACCAGCCGCTGGTCGCGGTCTCCGGGATGGAGGGCATCCGGGCCGAGGCGCTGATCCGGTGGGTCCACCCGCGGTACGGGATGGTGCCGCCGGACCGGTTCGTCGGGCTGGCCGAGCGGACCGGGCTGGTGCCGTACCTGACCCGACACGTGCTGCAGCTGGCGCTCGACCAGGTGGCGGTCTGGCGGGCCGCCGGGGCGCCGGTGACCGTCTCGGTGAACCTGTCGGCCTCCGACATGGCCTCGCCGACGCTGATGGACGAGGTGCTCGACGGGCTGGCCGCCCGCGGGCTGCCCCCGGAGGCGCTGACCGTCGAGATCACCGAGCAGACCGCGATCGGGGACCTGGACACCGGGCGGGACAACCTGGCCGTGCTGCGCCGGGCCGGGATCGGCGTCGCGATCGACGACTTCGGGACCGGGTACTCGGCGCTCTCGTACCTGCAGCGGCTGCCGGCGACCGAGCTGAAGCTGGATCGGTCGCTGACCACGAAGATCCTCGAGGACCCGGCGGCCGCGGCGATCGTGCAGGCCTGCATCGACCTGGCCCACACGCTGGGTCTCGAGGTCGTGGCCGAGGGGATCGAGACCCAGGATCTGGCCGACGCGCTGGTGGATCGGGGATGCGACTGGCTGCAGGGCTGGCTGTTCGGCCGCCCCGCGCCCGCGGGCCCGGTGCCGGTGCACCCCGAGTACGTGCGGGAGGCCCCGGCGCGGGTCCGCGCGTAGGTTGACGACATTCCGGGGTTCTGGCGGGCTTCAGAACCCCGGGATGTCGTCAAAGTGCGCGGGCCCCCGGGAAAGGGGGTGCGCGCTACGGTTGGGGCGTGGACCAGTTGGTCGCGCACGTGCGCGGGCTCGACCGGGCCGCTCTCGCCTCTCTGCTGGCCGCGCGGCCGGACGCCGCCGCCTGGCCGGAGCCCCGCTCGCTCCCCGAGCTCGCCGAGCGGCTCTCCGCGGCCCACTCCGTCCAGCGCGCGCTGGCCCGCGTCAGCCGGGCCGGGCTCCAGGTCGCCGAGGCGATGGCCGCGCTCGGCGGCCTCGCCTCCGAGGCCCGGCTGGCCCAACTGCTCGATGTGGACGCTACGCGCAGCGCGCTGTTCGGCGAGACGCTCGCCCAGCTCCGCGAGCTGGCCCTGCTGATCGGCGACGACGACCAGAACCTCGTGCTGGCCGCGCCGCTGCGGCTGCTGGCCGAGCCGCTCGGGCTCGGCGTCCGCCTCACCGACGCGCTGCCGCTGCTGATCGGCGACCGGCTCCGGGCCGTGGCCCAGGGCCTGGTCGACCGGCCGGCGAAGCGCAAGGCCGAGCTGCTGGGCCAGGTCCGGGACGCGCTGGCCGATCCGGAGGCGGTGCGCGCCTGGGTCGATTCCGCCTCCCCGAACGTGCAGCGCCTGCTCCGCTCGCTGGCCTGGAACGGCCCGCGGTCCGACGCGTTCCGCAGCGCCGCCGTCGACGAGGCCTTCGAGCGGGGCCTGCTGTCCCGGATCAGCTGGGACCAGGTCGAGCTCCCGGGGGAGATCGGGCTCGCGCTCCGCGGGCCGGACTACCGGGCGCCGTTCAGCGCCGAGCCGCCGTCGCCGGTGGCCGGCCCGGTGGCCGAGGCCGACGTGATCGCGGCCGGCACCGCGGCGGTGACCCAGACCCTGGCCGACGTCGGCCGGCTGCTCGATCTGTGCGACCGGACCCCGCTGCTCACGACGAAGACCGGACGGATCGCGGTCCGCGAGCTGCGCCGGGCCGCGAAGGCCCTCGGTCTCGCCGACGACGGCGTCGACCGGTTGCTGGCCCTCACGGTCGGGTCGGGCCTGCTCGGGACGATCGAGGGCGAGATCATGCCGACCGAGACCGCCGACGCCTGGCGCGAGGCCGGGCCCGCGGCCCGGCTGGCGACGCTGCTGGCGGGCTGGTGGTCGGGGCCTCGCGTGGCCGAGTCCGAGTTGCGTCGCCGGGTGCTGACCTACCTGACCGACGTCGGGGCGGGCGTGGACGACGTCGAGGCGCTGGCCGCGGTGCTGGCCTGGCGGGCGCCGATCGAGCTGGCACCGACGCCGGCCGACCAGGAGACGGTCGTCGCCCGGACGCTGGCCGTCGTCGGGGAGGCCGAGCGGCTCGGGGTGGTGGCCTGCGGTGCGGCGACCCCGCTGGCCCGGGCGCTGGTGGCCGGTGACCCGGACCGGCTCGCCGAGGCGGCCGAGGTGCTCGTCCCGCCGTTGGTGACGACCGCGACGTTCCAGTCCGACCTGTCGGCGGTCGTGGCCGGTGTCCCGGCGCCCGCGCTGGCCACGCTGCTCGACGGCGCGGCCGAGCGGGAGGCGTCCGGAGCGGCGTCGACCTGGCGGTTCTCGGCGGCCAGCGTCCGGGCCGCGTTGGACGCCGGGTTCGAGCCGGACGCGCTGCTCACCGCGCTGGGCGGCGTCGCCACCAACGCGTTGCCGCAGGCGCTGGAGTACCTGGTCCGCGACGTCGCCCGGCGGCACGGGCAGCTCCGAGTCGCCCCGGCCGGCTGCGTCATCAGTGCCGACGACCCGGCGCTGATCGCCGAGCTGATCGCGACGAAGGCGCTGGCCGGCCTGCGGCTGCGCGCGGTCGCGCCCGGCGTCCTCGTCTCGGCCGCCGACCCCGACGGAACGCTCGCCGCGCTCCGGGACGCCGGCTACGCGCCGGCCGGCCTGACCGAGAGCGGGGGCGCCCGGATCGAGCGCCGAGCCCGGCGACGGGCCACCGCTCCGGCCGCGCCACCCGGTGCGCCGGCCTTCGCGGTCGACGCCGAGGCGGTCGCCGATCGCCTGCTCAGCGAGGCGCCGGTGGTTCCGGTCGTCGCGCTGCCGTTGCCGTTGCCGTTGCCTCGGGTGGCCGAGGGTGCCGAGCACGTCGTCGCTCGGCAGGCCTGGGCGCTCTCGGATCTCGAGCAGGCCGCGCTGGTCGAGGCGATCGAGACCGGCGCGCCGGTTCGCATCGACTACGTCAGCGCGACCGGCGCGTCGACCACCCGGGTCATCGAGAACGCCGAACTGACCGGCGACGCGGTCACCGCGTTCTGCCGACTCCGCACCGCCGAACGAATGTTCATCCTGTCCCGAATCCGCGCGGTCACTCCCGCCTGAGGAAATGTCGGGTGTGGCGCCGGCCCGGTCGTGGACCGACGCCGGTCCCTGGCTGCGCTGTCCGCGCAGGGCATGTAGGCGAGCGTCCTGGCCCGGGCGCTGCTCTGGCAGACCGCGCTGCCGCTCCGTGCCGGGTCCTAGAGCGAGCGCAGGTAAGGAGCCAGGGCGGTGACCGACGGGGTGGTCGGGGCGGTGCGGCGGTAGAGCGCGAGCATCGTCCCGACCGGGTCGTCGCCCTCGGTCACCGCGGCGAGCAACTTTTCCCCGCCCGGCGCGAGCCAGGCCGCGAAGATCGGCGGGTACCCGTCCGGCCCCGGTGCGCTCGCCCCGCGGAGCACCAGCGACGCCTCGTCCGGGGGAATCGTCCAGGAACCGCCGGTCGCCTCGGCCAGATCGTGCCCGTGGATCAGCAGCTCGCCCAGGATCACCGCGCTGACCGGCGTCACCGTGGTGCGTCCGCCGCCGTGGAAGCGGAAGCTGAGGTCGTCGGGAAACCCGCGGAGCACGGCGAAGCTCGCCGGACCGTCGGCCTCGAGCAGGGAGGCGAGCACGGCGAGGTCGCGCTCCGGGGTCTCGGCCAGAACCGTGGCGTTCAGCGCGGCGGTCTCCTCCGGAGTCCTGCTCCGGCGCCGGTCACCGAGCGCCCGCCGGTAGACCGTGAGCACGTGCGCGACCAGGTCGGCCACCGACCACTCCGGACAGGCGGGCACGGTCCGCCCGCCCGCCCCGGCCGGGGTCGCCCGCACCGACGCGACGAACCGCGAGTGCGCCCGCTCCAGTGCGTCCTCGATCTCCGCGCGCATCGAGCCCTCCCTCGCTCAAGTCTGGAGCATCAGGGTTGCTCCAGTCTGAAGTACCGGCAACCGGAGCCGCACCACCTACGCGATCACGCCGGATCGAGCGACGAATCACGCGCCGCTCTCACCGCGATGATCGAGCGATTCGAGCGTCGGGTGGAGCCGTCGACGCGGCCGCGAGTCGAGTGACGTAAATTCTCGCTCGTCGCAAGGGCGCGATCTCGGCTCGTAGTCACCGGATGCCACAGGGTAGTCAGGTGGTCTACCGTGCCTCATCCGGCCGGGTGAGGTGTCGCTGGACCCCTGCCCTCGGGGCGGTGTTCACCGGTACGGTCGGCCGAAGGCCGGTGGGGGATCGAGAGGCGCTAGTGACGGCGGTGTTTCCAGTGACGGCGGCGACCGACCGGGTCGAGGCATTACGTAGTCGCGTGTCGCGCTTCGCCGACTATCTATCGGCGGTGCGAGCGCTCTCCGCCCGCCCGGCCCGAACGCTCGACGCGGCCGAGTCGGTCGTGTGGCAGGCGACCCTTCCGGCCGGGAAACCGGGCTGCTGGCTCGCCGGTGACCCGATCCCCGAGACCGAACCCGCGCCCGAGGCCGAGCGATGGCTCGAGCTCCGTCGTCCGCCGCGGCCGCGTCCGCCGGACCTGCCGGCCGTCGTCCGCTCGCTCCTCGACGGCACGGTCGACGACCCCCGCCGCCGCCCCGCGCTCCGCGAGGGGTGGCGCGAGATCGCGGCCGAGCGCGACCCCGACCTCGATCTGGACGCCGTCGAGCCCGCCGTCGACGAGTGGCTGGCCCGGCTCTGGCAACCCTGGTCGATCAAGGCGGCCGAGGCCGACGCGGTCCGTGGCACGTATTCGCGGCTGGTCGAGCTCCGTCAGGCGGCCGTGCGGCTGGAGGCCTCGCACGAGCTGGTCTGGGGCTTCGGCCTGTTCCGCGGCCTGGTCGGCGGCCTGACCGTCGAAGACCCGCTGCTGGCCGCGCCGATCTCGATCGACGTCGACCCCGACTCCGGCGCGCTCACCGTGACGCCGACCGGCGAGCTCCGGCTGCAGACCGACGCGTTCGAAGCGCTGCCCGACGCACCGGACGCCCGCCTGCACGACCTGGCCGGCCCGGGCGGCGCGATGAGCCTCGACCCCTGGGAGCAGGCCGCCCGCACCGAGTTCTACCGCTCGGCGCTGCGTCGTCTCGGCCTGCCACCGCGGGTCGTCCGCCACGACGCCCAACTCGCCGAGCCGCACATCCGCGACACCAGCCTGCTGATGCTCCGGCCCCGGCGGACCGCGCTGGCCGGGTTCCTGGGCGATTTCCGGGCCGCGCTCGCGGCCGGGCACGTCCCGTCCGGGTCGCTGGCCGCGCTGCTGGCCGACGACCCGTCGACGCTCGTGCTGCCCGACGACCCGCCCGAGCAGTGGCAGTCGATCGGCGAGCGGCTGCTGTTCCCGCTGCCCGCGAACCTCGAGCAGGAGACGATCGCGCGCCGGCTGGCCCGGCAGCGGATGGTCGCGGTGCAGGGCCCGCCCGGCACCGGCAAGACCCACACGATCGCGAACCTGATCTGCCACCTGGTCGCGCACGGCCGCCGGGTGCTGGTCGTGTCCCATCGCGACGAACCGCTGGCCGAGGTGCGCGACAAGCTCCCGCAGGCGCTGAAACCGCTGGCGATCAGCGTGATGGGGTCCAGCGCCAAGCAGCTGGGGCAGCTGGAGACCGCGGTCCGCCAGCTGCAGGCCGAGGCCGGCGCGCTCGACCAGGAGGCCGCGGCCGAGAGCCTGGCCGAGCTCTGGGCCGCGCTCGACACCGCCGAGCAGGACCTGGCCGGCAGGTACAACGCGATGCGCACGGTCGCCGACCGCGAGAGCAGCACGTTCCTGGTCGACGGCGCCGAGGCGACCGCGGTCGAGGTGGCCGAGTGGCTGTGGGCCAACGAGGCCCGGCTCGCGCTGGTCGCCGACACGATCGACCCGTCCGCGCCGTTCCCGCTCACCGACGCTGAGTTCGCCGAGTTCACCGTGCTCACGAACACCTACCGGCCGGAGGACCTGGGCGACGCCCAGCGCCGGCTCCCGGAGCGGGAGTCCCTTCCCGACGGCAGCCGGTTGGCCCGCGCCGACGAGCACAGCGAGTCGCTGCGCCAGCGGGTCGGTTCGCTCGCGTCGCTCGGCGTCGACATCAACGCGGTGCGGTCGGCCGGACGTCCGACGATCGCCGGGACGGCCGACGAGATCTGGCGGATCGCCCACCGGGCCCGGGCCTACCAGCCCTGGCAGTGGCGGCTCGCCGGTCGGCTCGCGGTCTCGCCGGCCTGGCGTGAGACCTGCCAGGCCGAGGTCGCCGGCTGCACCGAGATGCTCACCGAGACCGCCCGCTGGCGCAGCGTCCTGGCCGGACGCGCGGTGCAGATCCCGGACGAACTCTGGGCCGACCCGCGTCAGCTCCGCACCGACCTCGACATGCTGCGGCTACGCCTGGTGGAGGCGCGCGGGGTCAGCCGTCTGATCCACCGTCGGCTGGCCTCCGTCCGGGACGAGATCCGCGTCGACGGCGCTCCGCTGCGCACGGTCGACGACGTGGACGCCGCTCTCGCGACCGTGCGGCTGGACTGGGCCCGCCACCGCCTCACCGAGCGCTGGAACCACTTCGTCGCCGAGCTCGACGGCCCGCAGGCGCCCGACGACCCCAGCACGGTCGAGGTGATCGGCGGGTACCTGCGCGAGGTCGGGGACGTCGTCGACATCGGGCTGCGCTACTGGCCGACCGTGCGCGACCGGCTGGCCCCCTACCTGCGGGCCGGCAACCCCGGCGAGGCCGACTGGGCCGACCCGAACGCGCTGGCCACGGTGGCGACGCGGGTCGCCGAGCTGGTGGCGGTCTTCGACAGCGACGACGCCGAGCGCGAAGGCCGGGCGGTCCGCGCGGTGCTCGACGAGGCGCTGCTGGACGCCAACGCGTCGCCGCACTGGCGCGAGCTCGACCGGGCCTGGGCGACCGGCGACTACGACCTCTGGGAGGCCGTGCTCGCGGACGCCGACCGGCTGCGTGCCGCCGGTCCGGCCATGCAGCGCTGGCAGGAGCTGCACGCGTCGCTGGCCACCGTGGCGCCGCTGTGGGCCAGCCGGATCGCCGCCGAGGGCCGGCTGCCCGACCCGGCGACCAGCCACCAGGCCTGGAACTGGCGACGCGCCGACACCTGGCTCCGGCTCGTCATCGGGCCGGAAGACACCGGCGCGCTCGGGCGGCAGGCCGACGCGCTGCGCGAGCGGGCCCGGGAACTGGTCGGCGAGCTGGCCACCCGGTCGGCCTGGCTGGCGGCGGCAGGCCGGATGGACGATCAGGCCCGCGACGCGCTGGCCGGCTGGGCGTCCGCATTGCGCAAGGTCGGAAAGGGATCCGGACGCCGGTCGGCCGGCTGGACCGCGCTGGCGCAGCAGCACATGCGGGACGCGGTGGCCGCGGTACCGGTCTGGATCATGTCGGTCGACCGGGCGGTGGCGCAGTTCACCGGCGGGACGACGCCGTTCGACGTGGTGATCGTCGACGAGGCGAGCCAGTGCGGGCTGCTGTCGATGCCGGTGCTGTCGCTGGGGACCAGGGCCGTCGTCGTCGGCGACGACCGGCAGATCGGGCCGTACGCGATCGGGCTGGCCCACGACGAGGTGGCCCGGCTCGGGCAGGACCACCTGGGTGACCTGCCGTCGTGGCCGCTGTTCGACGTGACGACGAGCCTGTACGACCACGCGGTGCGCCGGTCGCCGGAACCGCTGATGCTCACCGAGCACTTCCGGTGCGTGCCGGAGATCATCTCGTTCTCCAGCGAGCAGTGGTACGACGGCACGGTCCAGCCGCTGCGGGCCGACCGCGGCAAGCTCGACCCGGTGCGGGTCGTGCGGGTGCCGGGCATGCGCGAGAAGCGCGACCGGTACGGCGAGGTCAACCTGGCCGAGGCCGACGCGCTGGTCGCGACGATCTCCCGGCTGGCCGCCGACCCCGAGTACGCCGGGCTGACGTTCGGCGTGATCAGCCTGCTGGCCAGCAGCGGGCAGGCGCAGTACATCAACGAGCAGCTCGTGCGTCACCTGGGCGAGCAGGAGATGGCCCGGCGGGCGCTCAAGGTCGGCGACTCGTACACGTTCCAGGGCGCCGAGCGGGACGTGATGTTCGTCAGCCTGGTCGTGTCCGACCGCGACGAAGCGCGAGCCGCCTTCACCGGGGCCGACCACCACCGCCGGGTCAACGTCGCCGCGAGCCGGGCCAAGGACCAGATGTGGGTGTTCCACTCGGTCGGCCCGGAGAACCTCCATCCGGACGACGCCCGGGCCGCGCTGCTGCGGTACTGCGCGGCGCCGAAGCTCGGGCTGGCCGCCGTGGCGGCCGAGCCGATCCCGGACGAGACGCTGTACGCGGCGTGCGAGTCCGAACTGGAGCGGTCGGTCCTGCGCCGGCTGCTCGACCTGGGCGTGCGTCCGGCCGTGCAGTACCCGATCGGGCGGCACCGGGTCGACTTCGTGCTGCCGACGAACGACGGGCGCCGGCTGGCGATCGAGTGCGATCACGGGCGGTACCGGGGTGCGGCCCGGTGGGCCGAGGAGATGCGTCGGCAGGCCGTGCTGGAGCGGGTCGGCGGGTGCGTGTTCTGGCGGGTGCGCGGCACGCTGTTCGCCCGCGACCCGGACGCCGCGCTGGCCGGCCTCTGGCCCCTGATGGACGACCTCGGCCTCCTGCCGGAGGAATCCCGCTGGCTGGTGGCCCGCGACCCGGCCGAGCCGGCCGAGGACGCCCAGCCGGCCTGGCCGGCCGAGGACGCCCAGCCGGCCTGGCCGGCCGAGGACGCCCAGCCGGCCTGGCCGGCCGACGAGACCCAGCCTGCGTATGACGAGCAGCCGGCCTACGACGAGCAGCCGGACCGCGAGGCGCAGCCGGCCCGGTCGGCCGACGAGGCGGAGACCGAGGTGACGCCGGTCGACGAGGCGCCGGCCGAGGAACCGATCGATGAAGCGCCGGAGGACGAGGCTCCCCTCGTCGTCGCCGAGGCCAGGCCCGACCTCCCCGACGAGGCCACCGACCCTGAGGTCACGCTCCCGGCGGCCGAGGAAGATTCCGACGACCCGGACGAGTGGGCCGACGACTGGCCGGCCGAGACCCCCGCGCCCTACAACGACCTCACCGTCCTGCTCCCGATGATCACCGTGCCCGACCCGGAACCTGCCGACGACGAAGAGCCGGAACCGGCCATCGCCGGCCGCCTCGACGAACTCCGCACCGCGGTGCAGAACCTCGAACCCTCGATGGTCGACGCCCCCACGATCCCGACCCCCGACGAACTGCTCCGCCGCGACCCGTCCCACCCGGCGATCCGTCTCCCCGGCCTGGCCAAGACCGCCGACGCGGTACTCGTCCCGCTGACGCCCCCGGCGCTCCCCACCCGTCGCCCGACCTCCCCGGCCCCGGACGGCGCGGCCCAGGTCTCGCCGGCCGGTTCGCCGGTCAGCTGGTGGAAGGAACAGAAGGACGAACCGACCGACCTGACCCGTCAGCTCCCGGTGATCAAGGAGCCCGAGCCGGAACCGGAACCCGCGGTCGAGGTGTCGTACCAGGAGGTCGGCGCGATCCGCCCGGACGAGGCCCGCGCGATCCTGCGGGCCTATCGCTCGGGAGTGGACACCCCGGTGCAGCTGGGCGGCAAGATCGTCGGCTGGGCCTGCTACTACCCGGACGGCTCGATCGAGGCGCAACGCAACCGGGCCAACGTCGAGCTGATGCGTCAGGAAGAGGCGAGCACGGAGACGGCGGGCTGGCTGACCGCGGCGGAAGCGACCGCGATCGTGTCCGCGGCCGAGCAGGGCCAGGACGTCCCGGTCGTCGACCCGGCCTACGGCCCGGTCGGCCTGGTCCGCTTCACTCCGGACCCGGAGAGTCCCACGGTCCTGCTGCGACGGTCCTAGGCCCTGTCCTGCGAATCCGTGCTCGGCTGCGGCTCCGCTCAGCCGCCGCCAGGCCGCGTTGTCGGGATGTCCGGATACAACAGCTGCACCAAATGAGCGACAGCCGGACATCCCTCCGCCTTGCCTGACGACGGCTGAGCGGTGCCTCGCTGCGAGCGAGATTCGCAGGACAGGGCCTAGCCGCCCAGTAAGACCAGCAGGCGGTTCAGTGCCGGGAGGGCGGCCGCGAGCGCCTCGAGATCGTCGGATCCGAGCTGCTCGGCGGCGGCCGCGGCGATCCGGCGCCGGTGATCGGTGTACCCGTCGACGAGCTCGGTCGCCGACGCCGTCAGCGTGAGCCGGACCGCGCGGCGGTTCTGCGGATCGGGCAGGCGCTCCAGGTGTCCGCTGGCGGTGAGATCGCCGACCAGCGTGCTCACGGTGTTCGGCGCGGTGCCCAGCGCGGCCGCGACCGCCTTCACCCCGATGCCGGGCGCGTTCTGCACGACGCGTAACACTTCCATCTGCGCGGACGGGAGCGGCTCGTCCGGCAGGTCGCTCCGGGACGCCCGGCGAAGTGTCCGATGTAGCCGACCGAGCAGCACGCTCAGCTCGTCGGCGACCGCGCCCGGTGTGGCCGACATGACACTCCTTTGTGGTCATTTACGGCAGGCGTGACCCCCGCCACCTGCAGGAAGAGCCATGATGGCGGTCGCGCCGGGCGGCCCGCAGTCCTCCGTTCAGACCGACTCGGACGGCCGTACGCCAGGGGGTCCCGGCACGGCGACCGGGACCCCCTGCTTTCAGGTGTTCTGTCCGTCTATCCGATCAGGATCTTCTGTCCAGGATGGATCAGGTTGGGATCGGCGCCGATCAGGGCCCGGTTCTTCTCGAAGAGCACCTGCCACTCGACGTGGTGCGCGGCGGCGATCGTGACCAGGCTGTCGCCGGCCCGTACCAGGTACGTCGGCACCGCCACGACCGTCGGTTTCTGCGACGTGCTGAACATCCGCTGTGGCACGAAGTCCACCACCTCGACCGGACGCGTCACGACGGCCGACCGCACCGCGGTCACGCTCTTCTTCCGCTGTACGGACGAAGACGCCGACTTCTTCCACGTGTGCTTCCACGTGTCTTTCCACGTGTGCTGGGTCTTCTTCCGGTACGAGGTGTGCTCCCGGTACGGGTTGCCCGACCGCTTGTAGCTGCGGCTGGCCTCGTTCAGCGAAGTGGTGCGGTACCTCTTCTTGCTGTACCCCTTCTGCCCGCACGTCGGCCAGGCTCCGATGCCTTGGCTGCGTAGCACGCGTCTGGCGACCGTGATCTGTTCCAGGCGGGTCGCGTTGTTCGCGCTCGTCGCGAACTGGTGGCCGCCGTGGGCCCGCCAGGTCGACGAGGTGAACTGCAGGCCCCCCTTGAACCCGTTCCCGGTGTTGATGTTCCAGTTCCCTCCGCTCTCGCATTGCGCGATCGCGTCCCAGTTCACATCCGCGTTGGCCGGTGTTGCTCCGACGACCAGCGGTGTGATCCCCGCGAGACCGGTGGCCACGGCGAGTGCCAGGCCCCGTCCTAGCGGGTTCAGGCGCCGTGGCGCCCGATGCCGTCCACCCGCGTCACGCGGGCATTCGGCGTTGAGCTGGGTGGGATGGGAAGACTCCTTAGACATATCCGACCCTCTCCACGCCTACGAGGTGAGCTGTCGGGTTCGGGCTGAGTCGGCCCGGCCACGCTATAGGTGGCTTCACCCCGAGGCGTCGAACTGCGACGCCGGAAAGTGGGTCCCCCGCTCCTGCCGGAAGTTCGGGTCTCATCGCCCGGGGCAGGATTCGGCGTAGCCGGGCGTGAGGTCCGCGGTGAACGGACGAAAACGACAGAACCACAAAATAGGGTGAATGCCAAGTTACCCGCCCGTGATACAGAAAAGTGTCGCGCGAGACCATTAAGGCCTCAATGCGGTCCCTAGTGTTCAGCCGAATCGGTGTGAACCCAGAACGCGGGGATTTGGAGCGGTCTAAGGCGATTGACCGTGTAACTCCGGAAGGGAGTGGTAACACCACGAGGAACTCTTAAAGAGTCCTCAAGGGCCGGGTGCCGGAATGGGAGCACGCGTTCGCTTTCGACAAGATGGAGCGCATGCCTCTCGCTCGACACCGTCGTGGACGCACGAAGGGCCGAGTGCTCACCGCTGGATTGGGTGCGGCCGCACTGGGGTCGGCCGTCGTCATCGGCGGCACGAGCCTGATCGCGGCGAACGCGACCGGTCGCCCGGAACCCACCTGCGCCCCCACTGGATGCTCATCGTCCGAGGACCGCAAATCCAAGGGTGCGCGTGAGAGCGCTTCGCCAAAGCGGTCGGCCATCGCCTTACCGCCGGGTGTTCCGGCCTCGGCGAAGCCGACGCCCAAGCCGGTAAAGGCCGCCTTGGGCCCGCTCTACGTCGATTCCGAGGGCCAGGCCGTGGAGTGGGTGGCCGCGAATTCCGGCGACTCGCGGGTCGGCCTGATCCGGGACCGCATCGCTGATCAGCCCCAGGCCCGGTGGTTCGCGGTCGACAACCCCGGAGACGTCCGCGGCGAGGTGCGGACGTATGCCGCGCGGGCGGCGTCGAGAGGCCGGGTGCCGGTGCTCGTCGCCTACAACATGACGAACCGCGACTGTGGTGGCGCCAGCGCCGGCGGGGCCGACAGCGCGGACGGCTACCGCACCTGGATCGGCAATTTCGCGTCCGGCCTGGGCTCCGGGACGTCGATCGTCGTCCTCGAACCGGACGCGCTCCCGCACCTGACCGACTGCCTCTCCGCCGACGGCCATCAGGAGCGTCTCGACCTGCTCGGGTACGCCGCGAAGACGATCAAACAGCAGAGCCCCAAGGCGCGCGTCTACTACGACGTCGGCCACTCCGCCTGGCTCGGGCCGAGCGAGGCCGCGAGCCGCGCGAAACGGGCCGGAGCGGCCCGCTACGGCGACGGAATCGCGCTCAACACGTCGAACTACCGGACGTCCGGCGCCGAGGTCGCGTACGGCAAGCGGGTGCTGGCCGCGCTCGGCGGCGGGCAGCTGGTGGTCGACACGTCACGCAACGGCAACGGCCCGGCCGGCGACGGGGAGTGGTGCGACCCGTCGGGCCGCAAGCTGGGCCGCAACCCGACCACGGCCACCGGGGACGCCCAGGTGGCGGCGTATCTGTGGGTCAAGCGTCCGGGCGAGTCCGACGGGTGCAGCGGCGCGGCCGGGCAGTTCATCGCCGAGACCGCGTACGAGCTGAGCTCCTAGGCCGTCGGGGTACGGTAACCACGTGGCCGAGTTCCCGTCGTTGCACTTCCTCGGGCATTCGACGGTGCTGATCGAGCTCGACGGCGTCCGCGTGCTCACCGATCCGGTGCTGCTGCCCCGGGTGGCCAACGTGCTCCGGCGCACGGCCGCGCCGCTCGACCCGGCCCTGCACGCGAACGTCGACGCGGTCTGCATCTCGCACCTGCACGCCGATCACCTCGATCTGGCCTCGCTGCGCCGGCTGGGCCGCTCCACGCTGCTGGTGGTGCCCGAGGGCGCCGGCGAGTTCCTGTACCGCAAGGGTTTCCGGGAGGTCGTCGAGCTCGCCCCGGGCAAGTTCCACGACGTCGGCCGGGTGCGGATCACCGCCACCCCGGCCGTTCACGACGGCCACCGCCCGCCGTTCGGACCGCGCGCGCTCGCGGTCGGCTACGTCGTCGAGGGTGCGACGTCACGCGTCTACTTCGCCGGTGATACCGACGAGTTCGACGAGATGGACGACCTGGGCGCGCTCGGTCTCGACGTCGCCTTGATACCGGTGTGGGGGTGGGGGCCGAACCTCGGCCCCGGCCACCTCGATCCGAGCGGCGCCGCACACGCGACCGGTCGGCTCAAGCCGACGTACGCGGTACCGATCCACTGGGGGACGCTGCACCCGTTCGGCATCGGCCGGTGGATGCGTGCGCACCTGGTCGATCCGCCCCGTCGCTACGCCCAAGCCGTCACCGAACTCGGCCTGTCCACCCGTGTCCTGCACACGGAGCCGGGCTGCCGGGTGGAGGTGGCATGACGACGACGGCAACCATCCTGGCTACCGCCTGGCCGGATCGGGTCGCCGACGCGGCTTCGGCGAGCTATCCGGTGCTGGTGGTCGCGGTGCTGATCGGCGCGATCATCCCGGTGATCCCCACCGGCGCGGCGGTGAGCGCGGCCGCGGTGCTGGCCGTGCACCACGGCGGCGTGTCGCTGGTGCAGGTCATCGGGTTGGCCGCGGTGTCGGCCTGGGTCGGCGACTGCGTGGTCTACGCGCTGTTCCGCTGGGGGCGGCGCGGGGTGACCCGGTTCATCGGGCGCAACCTCCCGTCGTTCTCGCCGGACAGCGCCGAAGGCCGGTCGCGCCTCGACGACACCCGGCGGCGGCTGACCGAGAACGGCACCCAGGTGCTCGTCGTCTCCCGGCTGATCCCCGGCGGCCGGCTGCCGACGCTGTTCGCGGCCAGCGCCGTGCGGTACCCGTGGCCGCGGTATCTCACCGGGGCCGCGTTCGCGGCCGCGGTCTGGGCGGTCGCCTACGCGGTGATGGGTCTGCTGGGCGGGAGCCTGTTCTCGAATCCGCTGGTCGGCATCGCGGTGACCGTGGTCGCGACCCTGCTGGTCTCGGCGATCGCCCGCTACATCCAGCGCTGGCTGGCCAACCGGCAGAAGTCGTCGGTCGGCTGAGCCCGGCGTGACCCGATTCCGACGGCTGCGTAGCGGCGGGCGCCGCCTCCTCCGGGGTGGACGGACCGCGACCCGCCTGACGCTGGTCTGGCTGGTCGGGGCGGGCTCGGTCGGTGCTCTCTCGGTGACGCTGCCCGGCTTCGACATCGGCCGGCCGGTCAACGCGGTCGTCGTGTCGGTCGTGCTGAGCGCGATCAACGCGGTGGTCTGGCCGTTCCTGATGCGTTTCGCGCTGGCGATCTCGGTGCTGACGCTCGGCGTCGGCGCGTTCGTCCTCAACGGACTCCTGGTGTATTACGGGCTCCGCGAGATCCCGGACGTCCGGCTGCCCGGCGCCCCGGCCGGCGTCCTGGTCGCGCTCACGGTCTCGGCGGTCACCGGCCTGACGAGTTCGCTGGTCGGCGTCGACGAGGACGAGTTCTTCCACCGGCGGGCCCGACGCCGGGCCCGCCGCCGGATCGTCGAGCACAACAACATCCCCGGGCTCGTCATGGTCCAGATCGACGGGCTCGGGCACGAGGTGCTGCAGCGCGCGATCCGCGACGGTGACGTCCCGACGCTGGCCCGCTGGCTGGGCAACGGCACCCACCGGCTGATCCCGTGGACGACCGACTGGTCGTCGCAGACCGGGGCGTCGCAGTGCGGCATCCTGCACGGCTCGAACCGGGACATGCCGGCTTTCCGCTGGTACGAGAAGGACCACGGCCGGCTGATGGTCAGCAACCGCCCGGCCGACGCGGCCGAGATCGAGCGACGCCACTCCGACGGCCGCGGGCTGCTCCACGAGGACGGCGCCAGCCGCGGCAACCTGTTCACCGGCGACGCTGAGCACAAGAGCGTGACGCTGAGCAGCGCCGGCCGCCGCAAGGGCCGCCTCGGCGCGGGCTACCAGGGCTACTTCGCCAACCCGTACAACGCGGTCCGCACGCTCACCGGCGCGCTGGTGGACGTCGTCCGGGAAGTGGTCGCGGGCACCACGCAGCGGCAGCGGGACGTGCGACCGCGGGTGCCGCGGGGCGGGATCTATCCGCTCGTGCGCGCGCTGGCCACGGTCGTCACCCGCGACCTGGTGGTGGAAGGCGTGCTCGACGACATGATGGCCGGCCGCTCGGTCGTGTACGCCGACCTCACCGGCTACGACGAGGTCGCCCACCACTCGGGGATCGAGCGGTACGACTCGCTGGCCGTCCTGCGCTCGATCGACCAGCAGATCGGACGCCTCGACCGGGCCGCCGAGCTCGCCCCCCGCCCGTACCGGCTCGTCGTGCTCTCCGACCACGGGCAGAGCCAGGGGGCCACGTTCGCCCAGCGCTACGGCGTCACGCTGGAGCAGATCGTCCAGGCGTCCTGCGGACAGCAACCCCGCACCACGGAAGACAGCCTGACCGGGCCGGACGGCAGCACGCTCGGCTTCGCCGCGCGGGCCCTCCGACGGCTCGTGCCGCCGGGCGAACACAAGCCGGCCAACCCGGGCGAGCGGGTCCGGACGGCCGAGGAGGAAGCGGCCGCGCGCGAGGGCGTTCTCGTGCTCGGGTCGGGCAACCTCGGGCTCGTCTACTTCACCGAGCACACCGGGCGGATGACGCTGGAGGCGATCCAGACCGCCTATCCCGAGCTGCTACCGACGCTGGTCGAGCACCCGGGGGTAGCGTTCCTGCTGGTGGCGACCGCGGAGCGGGGCTCGGTGGCGCTGGGCCGTCACGGCGCGCACTACTTGGAGTCCGGCGAGGTGCGCGGGGCGGACCCGCTGGCGCCGTTCGGGCCGCACGCCCCGGCCCAGGTCCGGCGCACCGACTCGTACCCGCACGTCGCCGACATCATGATCAACAGCCTCTACGACCCGCAGACCGACGAGGTCGCGGCCTTCGAGCCGCTGGTCGGCTCGCACGGCGGCCTCGGCGGCCCGCAGACGACCGCGTTCCTGCTGCACCCGGTCGACCTCCCCACTCCGGTGGAGCCCCTGGTGGGGCCGGAGGAGGTGCACAAGGTGCTACGTGCCTGGCTCGCCTGGCTCGGTCACGACGCCTATGCGGACGCCGTGGCGGCGACCGCCGCGGTCGAGGAACCGGCTCCGCCGGTGGCCGCGCTGGATCTCCCGTTCGACAGCGTGACCACCGGCGAGGCCGAGCTTCTCTAACCCTCGGCGCGGCGGCCGCGGCGGCTGCGCCAGGTGAACGGGCCCGGCAGGTCGTAGCGCTGCTCGCGGGTGCGCGAGTTCCACGACCAGCGGCCGAGCTTGATGCCCCAGGACGAGAAGCCGTTCTGGGTCACGTTGAACTTGAAGGGGCCGAAAGAGTGCTGCTTCCGGTACTGGATCGGCATCGGTCTCTCCTCGAGTCGTTCTTGGAAGTCCCAGTACCCCGAGTCGCATGTGGGCGAACATCGTTCAGTTCGAGGTCGTCACCGCGGCCGTGGTCGCCGCCGTCGTGGCCGCGATCATCGCCGCGTTGATCGCGGTGATCGCGTCCTTGACCGCCTTGCCGGCCCAGTCGCCCTCGGAGATCTCCTTCAGGCGGGCCTTGACCTGCCTGGCCGGCAGGTCCGGGAACAGCTTCGGCCCGAGGTCGACCGCCTGCACCAGCGAGGCCAGGGCGGCGGTGTGACGTCCGGACAGGTCGTTGCTGCGGATCGCCGCGTCCAGGCGCATCTGGGCCGCGGTCTCCGGCGCCGGGTTCAGCGCCGGGTAGCGGACCCGCCGGAACAGGCCCAGCACCCGGCTCTCCTCGCGCTCCACGACCCCGGTCTCGACCAGCCGGTCGAGGACCTGCTCCCGCAGGCCCGAGCGCAGCGTCTGCACCCAGTGCTGGGGGCTGCGCGGTTTGCGCGAGGCCCGGATCTTGTCCAGCGCCGCCTCGGCGATCGGGTCGTCGACCGGTGCCGGGTCGACGATCCGCACCTTCTTGCTCTCGACGTCGATCCGGCCGGCCAGCGCGAGCTCGACCAGTACCGCGCCGGCGAGCCCGAGGTCGAGGGCGGACGTCGAGATCAGGGGCGTTCCGGCCGCGTCGTCGTAACCGAGCAGCAGCAGCTCGTCGGGCAACGGGATCACAGTCATGGGTCCACGGTAAGTGGCCGGTACCATCTCGCCGCGTCAGCGGAGTGGGCGCGTCCACGGGGGCGGCCCGTCGTTGCGCTGCCAGCTCTCGAGTTGCGCGGTTCGCTCGGTGGCCGCTTCGGTCCAGTGGGTCGCGCCGAGCAGTTCGGCCGCGCGGAAGCCTTCGCGGTAGTGCGTCCTGGCGTCGTCCGGGCGGCCGAGAAACGCGGCCAGATCGCCGAGGATCGTGTCGACCGGCCCCAGCGTCACCGAGCCGCTCGACATGCCCGGCAGCGCCCCGCGGTACGGCGTCAGCACCCGGTAGCAGTCCTCGGCGACGTCGGCCGTGCCCAGGCCGAGCGCGTTCTCGGCCCGGAACGCCATCCACAGCAGCCAGTAGTAGTCCGGCGGCACCGGCGACTCGGGCCGCCAGGCCGCCCGGGCCTCCTCGGTGCGGCCCGCGTGCAGCAGGAGCCGGGTGTACGGCTCGGCGACCAGGTACGGCTCCTGGGCGTACAGCCGCCCGATCGGCTCGACCAGGCCGAGCACCGCGTCGCTGCCCCGCGCCCGCTCGACCACGTAGAACGTCAGCTGCTCGACGCCGTCCGCGTTCGGCGCGCCCAGCGCGCGCATCTGCGCGATCACCGACGCGTACCGCTCGGCCGCCTCGTCGAAGCGTCCGCCGACCAGCGACCGGAGCCCGCTGAACATCTGGACGACCCCGAGCGCGAGCCCGAGCTGCCCGGTGCTCGAGTGCTCGACCGCGAGATCGGCCTGGGCCTGCGCCGACTCCAGTTCGTCCAGGAAGGGGCGCCCGAGCTCGACCTGGAACAGGATGTGGTGCCCCTGGGCCCGGTACCCGGTCAGCCCGGCGCTCGTCGCGACGTCGCGCAGTTCGGTGCCCACCTCACCGAGCCGGTGGCGCCGGTCCGGCGCGACCTGCACGTAGTACCGGGCCGAGAGCGCCCGGCAGAGCAGCTCCGGGTCGCCCACCCGCCGGGCGATCGCCATCGCCTCGTCGCTCGCGCGCTCGGCCCCGGCCGGGTCGACGCCCTCGAGCTCGACGGTCAGCGTGGCCAGCAGCCGGCCGCGCCGGACGTCCTGGTCGGTCGGCAGCCGGTCGAGGACCCGCCTCAGCCCGGCCACGAACGGCTCGTCCAGCGACCGGTTCTCGCGCACGCTCCAGATCACCGGCGCGTCGAACGACCCGTACGCCTCGGCCAGCGGCTCGGCCGCGCCGAGTTCCTCGGCGACCGTGACCGCCCGCTGCCGGGTGGCCCTGGCCCCGTTGACGTTGCCCGCGTAGCCCTGGGCCGAGACCAGCGCGCACAGCAGGTCGAGCCGGTCTGATCCCCGGCCGTCTGATCCCCGGCCGTCGACTTCCCGGCCGTCGGCCAGGTCGAGCGCTTGCAGCGCCCGGTGCAACAGTCCCGCCGCTTCCTGGTGCGCCGACAATGCGGACGCTGTGCGAGCCGCGTCGGCAGCCAGCTGCGCGGCCCGGACCGCGGTGGCCGGAGTCGCCGCCGTCAGCGCGTGATGGGCCAGCGCGGCCCGGTCGTGGGGGCGCACCGCCTCCAGCGCGGCCAGCGCCCGGCCGTGCAGGCGGGTCCGGCGCAGGTGGGGGATGTCCTCGTAGAGCGTGTCCCGGACCAGCGCGTGCGCGAACCGGAGACTGTCGGCCGCCGGCTCCACCAGCAGGCCGGTGACGACGCCGGCCTCCAGAGCGTCCAGAACCGCGTCCTCGTCGTCGGTCTCCAGCGCGAGCAAGACGTCCACGTCGACACCCAGCACGGACGCGGTGCGCAGCACCGACCGGGCCTGCTCGGGCAGGCGGGCCACCCGGCGGCGGAGCACGTCGCGGACGCCGGCCGGGACCGCGTGCGCGGCCGCGTCGGGACCCTCGGCGGCGATCAGCCGGGCGGTCTCGGAGACGAAGAGCGGGTTGCCGCCGGTCCGGCGGGTGACCAGCCGGACCAGGCCGGCATCGGAGGGTGCGCCCTGGCGGCGGAGCAGTTCGGCGACCTCGGCGGCGGAGAGGCCGGAGAGGTCGATGCGGTCGGCCTGCGGGCCGGCCAGCGCGGCCCAGCAGGTCCGCAGGTCGTCGGTGACCTCGGCCGGTCGGTAGGTGGCCACGACCAGGACCCGGTGCCCGGTGAGCTCGGAGGCGACCGCGCGCAGCAGCTGCAGGGTCTCGCCGTCGGCGCGGTGCACGTCGTCGAGGGCGACGAACAGCGGCGCCTCGCCGCTGCGGCTCGCGAGGAGGTCGGCGAGCGCCCGGCCGAGCCAGAACGGCGGGAAGGTCGCCGGTTCGTCGCGCAGCAGCGGCGAGAGCCGTGGGTTCTCCTCGTGGTCGCCGGGGAGCGCGCGGACGACCTCGGACCAGGCCCAGGCCGGCGGCGCGCCGTCGACCTCGGGGCAGCGTCCGCGGACCGTTCGCCATCCTGACCGGCCCAGATCGGTCGAGAGGGCGGCCGCCAGCGTGGACTTCCCGGCGCCGGGGTCGCCGCTCACCCAGGTGACGCGGAACTGCCCGCTCGCGGCCACCTCGGCGGTCTCGAGGAGCCGGCGCAGCTCCGCGTCGCGCCCGACGATCCCGGTCGCCCTGGGCGCGGGGGCTTTTCTCGGAGCGGGGGTCGGCGGGGCGTCGAGGGTGGGGGAGTGGGCGAGCACGTCGGCCTCCAGCGCCCGGAGCGCCGGACCCGGGTCGACGCCCAGTTCGCCGGCCAGCCGCTCGCGGGCCGCGCGCAGAGCGGCCAGCGCATGGGCCTGGCGGCCGGCCCGGTACAGCGCCAACGCGAGCAGCGCGACCGCGTCCTCGCGCAACGGATGGGCCCGCACGTGCCGCTCGAGGTCCACGACCGCCTCGGCGCTGGATCCGGCGGCCAGGAGCGCCTCGGCCCGCCGCTCGACCACGATCCGGCGCAGCTCCTCGAGCCGCTCGGCCTCCGGCACGGCCCACGGCTCGTCGGCGAACTCGGCGTAGGCCGGGCCGTTCCACTGAGCCAGCGCCCGGTCCAGCAGGACGACCGCGCCGGCCGGTGCGGCCTTGCCCGCCTCCTCGATCAGACGCTCGAAACGCCAGGCGTCGGCCCCGTCGGCCGCGAGCCGCAGCGCGTACCCGGGAGCGGCGCTGACCAGCACCTGGGCCGGGGTCCGAGGCGCCCGATCGGGCTCCAGCACCCGCCGCAGATGGGAGACGTAGACCTGGAGAGCGGCCAACGCCTTCGGCGGCGGCTCCCCCTGCCACAGGTCGTCGACGAACCGCTCGGTCGAGACGACGTGCCCCCGGGCGCTCACTAGGCGGGCCAGCACCGCCCGCTGGCGAGGGCTGCCGAGCTCCACCGGCCGGCCGGCGACCTCGGCCCGCAGCGGACCGAGCACGCTCAACCGAACCATGGAACGGAAGCCTAGGGCCCCTAGCCGCAGGTGAAGGGGCACTGTCCAGCACCGGACTGACTCCCAAAAGGGGCCTGGTACCCGGTTCCGAATCTGTTCACACTGGACTTACGGTCGGATCTTCCGGTCCGATCGCCGAACCGCCACAGGAGCCGCTGGTGCCGTACGTCTCGTCCGCCGTGCGGCGGCGACAGATCGTGCTAGCGGCGCGTCGCGTTGTGGAGCGAGAGGGCCTGTCGCGGGCGTCCCTACGGGCCGTCGCCGACGAGGCCGGTATTGCGCTGAGCACCCTGCAGCACGTGTTCAGCACGAGAGAAGCCCTGCTCGGAGCCGTGGTCGAGGAGTTGCTGTTCGTCCAGAGCCACAACCCGACGCCCCTGGGTACCCCTGATCAACCGTTCGCCGAGTGGCTGTCCGAGACTTTGCAGGCGCTCTGGGAGTACGTCATCCGAGCGTCGCCGGAATCGCAACTGGGGCGCCTGGAAGTAACGCTCTACGCGGTGCGGACCGGGCTGACTCGGGAGCTGGCGCGCTGGCAGAGTGATCGGATTCAGCTCTGGGCGGGGAAGACGGCGGCGCTGTCGAGTTGGAATTTGCGGATTCCGGTGGATCAGGTTGCTCGGTTGGTGATGGCCATGCTCGACGGGTTGCTGTTGCAGTATTTGGCCGACCCGGACCCGGGTCGGGCCGCTGACGATCTGCGTCACGCGGCCCAGGCGGTAGCGGCGGTAGCCGCCGCACCTGCCTGAGTGCCTGCCCGCCGGCCCCGTCCCCTCCGACGCGATCGCCCTGGCCCGTGGCTCGAGCTCCCGCCCCGTGCTTCGCCCGACCCGGGCCCGGGCTGCGGTGCGGGTCCGGCTGCGGCTGATCACCGGCCTCCTGCCCGGCATGTTCCCCGCCCTGCCCCTCAGTCCGGCTACCACGCCACGACCGACGAGCGTGACGTCCTGCTCGACCTGTTCGACACCGAACCCGGCCTACCCGCCATCGTGACCGGCGTCTGCGCCCGCATCGCCCAGCGATTCCTCGCATCGACCGCAACGACCACACCGCACAACCAGCCACCCGATCGCTGATCGCCTACGACCGCTGACCTCCGGAATCATTCATCCCAGCTCTGGTGCGATCCCGGCGGGTCGGCCGGCCACCGGACCGGTCTCAGCGTGTCGGGCCCCAGCCGGGATCCCCTCCCGTCTCCTGCAGCCTCGCCGTCTCGTGCGGCCGTGCCCGTCTCACGCAGCACCCCGCAGACCCGACCCGCACCAGGCCGCCTACGACCTTCGCCCCGCGGTCGACCCTGAGCGGCCGTCGCGCGATCCCGGTTCGTAGCGAGGGCACCTGACGCCAGTGCGCGCTCGGCCATCAGTAACTGGTCGTCCCGGTCGGTAACCGGGCGCGGCAGCGGCAGCCCGCCGGCCCGGCCTCAGCGCAGAGCGCGGGTTCAGCTGGCCTTGATGACCGCCGGAGCCGGCGTCGCCTGGCCGAACAGCGCCGCCGAAATGTTGCTCAACGTATGCGCGCCCAGCTCCAACGAATCCTGCCCCGGCGGCATCGAATACATCTCCGCGATCACGTACCGCTCATCGTCACCAGCAAACCCCACCGAACTGGTCAGCCAATGATCTTGCCCGTCGTCCTTCTCTATCGACCAACCGTTCTTGTTCCCCGGGTCGACCGACTCGCCCGCCGACCACACACCCCAGTGCTGAATCTCGTCCGTCTGCCGCATCCCGGTCACCACCAGGTCCTTATCGGCCGGACCGAGCTTCTCGAGGATGTAATCCATCATCCTGACCAGATCACCGGGCGTGCACTTGACGAACCCCCAGTACTGGTCGAACCCGCTCACGTACGTCGCGTGCGTCATCCCGTACCGCGACTTGAAACGCGACAGCAGCGCGGCCCGGCCGTACTCGCGCCAGAGCGCGTCGGCGGCATCGTCGGACGAGTACGAGAGGATGTCGCCGATCCGGTCGGTGTCGGTGTCGGAGAGCTCCCGCACCCCGGTGCGCGACTGCTCGAGCGCGGTCGCGACCAGCCCGAGCTTGATCGTCGACCCGGTCCAGTACAGGTTGGCCGTGTCCCCGGTCTGCCAGCGTTTGCCGGTCTGCCGGTCGAGCACGACGACGCCCAGCCGGCCCGGTGCGTTGTCAGCGATCTGGGCGGCCGCGGCCAGGCGCGGGCTCCAGGTGCAGCCCCAGCCCGTCGTGTCGCCGCACCCGGACGGGCTGGCCGAGCCACCGGCGCTCGGCGCCGGTGCGGTCGAGACGGCCGGAGCCGACGTAGCCGCGGCCGGCTCGTCGGCCGAACCGGACGAGCAGGCGGCCGGCAGCGTGAGCGCGACCGCGGCCAGCACGGCGAGCGCGAGACGTTTCCTCATAGCGGACGCCAGGCTAGCCCCCGTCCGCGCCCCTCAGAGAACCCGCGGGCCAACCGCCCGGACACCCGGGCGCATGTCCCTGCCGCACCGAGCGTGCGGCTGATGAGGTAGCTGTCGATCGTGCGCAGAATAGGTAACGCCGGATCGGACAACCGGCGGGTGCAGGCAAGACCGAAATAACGCAACACACCACATTGCTGGCCCGGTGCGAGGGGTACCGGGCCAGCGCTGTGCCGGTCAGCGGACGGTGGCGAGCTCAGGTTCCGGGGCCACCGTCGGCGTCGCCTCGACGTGCAGGTCGACGTGGGGCAACAGCCGGTCGAGCCAGCCCGGCAGCCACCAGTTGGCCTGACCGAGCAGCGCCATCGTCGCCGGCACCAGCACCATCCGGACGATCGTCGCGTCGACCGCGACCGCGGTGGCCATGCCGACGCCGATCATCTTCACGGTCACGTCACTGTCCATCCCGAAACCGACGAACACCGCGACCATGATCAGCGCCGCCCCGGTGATCACCCGGCCGGTCGCGGCCAGCCCGCGCACCACGCTGCCGTGGGCGTCGCCGGTGCGCAGCCAGTCCTCGCGGATCCGGGAGAGCAGGAACACCTCGTAGTCCATCGAGAGTCCGAACAGGACCGCGAACATCAGCAGCGGCACCCAGGTCGAGACCGGCACCGCGTGCGGCAGCCCGAGCGCCTCGGCGCCCCAGCCCCACTGGAACACGACCGTGATCACGCCGTAAGCCGCCGAGATCGACAGCAGGTTCAGCAGCGCCGCCTTCACCGGCACGATCAGCGAGCGGAACATCACCAGCAGGAACACCAGCGAGAGCCCGACGACGACGCCGACCACCAGCCAGAGGCGCTCCGACACCAGCTCGGCGATGTCGCGGAAGACCGCGGTGATGCCGGTGATCTCGGCGCCGGCCGGAAGGACGTCCGCGCGCAAATGATCGACCAGCGCGGACGCCCGCGCGTCCTGCGGACCGTACTTCGGTTCGACGACGACGGCGGCGGCCTTCCCGGTCGGGGACACGACCGGCGGGGTCACCCCGGCTACGCCGGGATCGGCGGCGAGCTTCCCGGCCAGCGCCGGCAGCCCGGCCACGGGCACCCGATCCAGGTCGACGGCCACGACCAGCGGGCCGTTCGCGCCCTCGCCGTACTCGGCCGCGATCAGGTCGTACGCGCGGCGCGAGGTGTTGTCGGTCGGCTGGCTGCCGGCGTCCTGCGGCCAGGTCCGCATGCCGAGCATCGGCGTGGCCAGCAGGAGGAGGATCGCCAGTGCTCCCAGCGCCCACGGCAGCGGTCGCCGCCCCACCCGCGCGGCCCACCGCCCGGTGAGCGTCCCGCTCCCAGCGCCGTTCGCGTCCACCTCGGCCGCGGCGTCCGCGTCCGTGACGTCCGCA
Source organism: Cryptosporangium phraense (assembly GCF_006912135.1). Taxonomy (NCBI): domain Bacteria; kingdom Bacillati; phylum Actinomycetota; class Actinomycetes; order Cryptosporangiales; family Cryptosporangiaceae; genus Cryptosporangium; species Cryptosporangium phraense. The sequence goes on along the minus strand of NZ_VIRS01000004.1, from coordinate 347,914 downwards.
TGGGGACGGGTGGGGAGCCGGCGTTCGGCGCGCGGCAGGGCGCGGCGGCCCGACAGGGCGCAGAGGGCCGGGACCAGCGTGACCGCGGACAGCACGACGACCGCCACCACCAACGCGGTGGCCGACCCGAACGAGCGGTAGACCGGCAGCCCGGCGAACGCGAGGCCGAACAGCGAGAGCAGCACGGTCGCGCCGGCGACGACGATCGACGTGCCCGAGGTCGCGGTGGCGGTCGCCGCCGCGGTCCGCGGGTCCAGACCGGAGCGGATCCCCTCGGTGAAGCGGGTGACCAGCAGCAACGCGTAGTCGATGCCGACGCCGAGGCCCACCATCGCGGCCACCGTCGGCGCGGTCGTGCTGAGGTCCGAGAACGCGGCCAGGATCGTGATGCCGGCCGAGCCGATGCCCAGGCCGACGAACGCGGCCGCGATCGGCAGCCCGGCCGCGACGACCGACCGGAACGCCAGCAGCAGGATGACCAGCGCGGCGACGATCCCGATCGCTTCGGCGGCGCCGCTGATCGTCCGGATGTTCTCCGCGACCTGGCCGCCGTACTCGACCTGGAGGCCGGCCCGCGCGGCCGGGGCCGCGGCTCGTTCCAACGCGTCGAGGGCCTCGGTTCCCTCGAAGTCGGTCACCGGGACGGTGTAGGTCAGCGAGAACAGCGCGGTGTCGCGGTCGGTCGAGAGGCGCGGCGGTGAGACGGTTCCGACGTGCTCGACGTCCGCCAGGCGGGTGCGGAGGGTGGCGAGCAGGGCCGGGTCGATGCTCGTGTCGCTGTGGACGACGACGCGGGCGTCGGCGCCGGCCAGGGCCGGGAACTCCTCGCGGAGCAGCTCGGTGCCGCGCTGGGACGAGGTCCCGGCGACGTTGTAGTTGTCGTGCGGTGTGCCGCCGGCCAGACCGGCGATCGTGATCGTGGCGACCAGGACGGCCAGCCAGGCGGCGATGGTCCGGCCCGGGTGGGCGGCGGCCGCACCGCCGAGCCGGTACAGGAAGCGGGACATCCTCGAAGCACCCCTTTGCGCGATTTGCTGTCGCGACGACGTTCGCGCGGGGTACTTGGCGTTGACTTGGTGACGACTAGCTGGTGCTGAACCTGAAGTTGGCCGTGCAGCCGTGCATCTGTTTGGTGTCCCAGTCCATGATGCAGACCTTCGCGGTGCCGGTGAGGCCCTCGGCGTAGTTCTTGTTGCACACGCCGGTCTTGCCGTTGCCCATCGAGTTCGCGCACTGGCCCTTGCGTCCGCCGACCTCCCAGAAAACGACGGCGGAGTGGCCGTCGGCTTTGGTGTCGAAGACCCACCAGACGTCGCCGTAGGTCTGGTAGCAGCCGTAGCCGCCGACGAGTTTGGCCGAGCACGGGCCGGCGCCGCGTTTGCCGGTCTTGGCGACGGCCTTGTTGATCTCGGTGGTGACGGGTTTGGGAGCTGGCGTTTTCGAGGCAGACGGGGCCGGGGTGGGGCTGGCGGGGGCCGTAGAAGTGCTCGCGGGCGAGGGGGTCGCGGGGGTCGTCGCGCTCGGCGTCGGTGGGGGGTTGGACGCCGGCGGGGTGGGGGTGGGTTGGCCGGCGGCTCGGCCGCTGGAGTCGCCGGCGGCGCCATTGTCGAGGGCGGCGGCGGCGCTCACCGGGGCGTCGCCGTTCGGGGAGGCTGGTGAGGAGTTCTCGGGTCGGAGAGTGAGAGCTCCGGCCACCGCCGCTATCCCGATCACGAGCGCCGCCAAGCCGGCGACCAGCGGTTTCCGGGAGCGTGGGCGTTTGTCGATCCACGCGTCCGGCCGGCCGGCCCCGGCCCGGGCGGCGGAGGGTGGGGTAGGGGGCACGCCCGGTGGGGCCGGGAAGAACGGCGCGCTCGAGGCGGCCGCGGGTGGCCCGGAGGCGGGCGGCCCGGAGGCGGGCGGCCCGGGGGCGGGCGGGGCAGAGGCGGGCGGGGCGGAGGCGGGCGGGGCGGAAGTCGGTGGGGCGGAAGTCGGTGGGGTTCCCCAGGCGGGGTGCTGGGCCGCGGCCGGTGGAGCGCCCCAGGCGGCGACGGGCGAGGCGGCCGGGGCGGCCGGGGGCGCCGGGGCGGCCCACCCTGCGCCGGGTGGCGCATCCCCGGCAGATGCGGCGCGGGCCGCCGTGGCCAGGGCGGTCGCGGTCGGGAAGCGGTGGGCGGGGGCCTTGGACATGGCTCGGGTCACCAGGGCGGCAACCGTCGGCGGCAGATCCACCGGCAGCGGCGCCGGCTCGCCGTAGAGGAGTTGCGCGATCACCTGCGCCGGGTTCTCCCCGACGAACGGCGCCCGCCCGGCCAGACACGTGTACGCCACCGCCCCGAGCGCGTACACATCCGTCGCCCCGGTCACCGGCAGCCCCGCGACCTGCTCCGGAGCCATGTACTGCGGCGACCCGACGACCTGGTTCACCTTCGTGACCCCGCCCGCGTCCACCGATCGCGCCACGCCGAAGTCGAGCAGCACCACCGACCCGTCCGGCCGCACCATCAGGTTGCTCGGCTTCACGTCCCGGTGCACGATGCCCGCGTCGTGCGCGACCTGTAACGCCTCGGCCGCCTGCGCGACCACCGAGAGCGTCTCGTCCACCGGCAACGCCCCGGCCGCGGTGATCCGGTCGGCCAGCGGCGTCCCGTCGACGTACTCCATGACGAGATAGTCGCGCTGGACGTCGTCGACCAAAGACGCGCCGCAGTCGTAGACCTGCACGATCCCGGGATGCCGCAGCGCGGCCATCATCTGCGCCTCGGCGCGGAAGCGGGAGATGAACTCCGCGTCCGCGTGCAACGCGGGCAGCAGGACCTTCACCGCCACCGGACGTTGCAGCACCGGATCGGTGCCTCGCCAGACCTCACCCATCCCGCCACCCGCGACCCGTTCGTCCAACAGGTAGCGGTTGCTGATCAGTAGTCCCGGACGAGGCATCCGATCACAGTACCGAGAATCAGCGGTCGTCCTCCACGAGGTGGATCGCGGCTTCCTCGGCTCCGGCGCCCGCGCCGTCGATGCCGGCGTCGGTCGCGAAGAGCTCGTCCTCGTCGTCCTCGTGGGCGCCCTCGTCCGGCTCGACCAACCGGCCGGCCCGCTCCTGGGTGGTCGAACCGGGGTCGGCCGGAGCGTCCTCGTCCTCGTCGTCGAAGTCGGCGGTGACGTCGGGCTCTTCCTCGGCCAGGCGCTGGTCGAGGGTCTCGCCCTGGGACTGCTCGTCGGCCGTCGTGCCGAACCGGTCCGACGCCCGGTAGCGGTCGCCGGGGTCGATGCCGGTGTCGAGGACGTCGCTGTTCAGGTCGTCGTCGTCCAGGCTGTCGCCTGGGTCGAGCACGCCGTCGTCCTCGACATCGTCGATGTCCGGGCGGGTTTCGCTCATCGGGTTGTCCTCACCTCCGGGATGCTGACGTGGGGCTTACCCCACGGGACTGTATTGAATCAGTGAGAGATCTGGTGGTGCAGGTCGGCGAGGCCGTTCAGGAACGCGGTCAGGGCCAGTTCGAAACTGTCCCGGTCGATCTCCTCGTGGCCGGCCAGCAGGTGCGCCTGGCTCAGGTTCGGATACCGACCGACGTATACCTCGAAGTCGTCCGCGAACCCGCCCGAGAACGACGTCATCGCCGCCCCGACGACCAGGTACTTGGTCGAGGCGCCGATCATCGTCGCGTAGCGCGGGGGCCAGCCCGCGCTGGTGAGGCCGCCGTGGACGGCGTCCGCGTGCTGCAGCGCCTGCGGGCGTCGGCCGGGGGAGTGGGCCAGGAACGGCACCAGGTTCGGGTGCGCGGCCAGCGCCTCCCGGTACGAGCGGGCCCAGACCGTCAGACCGTTGCGCCACCCGTCGGCGAAGCCGCTCGTGTCGACCGGCGCCATCACCTGGTCGGCCAGGTCGGTGAGCAGCTCTTCCTTGGTCTTCAGATACCCGTAGAGCGACGCCGCGCGCACGCCCATTTCGGCCGCGAGCCGACGCATCGAGAGCCCGTCGAGGCCGTCCCGGTCGATCATCGCCAGCGCGGTCGCGCAGATGCGATCGCGGTTCAGCAAAGGGCTGCTAGGGCGGGCCACGGGGGATAGCCTAGCCAGTAACTAACACTGTTAGGAGAGACGCCGTGGTCGACTTCGCCTTGTCCGACGAACAGCGCGCGGTCCGCGACTGGGTGCGGACGTTCGTCGAGCGCGAACTGATCCCGCTCGAGCCCGAGGTGTTGCGACGCGAGCGCGCCGGGGAGCCCGGCATCACCCGTGAGGAGAGCCGGGCGCTGCAGCGGAAGGCGCGCGAGTCCGGGTTCTGGGGCATCCTGACGCCCGAGGAGTACGGCGGCATGAACCTCGGCGCGATCACCGCGTCGGTGCTCGAGGCCGAGCTGGGCCGCACGTTCGTGCCTTTCCGGTTCGGCGGGGCCGCCGACAACATCCTGTTCCACGGCACGGAGGAGCAGAAGCAGCGCTACCTGCTCCCGACGATCGAGGGCGAGCGCATCTCGTGCTTCGCCATCACCGAGCCCGGCGCCGGTTCGGACGCGAAGGCGATCCGGACGTCGGCCCGCCGCGACGGCGACGAGTGGGTGATCAACGGCGAGAAGACGTTCATCACCCAGGGCAACGAGGCCGACTTCACGATGGTCTTCGCGGTGACCGATCGCGAGAAGGGCGCCAACGGCGGGGTGACGTGCTTCCTCGTCGACCGGGACATGGGCTGGAAGTCCGAGCCGATCCAGACGATGGGCGAGTGGGGCCCGGCCGCGCTGGTGTTCGACAACGTGCGGGTGCCGGCCGAGAACGTGCTGGGTGAGGTCGGGTTCGGGTTCGCGCTGGCCCTGCAGTGGATCGGCCAGGGACGCTATCTGCTGCCGTCCCGGGCGATCGGCTCCTGCGAGCGGCTGATCGAGATGGCCGTGCAGCAGGCCAACACCCGCTCGACGTTCGGCGAGCTGCTGGCCGAGCGGCAGGCCATCCAGTGGATGATCGCCGACTCGGTGGTGGAGCTGCAGGCCCTGCGCCTGCTGGTGCTGCACGCGGCCTGGCAGGTGGAGTCCGGCCAGGATTCGCGTCAGGCCCAGTCGATAGCCAAGCTCTACGGCGGCGTGAAGGCGAACGAGATCGTCGACCGGGTGCTCCAGATTCACGGTGGGATGGGGTACACCCGGGAGCTGCCGATCGAGCGTTGGTACCGAGAGCTCCGCCTGCTACGCATCTACGAGGGCACCGACGAGATCCAGCGTCGCACGATCGCCCGAAACGTCCTGAAGGGGCACGTGGCCATCTAGGGCAGGATCGCGCCCTCGCGTTTCAGGGTTCGGACGATCGGGTTGGTCTCGATGTGGTGGATCGCCGGGATCGCCGACACGCGCTGGGTCAGGTACTCGTACAGGGCCCCCACGTCTTTGCACACCAGACTGGCCACCAGATTCGACGGGCCCGTCGTCGCGGCCACGAACGGCACCTCCGGGTGCCTCGCCAGCGTCTCCGCGGCCTCGACCATCGCGTGCGGGGCCACCGACAGCCACATCATCGCCTCCATCTGCAGCCCCAACGCCGGTCCGGGCACGTCCACGTCGAAATGCAGGGCACCGGACCGGCGGAGGTCGGTCAGCCGGCGACGGACGGTCGTCTCCGACCAGCCGGTCGCCGAGGCGAGCTCGGGCAGCCCGGCGCGGCCGTCGCGGTTGAGCGCGGTGATCAGCGCACGGTCGCCCGGTCCCAGCTCGGGCACGTCGTCGTGCGGGTCGTGCGGCGGGCTGATCGCCGCGACCTGCTCCTCGGTGAGCGCGCCGATCTTGGTGAAGAGCGAGTCGGGGCCGCCGTAGAACATGTGGATCAGGCAGTGCGCGCTGATCCCGACGATCCGCGGCGTCCGGTGCAGCTTGTTGAGCAGCAGCGCGTCGGTCTCGGCCTTCGTCCGCGACCGGGTGACGCAACTGATCTCGGTGCCGCCCGACGCCAGCCGCACCCACGCCGTGTCCGGACGCCGGGCCAGCGCGTCGGCGATCGACTGGGCGGCGTCCGGCGTGCACTGCAGGCGCAGGTACCAGGACGTCGCACCGATCCGCCAGGTGTTCAGGTTGCCGACCACCCGCAGCTCCTCGTCGGCCCGCAACCGGCGGTAGCGGCGGGCGACGGTCTGGTCGGAGACGCCGAGCACCTCGGCGATCCGGCTGAACGACGCCCGGCCGTCGAGTTGCAGCGCGTGGACGATCTGACGGTCGAGTTCGTCGAGCATGATCCCTCCGAGTCGAGAGTATCCGCCGAAAAGGCGTCGCCGATGTCGAGATCTGTCGCCCCACGCGCGCCTGGATGGCGCGTGCAACGAACCTCCAGGACAGTAGGTCCCGGACCCGGGCGAGCGCCCGGGGTAGGAAGAGGAACTCCAAATGCGCAAGTGGATGCCCCTGATCGCGATCGGGTTGGGCACCTTCATGCTGCTGATCGACGTCACGATCGTGAACGTCGCTCTGCCCGACATCGCGTCCGACCTGCAGACCGGCCTCGGCGACCTCCAGTGGGTCATCGACATCTACGCGTTGGCGCTGGCCGCGCTCCTGCTCGGCGTCGGATCCCTGGCCGACCGGTTCGGCCGGAAACGGGTCTACCTCGTCGGGATGGTGCTGTTCGCGCTGTCCTCCCTCGGCTGCGCGCTGGCCACCAGCTCCGAGACGCTGATCGCCGCCCGCGCGGTGCAGGGCATCGGCGGTGCGGCGATGTTCGCGACCACGATCGCGCTGATCAACACCGCGTACACGGGCAAGGACCGGGGCATCGCGTTCGGCGTCTGGGGCGCGATCAACGGCGCCGCCGCGGCGGCCGGCCCGATCCTCGGCGGTCTGCTGGCCGAGACGTTCGGCTGGCCGTCGATCTTCGTGATCAACATCCCGATCAGCATCCTGACGTTCGTCCTGGCGATGCGGGTGCTCAAGGAGACCCGCGACCCGTCGGCGAAGCTCGACCCGGCCGGCGTGGTGACGTTCACGATCTCCGCCGCAGCGGTCACCTACGGGCTGATCCGGGCGGCCGAGGACGGCTGGACCGAGACCGCCGCGATCGTCGCCTGGATCGTCGGAGCGGTCGCGCTGGCCGCGTTCCTGCTGGTCGAGCGCTCCCGCGCCTACCCGATGCTCGACCTGGCGCTGTTCAAGCGACCGGCGTTCACCGGCCTGATGCTCGGCGCGATCATGCTGCAGGCCGGCGCGTTCAGCGCGATGGCGTTCACGTCGCTCTGGGTGCAGTCGGTGCTGGGACTCGGCCCGATCGGGGCCGGCGCGGTGTTCCTGCCGCTGTCGATCTTCTCGCTGGTCGTCTCCGTGCTCACCGGGCGGTTCCTGCACGACCGGATTCCCGCCGGAACCGTCATCGGGATCGGGATCGCGCTGGTCGGGGCCGGTAGTGCGCTGATGGCGCTGGTCAGCGACGGCTCGTCCTGGAGCGTCCTGCTGCCGGGCCTGGCCGTGATGGGCATCGGTGTGGGGATGGCGATGCCGACGCTCTCGTCCGCGGCGACCGCGGCCGTGCCGCGCGAGCGCAGCGGCATGGCCGGTGGTGCGGTGACGATGTTCCGCCAGCTCGGGTACGTGCTCGGGATCGCGGTGCTCGGCGCGGTGTTCGCCGGCCGGGTCGAGTCGGTCGTCCGCGACAACGGCTCGCTGGACGACCCGCACCGGGTCGCGGACCTGATCTCCGGCGGTCAGGCGCGGGTCGTCGCGCAGAGCGCGCCGGCCGCGGCCCGCGGCGCGGCCGAGGACCTGGTGCACCAGGCCTTCGCCACCGGCCTGCGGACGATCTTCCTGCTCGCGGCCGCGATCGCCCTGGTCGGAGCCTTGGCGACGCTCATTCTGACGCGCCTGCGCAGCAACACTCCGGCCGAGGCGCCGGCCTGGACGGCCGAGAAGACCGGGCAGTCCGAGCCGGTGTCGGTAGCGAGTCCGGAGTAATTCGGGAGCAGAGCACTTGAGTCCGGTCCCGGCCCGCCGATCAGTCGCGCATGCGCGGGATCGAGGGACTGCAGATGAAGCACTGTTTGCTTCTGCTGGGCGTCGGCGGGGTGGTGAGCACGGCGATCGTGCTCGTCATCGTCGGCGCCTGGCAGACGAACAGCTTCAGTGACCATGCCCGTGAGAACGTCGCCAGCCTGAGCGCGGCCGATCTGGACCACGTCGCCCAGGGCGTCGACCGGCTGACCAGCACGGCCGGCGCGGCGATCCAGACGCAGGTCAACAGCGGTATGACGGTGGCCACGACCGTGCTGGCCCAGCGTGGCGGGGCCACCCTCTCGGGAAGCACCGTGACCTGGAACGCGATCAACCAGACCAGCCAGGCGGCCCGGTCGGTCACGCTGCGCCGGATGCTGGTCGGCGGCACCTGGCTCGGCCAGAACCGCAGCCCGAGCGTCCGGACCCCGCTGGTCGACGACATCCGCAGCATGGTCGGCGGCACGGTCACGGTCTTCCAGCGGATGAACCCGGCCGGCGACCTGCTCCGCGTCGCGACGAACGTCAGGACGAAGACCGGCGCCCGGGCGATCGGCACCTACATCCCGGCGACGGCCGCCGACGGGTCACCCAATGCGGTGGCCGCGGCGATCAAGAGCGGCAAGCCGTACCGGGGCGTCGCGAAGGTCGTCGACACCTGGTACGTCACTGCGTACAACCCGCTGCGGAACGCGTCCGGGCAGGTGATCGGAGCCATCTACGTCGGGATTCCGCAGGCCGAGGCGACCGCCTCGCTGCGCGCGGCGATCGCCGCGACCAAGGTCGGGACGAACGGCGGGGTCACGGTCTACAGCACCGGCGCCGCCGACCAGGGACGCGTCCTGGCCGCGACCGACCCCGACCGCGTCGGCGCCGACGCTCTGGACGAGACGGACGCCGACGGAAAAACGTACGTGCGCCAGATCATCGAGACGGCCGGCGGGCTCGACGCGAACCAGATCGTCACCAGGAACTACCGCCTGCCGGGCATCGAGAACACCACGGCCGCCGCCACCCGGGTCGCGATCTCGTACTACGCGGCCTACGGCTGGGCGATCGAGGTCGCGTCCTACCTGCCCGACCACGACGACGCGATCGAGCAGATCGACTCCGAGCGCAACGCCATGCTCTGGGCGTTCGTGATCGCCGGGCTCGTGCTGGCGGCGATCGGCGGGGCGATCGCCTGGATCTGGGCCCACCGGCTGTCGGACCGGATGGAGCGCCTGACCGGGTCCCTGGTCGGGCTGTCGCACCGGGACCTCACCGTCGACGTCTCGGTCGACGGGCCGGACGAGATCGGCCGGATGGGCTCGGCGCTGCGCACCGCGATCGGTGAACTGCGTGAACTGCTCTCCGGGATCAGCCGCGCGTCGACCGACGTGGCCGGGGCGGCCGGTTGGGTGTCCGCCGCCGGGACCGCGCTGGCCGGCTCGTCGAGCCGGGCGTCCGAGCAGACCGGGGAGGCCACGCACGCGGCCTCCGAGGTCAGCGACAACGTCCAGATGGTCTCCGAGAGCTCCGAGCAGATGGGCGCGGCGATCGCCGAGATCACCACGAACGCGCAGGAGGCGGCCGAGGTGGCGCGGGAGAGCGTGCAGCTCTCCCAGCAGGCCGGGGAGGTGATCGCGAAGCTCGGCGAGTCCGGCACCCGGATCGCCGAGGTGGTGAAGGCGATCAACGGGATCGCCGAACAGACCAACCTGCTCGCGCTCAACGCGACGATCGAGGCGGCTCGGGCCGGCGAGTCCGGCAAGGGCTTCGCGGTGGTGGCGAGCGAGGTCAAGGACCTCGCCCAGGAGACCGCCAGGGCCACCGAGGACGTCACCGCGCGGGTCGAGGAGATCGCCGACGACACCCGGCACGCGGTGGCGGCGATCGAGGGCATCTCGAGCGCGATCGCCCGGGTCAACGACTTCCAGACCGCGATCGCCGCGGCCGTCGAGCAGCAGACGGCGGCCACCGGCGAGATGAGCCGCAACGTCGGGGTCGCGGCCGACCGGAGCGACGAGATCGCCCGCAGCCTGGGGGCGGTCCTGGTCACGGTCGACACGACCCGGGACGCCGTGCGCGACTCCCAGCAGGCGGCCGACGAGCTGAACGGCACCGCGCGTCACCTCACCGAGCTGGTGGCCCGATTCACGCTGTGACGAGTCCGCCGCTCGCGGCTCAACCGAGTTCGGCCGCTCGGGCTTCGAAGAGGGTTCGTTCGCTCTCGTTGTGGGTGAGGGTGGCGGCTCGGCGGAACTCGGCCGCGGCTTCCGGCGTGCGGTCCAGCTGGGCCAGCAGCTCGCCTCGCACGGCCGGGCGCTGGGGGTAGTCGCGCAGCGCGCGTTCCGCGCTCAGTGCGTCCACGATCCGCAGCCCCCGCGCCGGGTCCCCGGCCTTCCCGACCGCGACCGCCTGGTTGAGCCGGACGACCGGCGACGGCCGGACGTACACCAGCACCTCGTAGAGCGCGGCGATCCGGCCCCAGTCGGTGTCGTCGGACGAGACCGCGCGGGCATGGCAGGCGGCGATCGCGGCCTGCAGCGTGTACGGGCCGCCGCCGAGCGTCTCGGCGCGGTCGAGCGCGGCCAGGCCCCGGCGGATCAGCAGCCGGTCCCACCGGCGCCGGTCCTGGTCGCCGAGCAGCACCGGCCGCCCGTCGGCGTCGGTGCGGGCCGGCAGCCGGGACGCCTGCAGCTCCATCAGCGCGACCAGCCCGTGCACCTCGGGTTCGTCCGGCAGCAGGCCGGCCAGCACCCGGCCGAGGCGCATCGCCTCCGAACAGAGCGCGGGCCGCGCCCAGTCGGTCCCGCTCGTCGCCGAGTACCCCTCGTTGAAGATCAGATAGACGACGCCGAGCACGGCGCCGAGCCGCTCGGCGGTCTCGGCCGGCGTCGGCATCGTGAATCCGACCCCGGAGAGCATCCGCTTGGCCCGGACGATCCGCTGGGCGGCCGTCGCTTCGGGAATCAGGAACGCCCGCGCGATCTCGACCGTGCTCAACCCGCCCAGCAGCCGCAGCGTCAGCGCGACCTTGCCCTCGGTGGAGAGCACCGGGTGGGCCGCGGTGAAGATCAGCCGGAGCAGGTCGTCGCCGATGTGGTCGTCCAGGTCGGTCCCGTCCTCGACCCCGCCCTCGGCGTCGCGGCTGAACAGCCGGAGTTTCTCGGCGTACCGGGTGCGACGCCGGATCACGTCGATCGCCCGGTGCCTCGCGGTCGCCCGGAGCCACGGCCCCGGGTCGTCCGGTACGCCGTCGCGCGGCCACTGCTCGAGCGCGATGACCAGCGTGTCCTGCGCGATCTCCTCGGCCAGCCCGACGTCGTTCACCAGGCGGGCGATGCCGGCCACGATGTGCGCGCCGTCGATGCGCCAGACCGCATCGACGACGCGCCGCACCGATTCGACACTCACATCGGGAAGTCTTCCGGACCGAACAGCTTGAGGACGTCGACCTCGCCCTCCCAGCCGGGCCAGAGGTCACGGTGCACCTTGAGGAACCGGGACGCCCACTCGACGGCCTCCTCCTTGGCCCCGACGTCGTACACCGCGTAGCTGATGACCTCCTTCGACTCCGCGAACGGACCGTCGGTGGTGGTGAGCTCGCCGCCGGCCAGCGTCACCCGGGCTCCGCTGGCGCTGGGGGCCAGCCCGGACGTGTCGAGCAGCGCGCCGGACTTCGTCGCCTCCTCGCCGAGCGTCATGATCGCGGCCATCAGCTCGGGCGGCGGCGGGGTCGTCGAGTGGGTGCCACGCAGCAGAGTCAGGTATCGCATGTCAGAGGGCCTTTCCTCGGAAGTGGAGACAAACCAGCGTCAGCCAGACGAACGACAGGACCACCGCGGCGGTGAACCCGAGCAGCGCCCAGGCCGCACCGCCGCTGGCGGCCAGGGCCACGAACGCGACGCCAAACATCGCGCCGGTGACCCGGGAGAAGACCGGCCGGTACCGCCGGGCGACGACGAAGCACGCGGCCACGAGCCCGACGAACCCGATGCCCCCGCAGACGAAGTGCAGCGTGCCGTGCCAGCTCATCGGCACGACCTCGGGCGTCCCGGCCGGGAAGCCCCGCCCGGGATCGGCGCGGAAGATCCCGCTGCCGATCAGCCCGAGGCCGTACAGCCCGAGCGGCAGCCCCGCACGGGTGTGCAGCCCGACGGCGGCGGCCGTCACCAAAGACCCGGTGACCAGGAACAACGTGATGTGTACCCAGCCGTACGGGCCGTTGGAGAGCTGGCTCCAGGCGTGCCGGGTCGGATCGAAGCCGTCGCGGACCGACGCTTCGATCAGCGAGACCCCCAGGTAGAGCGGCCCGGCGACGGCGCCGGCGGTCAAGAGGCGAGCGTCGGTTCGCCGCACGGCGGCGGTGACGGTCATCCGGACTCCTTCGAGATCGGGGCCGCTTCCCGGCCCTTCACCCCTCTCTCGAACGAGGTTCCGCCGGATCGACACCGCGCCCGAAGAACTTTTCAGGGCCGGACGACGCGGTCGGCGCGCGCTCTGGTGGACGCGATGAGGTCGGCGTTGCGCTGGTCGGTGCCGTAGCTCCAGGCCCGGGCCGCCTCGGGTTCCTTCCCGAACGCGATGTGCCGGGCGACCAGCCGGTCCATCCGCACTTCCTCGTCCACTTCGAGGTACCAGACCTCGTCCAGGAGCCCGCGCACGGCGGCCCAGGGGCCGTCGTCCACCAGGAGGTAGTTGCCTTCGGTGACGACGAGCGGCACCGCGGACGGAACCGGGAGCGCGCACGCGATCGGTTCCTCGATCTCGCGGACGAAGCGCGGGGCGTAGACCAGGTCGTCGGCGGGGTCGCGCAGACGGCGGAGCAGAGCGACGTACCCGGCGGCGTCGAACGTGTCGACCGCGCCCTTGCGGTCGCGCCGGCCGAGCCGGAGCAGCTCCTCGTTGGCCAGGTGGAACCCGTCCATCGGGACGAGGACGGCGAGCGGGTCCAACGCCTCGACCAGCGAAGCGGCCAGCGTGGACTTGCCGGCGCCGGGGGCTCCGGTGAGGCCGAGAATGCGCCGCGGGCCGGACGCCAGTTCCCGGGCCCGGTCCAGCAGGGAAGGGTTCACAGCTGCTCCAACCAGTCGCGCGGCCCGGCGACCGAGCACCGCAGCGCGGCCACCCGGACTCCGGTCGAAAGTGCTGTCACGAACGACGAGCCGGTGGCCAGCGCATACGCGAAGGCGCCGTGGAACGCGTCACCGGCGCCGAGCGTGTCCCGCACGACGACCGACGGTACCGGCACTTCCCCCGACCGCCCGCCGGACCACCAGAGCACCGGGTCCGGCCCGCGGGTCACCGCGACGTGCGGAACCTCGAGCGAGGACGGCGACGGGAACACCGCTGAACACACCGCGTAGTCGATCGACGGCAGCAGCTCGGACAGCACCGGCTTCCAGCTGCCGCCGTCGAGCACGGTCGGCGCGTCCGTGCGCACCGCGGCCCGGGCCAGGTCGGGGTGGTGGCCGTCGACCAGGACGACGTCAGCGCCCGTGGTGAGGTCCTCCGGCGGCTGGGCCGGGTGCGCGGCCCAGTACTCGCCCGCGTTGATCGACGACACCTGCCGGTCGCCGGTGTCGTCGATGACCTGGATGAGCGAGACCGCGGGGGAGACGGTCGCCGCCGGGGCCGCGTCCCGGACCTCCACTCCGTGCGAGGCCAGCTCGTTCGCCGCGTACCGGGCCAGCGGGTGCGCACCCAGCGCTGTGACGAGCGTCGCGTCCCCGCCCAGCCGGGCAAATGCCACCGCCGCGTTTGCGGCCGGGCCGCCGGCGGAGATGTCTTGGCGCAGTGCCGTCACCTTCTCGTTCGGTCGCACCGGTCGTTCCAGCCGATGGACGACGTCGACCGTCGCGATACCGACGAACACCCCACGTGACATGAATCTGAGCCTATGAGGTGGGATTACGGCATGCACCGCCTCCGACTCGAACCGCTGGATTGGGTCGGCCTGGGCCTGTTCGCGGCCGGTCTGCTGGCGCTGGCGTTCCGGCTGGTACCGCTGCACGACGCCGAAGGGACGATGCACCGGGTCGTGCCGCTGCTGATCTTCCTCGGCACGGTGATCGTGCTGGCCGAGCTCACCGCGCAGGCCCAGGTGTTCGACGTGGTCGCGAGCTGGCTCGCGCGGCTCGGCCGGGGCCGGTACCCGGTGCTGTTCGCGCTCTGCGTGGGGTTCGCGACGCTGGTCACCGCCGTGCTCAACCTTGACACGACCGCGGTGTTGCTGACCCCGGTGATGATCGCGCTCGGCACCCGGCTCGGCGTCCGGCCGTTGCCGTTCGCGATGACGACGGTGTGGCTGGCCAACACCGCGAGCCTGCTGCTGCCGGTCTCGAACCTGACGAACCTGCTGGCGGCCGATCGGGTGGGGCTGTCGCCGGTCGCGTTCGCGGTCCGGATGGCGCTGCCCGAGCTGGCCTCGGTGCTGGCGACGGCGCTGTGTCTGTGGGTCTTCTACTGGCGGCGGGTCGCCGGACAGAACTACGAGGTGCCCGACCCGCACCGGCCCCCGGACCGGCGTCTGACCGGCGTCTGCGCCGCCGCCTGCGTCCTGTTCGTGCTCCTGGTGCTGGTCGGGGTTCCGCTGGAGGTCGGCGCGCCGGTCTGCGCGGTCGTCGTCCTGGTGGCGTTCGCGGTGCGCGACCGCTCCGCCCTGCGGTGGTCGCTGATCCCGTGGCGGCTCCTGGTCCTCGTCACCGGCCTGTTCCTGGTGATGGACGCGATCGGCCGGCTCGGCCTCTCCGACCTGCTCCGGACGGTGCTGGGCGACGACCCGTCGGACGGACGGGTCGCGGCCGTGGGCGCGGTGATGGCGAACCTGGTCAACAACCTGCCCGCGTACGTGGCGGTGGAGGCGGCGGTACCGCACGATGCGCTGCTCGCGCTGCTGATCGGGGTGAACGTCGGGCCGATCGTGGTGCCGTGGGCGTCGGTGGCGACGCTGCTCTGGTACGAACGCTGCCGGGCCGCCGGCGTGCCGATCTCCTGGGTCCGCTTCGTGCTGACCAGCGCGGTCACCGCGGCGGTGGCCCTGCTGGCCGCGGTTCTAGTCCGTTAGGCGCTCGGGCCGGATGCCGACGCCGATCAGGCGGGCCGGGATCGCCTGCAGGGCCGGGAACCGGCGCAGCATCCGCAGCGGGAACGGCGCGGTCACCGGACGGCCGCCGGCCAGCACCGGCCGGATCACCGCGTTCTGGGCCAGCCGCTGGAACAGCTGGGTGCCGATCGTCGGCAGCGTGCGCCGGCGCTGGACCTCGGCCAGCACCGCGCTGGAGAGTTTCCGCTCGCGCAGCGGCTTCGCCAGGATCCGCGCGGCCGCGACCGCGTCCTGCACCGCGAGGTTGATGCCGACGCCGCCGATCGGCGACATCGCGTGGGCGGCGTCGCCGAGGAGCAGGACGCCCGGCGCGTGCCAGCGGTCGAGCCGGTCGACGGTCACGGTCAGCACCCGGACCGCGTCCCAGTCGTCGATCGCGTCCACCCGGTCGCCGAGGAACGGTGCGAGGTCGGCGATCGACGCCCGGAACGCCGGCAGCCCGTCGGCCTGCACCTGCGCGTAGCCGTTCTTCGGAAACACGTACGCGATCTGCCAGTAGTCGCCGCGGTCGATCGTGATCAGGATCCGGCCCTTGCGGACGTGGCCGATCAGCCCGTCGCCGTCGCCGGCCCGGCGCGGCAGCCGGAACCAGGCGACGTCCATCGGCGCGCCGAAGTCGTGCGAGCGCAGGCCGAGCTTCTCCCGGACCGTCGAGTGACGACCGTCGGCGGCCACGGTCAGCCGGGCCCGGATCTCGCCGTGCTCGGCCGTCCGGACGCCGGTCACCACCCCGTTCTCCCGGATGACGTCGGTGACCTCGGTCGAGCGGAGCAGCGTGAACCCGGGGGACTGGGCCGCGTGCCGGGCCAGCATCTCCAGCAGGTCCCACTGCGGGACCAGCGCGATGTACGGGTGCCGGATCGACAGCCGGTCGAAGTCGACGGCCGGCCACTCGCCGTCCGGCAGGTCGATGGCCAGGCGGGTGAGCGCCCGGTGGGGGAGCGCGTCGAACTCCTTGCTCAGCCCGAGGTCGGCCAGCAGGTCGAGCGTGGACGGGTGGACGGTGTCGCCGCGGAAGTCACGCAGGAAGTCCTCGTGCTTCTCGCAGACGACGACCTCGGTGCCCTCGCGGGCCAGCAGCAGGCCGAGAACCAGCCCGGCCGGGCCACCGCCCACCACGCAGACGTCGGTCTCCATCGCGCGCCTCCTTCCGGCGAATTCATCGCACGATGAAATAGTACCCCTCTAGGCGCCATCCCTGAGGGCCCTGACCACCTCGGCGTACATCCGCGACTTGATCGTGCCCAGCGTCTCGGCCGGCTTTCCGGCCAGCGGCCGGGCCAGCTCGACGGCGGCCGCGAGGACCTTGCCCTCGTCCGCGACCGCGTCGACGATCCGGGCCGCGGCCGCGTCGGCGCCGCCGTAGCGACGTCCGGTCGTCATCGCCTCGTGCGCGGTCTGCTTCTCCAGCCGGCCCTGGACCAGCGCTGCCATCCCGGCCGTGAACGGCAGCCCGAGGTCGACCTCGGGCAGGCAGAAGTAGCCGCGGTCGGCGCGCATGATCCGGAAGTCGTGGGCCAGGGCCAGCATCGCGCCGGCGCCGAAGTTGTGGCCCTGCACCGCGGCGACGGTCGGGGCCGGGAACACCAGCACCCGGGCCAGCAGCGCCTCGACGTCGGCGACGTAGGTCTGCCACTGGTCCGGGTGCTCGCCCAGCCAGTCGGTGTCGAGACCGTTCGAGAAGAACTTGCCGGTGGCCGAGGTGACCAGGGCCTTCGGGCCGTCGAACGCCTCGACCTCGTCGAGCGAGGCGTTGATCGCGGCCAGCCGGTCGGGGTGGAAGCGGTTCTCGTCGGCCCCCAGGTCGAGGATGAAGACGTCGCCGTCGCGCTGCATCTAGCGTCCTCCGAACTCGGGCGCGCGCCGCTGCGCGAACGCGGTCATCGCCTCGGTGAGGTCGTGCGAGGGCAGGAACGCGGCGTTCCAGGTCGTCACGTACCGCTGCGCGGCCGCGACCCGCTCGGCCCGGTTGACGTCCAGCACTTCCTTGACGCCCTGGACGACGAGAGGCGGGTTGGCGGCGATCTCGTCGGCGAACGCGTGGGCGGCCGCCACCGCCTCCTCGGGGGAAGCGAGCACCTCGTTGAGCAGGCCGATCCGCTCGGCCTTGGCCGCGTCGAAGTCGCGGCCGGTGAGCGCG
The DNA here is from genome assembly GCF_006912135.1 of Cryptosporangium phraense. NCBI lineage: Bacteria > Bacillati > Actinomycetota > Actinomycetes > Cryptosporangiales > Cryptosporangiaceae > Cryptosporangium > Cryptosporangium phraense. Next base: position 330,744 of record NZ_VIRS01000004.1, on the reverse strand, counting down.
AGCTCGCGCAGGTGCCCCTCGGAGAGGATGCCGGGCAGACGGGCCAGGCTGCCCATGTCGGCGACGATCGCCATCCGGACCTCGCGGATGCTGAACTTCGCGTCCGCGCTGCCGAACCGTACGTCGCAGGCGGCGAGCAGGTCGATGCCGCCGCCGATGCACCAGCCGCTGATCGCCGCGGCGACCGGCTTCCGGCAGGCTGCCACCTCGTCCAGCGACGTCTGCATCTCGCGGATCTCGTACAGGAAGCGGGTCCGGGCCCGAGCCAGCCCGCCGTCGTCGGCCAGCGTGCTACCGGCGCCGCTGGCGAACGAGGTGAGGTCGAGGCCGTAGGTGAAGTGCGGGCCGGAACCGGTGATCACGATCGCGCGCACGCTCTCGTCGGCCGAGAGCGCCCGGAACAGCCTCGGGGTCTCGGCCCAGAACGCCGGGCCCATCGCGTTGCCCTTGCCCGGTCCGAGCAGCGTCACACGGACGACGGCACCGTCCGTGCCGTGCCGCGTCGCCTCCAGGGCGGTCAGCTTCTCGTCGAACTCGTAGTCCATCGCCGCAGTCTGCCCGAGACGACGAGAGCCCCGCGGCGTCGCGGGGCTCTTTGTCAGAACGGTCTCAGTGAAGTCAGTGGACGAGGTGCGGCGTGCGGTCGACGGCGTCGTCGGTGTCGCTGCTGTGGCGCTCGGCCCGCGCGGTCAGCGGCGAACGCGTCGCCTGACCGCGGAACGAGGAGCGCACACCCCACGCGGCGAGCGCGAGCAGCACCACGGCACCGACCACGATGAGCAGGCCGACGTAAACGCTGGCCGCGGTGAGGAGACCCTGGTCGATCATCCTGATCCCTCCGGTGTCTTTCCGGTCGGTGGGTTTCTACTTCTGTAGAAACTCTCTACACCTGTAGAAGATACGTCGAGATCCGGCGAGCGTCTACAGCTGTAGAAGTCGCGCGCGTCACAGTACGGTGAGCAGCGTGAGCCGCCGAACCGATCTCCTGGACGCGGCGATCGCCCTGGTGGCCGACGCCGGCCTGCGCGGCCTCACCCACCGGGCGGTGGACGCCGCAGCCGGCCTGCCCGAGGGGTCCACCTCGGCCTACTTCCGGACGAGGGCGGCGTTGCTCACCGCGGTCGTCGAGCGGCTGGCCGAACGCATCGGGGCCGACGTCGACGGCCTGGCCGCGGAGGCCGCCCGGCACCCCGGCGACGCGGCCGCGGCGATCGAGCGCACGCTCGAACTCCTGGACTGCTGGCTGTCGGACCCGGCCCCGCTCGCCGCCCGGCTCGAGCTCACGCTGGAGGCGACCCGCCGGCCCGAGCTGAGCGAGGCGATCACCACCTGGCGGACGGCGTTCGAGGCGCTGGTCGCCCGGATCCTCGTCGACGTGGGTCTGGGGAAGGCCGCCGAACGCGCGACGCTGATCGTCGCCTGCGTGGACGGCCTGATGATGCGCGCGCTCTCCCAGGGCCCCTCGGCCCGCGGGGAGTTCCTCGAACAGGCCCGCACTCTGCTCACGGCGCTGCTGGTCAGCGCCCACGTGCTGGACAACGGAGAGAACCCCCTGACGAATGTCATAGGCGTGTGATGACGCCCGATCCGGGGTGCGGCCGCCCCGGAGGCCGATCGTTGTCGGCATGGAGAACACGACGCTGACGCCAACGGCCACCACCGCCGCCGTTCGGCTCACCGGTCTCACCAAGCGCTTCGGCTCGGTCACCGCGGTGGACGACCTCTCGCTCACGATCGAGCCCGGTGAGGTGGTTGCGTTCCTCGGGCCGAACGGGGCCGGCAAGACCACGACCGTCGACATGATGCTGGGCCTGGCCCAGCCGACCGCGGGCACCGTCGAGGTCTACGGCGAGAAGCCGGCCGACGCGGTCGCCCACGGCCGGATCGCCGCGGTCATGCAGAGCGGCGGCCTGCTCAAGGACCTCACGGTCGCGGAGACGGTCCGGATGACCGCCTCGCTGTTCGGCCGCACCCGCCCGGTCGACGAGGTGCTCCGCCGCGCCGGCATCGCCGAGATCGCCGACCGTCGCGTCGGCAAGTGCTCCGGCGGCCAGCAGCAGCGGCTCCGGTTCGCGATGGCGCTCCTGCCCGACCCCGACCTGATGGTCCTGGACGAGCCGACGACCGGCATGGACGTCGAGGGCCGGCGCGAGTTCTGGGGCGCGATCCGGGAGGACGCCCGCCGCGGCCGGACGATCATGTTCGCCACCCACTACCTGGACGAGGCCGACGCCTACGCCGACCGGATCGTGCTGGTCCGGCAGGGCCGCGTGGTCGCGGACGGCACGTCGGCCGAGATCAAGGGCCTGGCGTCGGGGCGGACGGTGCGGGCCACGCTGCCCGGCGCCGACCCGGCGACGCTGGCCGCGCTCCCCGGCGTCGACCAGGTCGAGCTGCGGGGCGACTCGGTGCTGGTGCACGCGTCCGACTCGGACGCGGTGGCCCGGTACCTGCTCAACTCGACGGCCGCCCGGGACCTCGAGATCACCTCGCGCAACCTCGAAGACGCGTTCATCGCGCTCACCACGGACAGCAAGGAGACGGACCGATGACCACCTACGTCGGCGAGCGCCGGACGCCGCGGATGGGCGGCCTGAACTTCACCTACCTGAGCCTGGAGATCCGCCGGATCCTCCGCAACCGCCGGACGCTGTTCTTCATCCTGATCATGCCGGCCGCGTTCTTCCTGCTCTTCGGCCTGCCGCAGAAGGGCCAGCACCTCGACAACGGCCAGCCGGTGGCCGGCTACATCATGATCAGCCTGGCCGTCTACGGCGCGATGGTCGCGACCACCAGCGGTGGCGCGGGCGTCGCGGTGGAGCGGGCCCAGGGCTGGAGCCGCCAGCTGCGGCTGACTCCGCTCAGGCCCTCGGCCTACATCGCGACCAAGGTGCTGAGCGCGATGACGCTGGGCCTGGCCGCGGTGATCGTCGAGTTCGTCGTCGGTGGGGTCGCCGGCGTGCGGATGCCGATGCACGTCTGGGTGCTGGCCGGGCTGGCGGCCTGGATCGGTTCGCTGGTGTTCGCCGCGTTCGGCCTGTTCATCGGGTACCTGGTTCCGGCCGAGAACGTGATGCAGTTCCTCGGCCCGATCCTGGCCATCCTGGCGATGTTCGGCGGGCTGTTCGTGCCGCTGGAGGTCCTGCCGCACGCGTTCCAGGAGATCGCGAAGTGGACCCCGGTCTACGGGATCGGCACGATCGCCCGGAGCCCGCTGACCGGCGACTCGGTGACGATGACCGAGGTGGTCAACGTGATCGCCTGGACCGTCGCGTTCAGCCTCGGCGCCGCCCGGCTCTTCAAGCGGGACACCGCCCGCGTCTGACGCTCTCCTCCCGAAGGGCCCCCGCGAGGGGGCCCTTCGGTATTACGCAGGGTGATTCAGGGCGGCCGCACAGCTCGCGTTCAGCCGGGCCTCACGGCGGCCGCCGATCGTGGAGGCATCAGCGGACGAGAGGACGAAACGATGACCGCCGTTGCTGCTCCCCTGCTTCCCCCGGCGCTCCGAGCCCTCGGACGGCACCGCGCCCGGGCCCGTGGCCCGCGCCTGGCGGTGGCGGCGGCGGTCCTGGCCGCCGCGGCCACGTTCTCGCTCACGGTGAGCGGGGGAGTGACGACGCTCCCGACCGAGTCCCCGGCCCTGTCCGCGGCCAGCCAGACCGTATCCACCGGCCTGGCCCTCGTCGGCCGGAACGACCGATGACCGTCGTCCCGCAGGCGCTCGTCGCGCGGCTCGAGAGCCTCTGGAATCCGACGCTCCCGGACAGCGACCTGCACCGCCTGTACGCCGGGGTGGGGACGATGGTCCCGGTCGAGCCGGAGACCGTCGCGCTGGTCGAACTGGCCACCCGCGCGGCCCGGCGCGAGCCCGACCCGTCGCCGGCTCTGCGCGATGTCGTCATCGACCGGCGGCACGGCCGGGTCGGCCTGCCCGAACTCGACCTGCTCGATCTCCGGGCGATGGCTCCGGTGCTGACGGCCGCGCTGCTCGGGCGCTACCTGGAGGAGCGGGCCGCATAAAACATACAGTCTTGACTGTATGCGGTCCGGCACGGAGACTCAGCCTGTGGCCCAGCCGACCGACACCCAGCCGGCTCGCCGGACGCAGGCCGATCGCAGCGCCGCTACGCGGCAGAGGCTGCTCGACGCCACGCTCGCCTGCCTGGTCGACGCCGGTTACGCCGGCACCACGACGACCGCGGTCGCCCAGCGGGCCGGCGTCAGCCGCGGCGCCCAGCTGCACCACTACGGCACCAAGGAGAAGCTGGTCGCGGCCGCGGTCGGGCACCTGGCCGACCAGCGCGCGGCCGTCGTCCGGGAGCAGCTCGCCGGCCTGGCCGGCGAGAACCAGCTCCGGCGCACGCTCGACCTGCTCGCCGACCTGCTCTCGGGCCCGCTCTACGCGGCCGCGGTCGAGCTCTGGGTCGCCGCCCGGAGCGATCCCGCGCTGCGCGAGGTACTGATCCCGGTCGAGGCGAAGCTCGCCACCGACCTGCGTGAGCTCTGCCGCGAGTACGTCACCCCCGACCCGCTGCTCCAGCAGATGACGCTCGACCTGCTCCTCGGCCGCGGGGTCAGCGGCCTGCTCACCGACTGGAACGCGACCCAGCGGGCCCGGGCCTTGGACGCCTGGGCTTCGATGCTGGCCTCGAGGGAGTGACGATGCGACGAACCCTGTACGACGAAGACCACGAGGCGTTCCGAGCGATCGCCCGCACGTTCCTGGCCAAGGAGGTCGTCCCGTTCCACGACGAGTGGGAGAAGGAGGGTCAGGTCGACCGGCGCATCTGGACCGCGGCCGGCGCCCAGGGCCTGCTCGGCACCGACGTCCCCGAGCAGTACGGCGGCGGGGGCATCAAGGACTTCCGCTACAACGCGGTGCTCTCCGAGGAGACGATCGCGGTCGGCGCCAGCGGCGTCGGGTTCTCGCTGCACAACGACGTCACCGCGCCGTACCTGCTCGAGTTCACCACCGACGAGCAGAAGCAGCGCTGGTTACCGGGCTTCTGCGACGGCACGATCATCACCGCGATCGCGATGACCGAGCCGGGCGCCGGCTCCGACCTCCAGGGCATCGCCACGACCGCCAAGCGGGACGGCACCGACTTCGTGCTCAACGGCTCGAAGACGTTCATCACCAACGGCATCCTCGCCGACCTCGTCCTCGTCGTCGCCCGCACCGACCCCGACGCGAAGGCCGCCCACGGCCTGAGCCTCATCGCGGTCGAGCGGGGCACGCCCGGCTTCGAACGCGGCCGCAACCTCGACAAGATCGGCATGAAGGCCCAAGACACGGCCGAGCTCTTCTTCGACGACGTCCGCGTGCCCGAGACCAACCTGATCGGCCAGCTCAACCAGGGGTTCTTCCACCTGATGTCGATGCTGCCCCAGGAGCGGCTCTCGATCGCGGTGGCCGCGGTCGCCGGGGCCCGCGCGGTCTTCGACCGCACGCTCCAATACACCAAGGAACGACGGGCCTTCGGACGTCCGGTCGGCAGCTTCCAGCACAACCGGTTCGTCCTGGCCGAGATGGCGACGGAACTGGAGCTGGCCGAAACGTACATCGAGAAGGCGATCCTGGAACACAACGAGGGCCGGTACACGGTCACCGACGCGGCGATGGCCAAGTGGTGGACGACCGAGATGCAGAAGCGGGTCGTCGACCGGTGTCTGCAGCTGCACGGCGGCTACGGCTTCATGCGCGAATATCCGATCGCCCGTGCTTACACGGATACCCGGATCACGACGATCTACGGCGGGACCACGGAAATCATGAAGGAGATCGTCGGGCGATCGCTCGGCGTCTAGCAGGAGGCGTCCCATGAGCACTGAGGCTTACGTCTACGACGCGATCCGCACCCCGCGCGGTCGCGGCAAGAAGACCGGGTCGCTGCACTCGGTGAAACCGATCTCGCTGGTAACCGGCCTGATCGACGAGGTCAGGGCCCGCAACCCGCACCTCGACCCGGGCGGCGTCGACGACGTCGTGCTGGGCGTGGTGAGCCCGGTCGGCGAGCAGGGCGGTGACATCGCCAAGACCGCGGCGATCGCGGCCGGCCTGCCCGACACGGTGTCCGGCGTCCAGCTCAACCGGTTCTGCGCGTCCGGCCTGGAGGCGGTCAACATCGCCGCCCAGAAGGTGCGCTCGGGCTGGGAAGACCTGGTGTTCGCCGGTGGGGTCGAGGCGATGTCCCGGGTGGCGATGGGCTCGGACGGCGGGGCCTGGGCCCAGGACCCGGAGACCGCGTACGAGACCGGGTTCGTGCCCCAGGGCATCGGCGCCGACCTGATCGCGACGCTGCACGGCTGGTCGCGCACCGACGTGGACGCCTACGCGGCCCGCTCGCAGGCCCGGGCGGCCAAGGCCTGGGCCAACGGGTACTTCGCGCGTTCGGTCGTGCCGGTGCGTGACCTGAACGGGGACGTCGTCCTCGACCAGGACGAGCACGTCCGGCCGGACACGACGGTCGAATCGCTGTCGGGGCTGCCCGCGAGCTTCGCCGGCATCGGTGACCAGGGCGGATTCGACGCGGTCGCGCTCGACCGCTACCACTGGGTCGAGAGCATCAACCACGTGCACACGGCCGGCAACTCGTCCGGGATCGTGGACGGGGCCGCGCTGGTGGTGATCGGCAGCGAGGAGGCCGGCCGGAACCACGGGCTGACCCCGCGGGCCCGGATCGTGTCGACCGCGGTCTCCGGTGCCGACCCGCTGATCATGCTCACCGGCCCGGCTCCGGCGTCGAAGAAGGCGCTGGCCAAGGCCGGGCTGACCGTCGACGACATCGCGCTGGTCGAGATGAACGAGGCGTTCGCGGCCGTCGTGCTGCGGTTCATGGCCGACACCGGGTTCTCCGAGGACATCGTCAACGTCAACGGCGGCGCGATCGCGATGGGTCACCCGCTCGGCGCGACCGGCGCGATGCTGCTCGGCACGATGGTCGACGAGCTGGAGCGGCGCGACGAACGGTACGGCCTGGTGACGTTGTGCGTCGGTGGCGGAATGGGAATCGCGACGGTGGTGGAGAAGCTGTGAGCATCCGTTGGGACCGCGACGAGGACGGCGTCGTCACGTTGACGCTGGACAAGCCGAGCTCGTCGGCGAACACGATGGACGCGGCGTTCCAGGCCGCGTTCGGCGAGACCGTCGACCGGCTGGTCGCCGAGAAGGACACGGTGAAGGGCGTCATCATCACGAGCGCGAAGAAGACGTTCTTCGCCGGCGGTGACCTCGACGAGCTGATCCGGGCCCGTCCGGAGAACCGGGCCGACCTGTTGGCGACGGTCACCGACATCAAGCGCCGGCTGCGCACGATCGAGACGCTCGGCGTGCCGGTGGTGGCGGCGATCAACGGGGCCGCGCTCGGCGGTGGGCTGGAGATCGCACTGGCTGCGCACTACCGGGTCGTGCTCGACACCCCGGCGACGAAGCTCGGCTTCCCGGAGGTGACGCTCGGCCTGCTGCCCGGCGCGGGCGGGGTCGTGCGATCGGTGCGGCTGCTCGGGCTGTTCAACGCGCTGCTTCAGCTCCTGCTGCAGGGTCAGCAGCTGCGTGCACCGGCGGCCAAGGACCTCGGGCTGGTGCACGAGGTCGTGAGCACCCCGGAGGAGCTGCTGGCTTCGGCGCGATCCTGGATCGCGGCGAACCCGACGGCGGCCCAGCCCTACGACACCAAGGGCTACAAGGTGCCCGGTGGCCTGCCGACCTCGCCGTCGCTGGCCGGGCTGCTGCCCGCGCTGCCCGCGAACCTCCACAAGCAACTCAAGGGCGCGAACCTGCCGGCCCCGCACCACATCCTCTGCGCCGCGGTCGAGGGCCTGCTGGTCGACGTCGACACCGCGTTCGTGATCGAGGGCCGGTACTTCGCCGACCTGGCGACCGGCCCGATCTCGACGAACATGATCCAGGCGTTCTGGTTCGACCTGAACCGGATCAACGGCGGTGGCAGCCGCCCGGACGGTGTTCCGTCGTTCGCGCCGACCAAGGTCGGGGTGATCGGGGCCGGGATGATGGGCGCCGGGATCGCCTACGTCACCGCGAAGGCCGGCATCGACGTCGTCCTGAAGGACGTGTCGGCCGAGGCCGCGGAGAAGGGCAAGGCGTACTCGCAGAAGATCCTCGAGAAGCGGCGCGGCACCCCGGAGAAGAACCAGGCGCTCCTGGCCCGGATCCAGCCGACCGACGACTACGCCGACCTCGCCGGCTGCGACTTCGTCATCGAGGCGGTGTTCGAGGACGTCGCGGTCAAGCACCGCGTGCTGGCCGAGGCGGCCGCGGCCGCCCCGGACGCGCTGATCACGTCGAACACCTCGACGCTGCCGATCACCGAGCTGCAGGAGGGCGCGGGCCTGCCCGATCTGGTCGGCGTGCACTTCTTCTCGCCGGTCGACAAGATGCCGCTGATCGAGCTGATCGTCGGCGCGAACACGTCCCCCGAGGCCGTGGCCAAGGCCTACGACTACACGCGGGCGATCGGGAAGACGCCGATCGTCGTCAAGGACAGCCGCGGGTTCTTCACCAGCCGGGTGTTCGGGACGATGGTCATGGAGGGCGCGGCGCTGCTGGCCGAGGGCCTGCCGGCGATGAGCATCGAGCGGGCCGCGCTGCAGTCCGGCTTCCCGGCCGGCCCGCTGACGCTGCTCGACGAGGTGACGCTGACGTTGCCGCTGAAGATCGAGGAGCAGGGCGGAGCCGCCGCCGAGCACCCGGGGCTGGCCGTCCTCCGAACCCTGGTGAACGAGCACGGACGCACGGGTAAGGCGGCCGGTAAGGGCTTCTTCGACTGGGAGCCGGCCAAGCAGGTCTGGCCCGGCCTGGCCGAGGTGTTCCCGCCGAACATGGACGGGCTGGCCCCCGGCAGCGGGCCCGGTGTCCGGTTCCAGGACGCCAAGGACCGGCTGCTGTTCATCATGGCGGTGGAGACCGCGCGCTGCTTCGAAGAAGGCGTGCTGAGCTCGGTCGAGGACGCCAACATCGGCTCGATCATGGGCATCGGCTTCCCGCCCGGGCTCGGCGGCGTTGCTCAGTTCGTCGACCAGTACGGGGTCGAGGCGTTCGTGGCTCGGGCCGACGAGCTGGCCGACAAGTTCGGCGAGCGTTTCCGTCCGCCCGCGCTGCTGCGCGACCGGGCCGTGGCGGCGGGCAGCCTGCGGGCCGCACTGGCGTGAGAAACGGCCGTGGAGGGCGCCCGCCCTCCACGGCCCACGGCCGGGTCAGCGCGGTGCGCCGACCGTCATCGTGGAGTCGGAGATGAGCAGCGCCGGATGACGCCCCGGCGCGAGCCAGCGGGCCAGCGTCGGGCCGGTCGCGGTCACGGTCACCCGGCCCAGGCGCGCGCGGCCGTGCAGGCCGATCCAGGCGCGACGCAGGGTCCCGCCGGACGGCTGCGCCACCCGCAGCCCGCCCACCACCGGGAATTTCGGGGTCGCCGCCCGGGCCGAAGCGCTGACCTGCCAGCCCTCGCCGGCCGCGGCGATCGACGACCCGCCCCAGGTGAACGTGGCCAGCGTCTTCGGCAGCGCCCAGTTGGCCCGGCCGCCGTGCACCGACGCCAGCGAGTCGACCGCGATGAACGGAATGTGCAGCGGCGGCACCGGCCACTCCCGCAGCAGCACCGGGCTGGCGAAGATCTCGTGGTACGGCCCCACCGGAGTGTCGAGGTACCGGACGAACGCCGCCAGCGTCACCGGGACGACCTTTCCCGGCAACGACACCGACGACGCGTCCGGGGTGGCGCGGTGCCACCAGAACGCGGCGTCGATCCGCGTCCGCCACGGCGCCGGAGCCGACGCGGTGGGCAGCTCGACGTCGGCGGCCAGCAGCGACTCGGGGACGCTCGGGATCTCGCGCAGGCTCACGACTGCTCCCGTACCGGGATCGTGGGAAACAGCAGCGCGGCCGGGGCGTGCGCGGGCACCGCCGGGTCGGCCGGCGCCACCGGGGAGATCCGCCGGTAGGCTGCTCCCGGCTCGGGCCGGGGATCCGCCTCGCCGCGGTTGGGCCAGAACGACGACGCCCGCTCGGCCAGCGCGGTGATCGTCAGGGCCGGGTTCACGCCGAGGTTCGCCGACACGGTCGACCCGTCCACGATCGACAGCCCCGGGTACCCGTGCACCCGGTGGTACGGATCGATCACGCCCTCCTCGGCCGACGCCCCGACGCCGCAGCCCCCGATGAAGTGCGCGGTCATCGGGATGTTGGCGAGGTCGGCGAACGATCCGCCCGGATCCCCCTCGACCAGGCGGGCCAACCGGCGCACGACGTCGTGCCCGACCGGGATCCAGCGCGGCGGCGGTTCTCCCGGCCCGGGACGGGTCCGCAGCCGCTGCCCGCCGAGGAGGCCGCGCTTGCCCGACACGACCAGCGAGTCGTCGTGCTCCTGCATCACCAGCGCGATCACGGTCCTCTCCGACCAGTGACGCACCGACAGGCTGCGCCACAGGGCCCCGGGATTGCGGGCCGCGACCTTGAGCGCACGGAGCCAGCGCGGACCCCGCCCGCCGTCCACCAGCAGCGTCTGCAGCAACCCGATGACGTTGCTCCCCGGCCCGTAGCGGACGGGCTCGACGTGGGTGGTCGGGTCCGGGTGGAAAGAGGCCGTGATCGCCACGCCCCTGGTGTAGTCGGTTCGCCGGTGCCGGGAGGTGGCGGCCAGCACCGCTTCGGAGTTCGTCCGGGTCTGGTGCCCGAGCCGTCCCGACAGCTTCGGCAGCGCCCCGCGGTCCTTCATCGCGTGCAGCAGTCGCTGGGTGCCGTAGGTCCCGGCCGCCAGCACGACGTGGTCGGCGGTGAACGTCCGGCGCTGTGATCGGCGTCCACTGCGGACCGTCTCGACGGTCCAGCCCGGGCGGATCGAGCGCACGGTGGTGAGCGGGTGCACCTCGGCGCCGGCCTGCTCGGCCAGGTACAGGTAGTTCTGGGTCAGCGTGTTCTTCGCCCCGACCCGGCAGCCGGTCATGCACGACCCGCACTCGGTGCAGGCCACCCGGTCCGGCCCCGCTCCGCCGAAGAACGGGTCTCCGCCCGTCGGCCCGAAGTACACCCCGACCGGCGTCGGGCGCCAGGTGTCGCCGGCCCCGATCTCGTCGGCGACGCGACGCATCACGACGTCGGCCGGCGTCACCGTCGGGTTGAGCGTGACGCCCAGCATCCGTCGGGCCTGGTCGTAGTGCGGCTCCAGCTCCGACGCCCAGTCGGTGATGCCGGCCCACTGCGGATCCTCGAAGAACGACGCCGGCGGCTGGTACAGCGTGTTCGCGTAGTTCAGCGACCCACCGCCGACCCCCGCCCCGGCCATCACCAGGACGTCGGGCAGCAGGTGGATCCGCTGCAGCCCGTAGCACCCGAGCTGCGGTGCCCACAGGTACCGCCGCAGGTCCCACGAGGTCTTCGGATACGAGCCGGAGTCGAACCGGCGCCCGGCCTCCAGTACCCCGACCCGGTACCCCTTCTCGGTCAGCCGCAGCGCGGTGACGCTCCCGCCGAACCCGCTGCCGACCACTAGGACGTCGTAGTGCACTCAAACCGCCTTCAGGTGGTAACTGTCGAGGTCGAAGCGGCGGGTGCGCTGCCGGTACCGCCAGGTGAACGTCGGCCACATCACGCTGTTGCGGCCGTTGCGGTCGAGGTACCAGCTCGCGCAGCCACCGGTGTTCCAGACCGAGTGGGCGAGCTGCCGCTGCATGGCGTCGGCCCCGGCCGACTCCACCTCCGCGCGGACCTCGACCGACGCCAGCCGCCCCCGGTCGAGCGTCCGGACCGCGTCGACGACGTAGCGGGCCTGCGACTCGAGCATGTAGATGATCGAGCTGTGCCCGAGGTTCGTGTTCGGGCCGTACATCAGGAACAGGTTCGGGAACCCGTGCACGGTGATGCCCAGGTGCGCCCGCGGGCTGCCGTCCCAGGTCTCGGCCAGCGACCGGCCGGCCGAGCCGGTCAGCAGCCGCGCCACCGGCGGCTCGGTCGGCGTGAACCCGGTACCGAAGATCAGCACGTCGAGGTCGTGCCCGCGGCCGGTCGCGTCGACGACGCCGGTCGGCGTCACCTCGGCCGCCGCCGCCGTCACCAGCTCGACGTTCGGCCGCTGCAGAGCCGGGAACCAGTCGTCGGAGAGCAGTGCGCGCTTGCAGCCGATCTGGAACGGCGGCCGCAGTTTCTCGCGCAGCTCGGGATCGCGCACCTGACGCTTGAGGTGCGTCTCGGCGACCAGCTGGAACGCCGGTAACGCCCGGGGCACGTGGGCCATGCCGACGACCATGCTCTCCCGGTACACGTACGTCGTCCCGCGGGAGATCTTCTGGGTGATCGGCCAGCGCCGGTACAGCGCCCGCTCCCCGGCGACGTACGGCCGGTCGCCCCGGGGCAACACCCAGCCGGGCGTCCGCTGGAACACGGTCAGGCGACCGACCTCGGGCGCGATCGCGGGCACGAACTGCACCGCCGACGCGCCGGTGCCGACGACGCCGACCCGCCGGCCGGCCAGCGGCACCGAGTGGTCCCAGCGCGCCGAGTGGAACGCCTGGCCGGCGAACGTCCCGATCCCCGGCAGGTCGGGCAGGCGCGGGGCCGACAGCGCCCCGGTCGCGGCGACCAGCACCTGCGCGCGCACGGTGCCCTGCGACGTCGTCGCGACCCAGTGGGTCCCGTCCCAGACCGCGTCGACCAGCTCGCAGCCGAACCGGATGTGGTCGATCAGCCCGGACTCCCGCGTCGTCCGGATCAGGTACCGGAGGATGTCCGGCTGCCGTCCGTACGAGTTCGGCCAGTCCGGGTTCGGCGCGAACGAGAACGAGTACAGCACCGACTGCACGTCGCAGGCGCACTCCGGATACGTGTTGTCGCGCCAGGTGCCGCCGACCTCGTCGGCTTTCTCGATGATCAGCAGATCGCCGGCGGACCGGTAGCCGGCCGCGCGGAGGTGCGCGGCGACCGCGAGTCCTCCGCAGCCGGCGCCGACGACCAGGACCCGTACCTCGGCGGGGAGCTCGTCGGGCACGTCTTCACCTCCGGCAGTGGAAGCGGAACCCAAAAAGATGCAGTCCTGACCGTATGTATGTTGGCGTTCGGCTCGGTTGCTGTCTAGGGCCATGCCAGATGTCATGGGGACGCGCGCCCGACCGGAGATACCGTGACCGGCATGACCACCGCCACCGACCTCGACCCGGTCCGGTCCGCGCTGGGCGCTGCCCCCGCCGACCCGACGCGGGCGAACGCGGCCTTCCAGGGTGCGCCCCGGATGGCGAAGTTCGGCTGGCTGTTCGGCGGGATCTGGCTGTTCTACCTGGTCCAACCACTCCAGGTGGCGTGGGAGCAGCACAACGTCGTGCTCCGGGTGCTCGGCGTCGTCGCGCTGGCCGCGTTCGCGATCTGGTACCTGCTGATTTTCTCGTTCGTCCGGTCGTCGAGCTTTCAGCGCTGGGAGAACGAGTACGTGCGCGGCTGGGTGGCGACCAGCGTGCTGATCCTGCTGGCCGCGCTGACCGTTCCGGCCTCGGGGGCCGACGCGCTGGCCACGTTCGTCTACCTCAGCGCCGCGGCGATGATGGTGCTGCCGTTCCGCCCCGCGTTCGGCGTCGTCGGGGCGCTGCTGGCCGTGACCGTAGGGCTCGACCTGTTCGTGCCCGGATACAGCACGGGCGCCGGTCTGATCTTCGGCATCGTGGTGTCCGCGTTGGCGATCTGGGGCGTCCGGCAGATGATCGCGCGGAACGTCAGCCTGATCCAGGCCCAGGAGACCGTGGCCGCGCTCGCGGTGGCCGAGGAACGGGCCCGGACGGCCCGTGACCTGCACGACATCCTCGGTCACTCGCTGACCGTCATCACGGTGAAGGCCGAGCTCGCCGGTCGGCTGATCCGCGTCGATCCCGACCGCGCCGAGGCCGAGGTCGCCGACCTCGAGCGGCTCTCCCGCGAGGCTCTGGCCGACGTCCGGCGGACGGTCAGTGGCTACCGGGCGGTGACGCTGGCCGGCGAGATCGTCAGCGCCCGCGTCGCTCTGGACGCCGCCGGCATCGACGCCCAGCTCCCGAACGCGCTCGACGACGTGCCGGGGGAGCGGCGGGAGCTGTTCGGCTGGGTCGTCCGGGAGGGCGTCACCAACGTGATCCGGCACGCGGCCGCCCGGAAGTGCGTCGTCCGGGTCACCCGCACCAGCGTGCAGGTCGCCGACGACGGCCGCGGCCCGGGCTGGGACGCCTCGGCCACGGCCGGGCCGGGCGCGACCTCGGAGGGGAACGGGCTCACCGGGCTCCGGGAGCGGGTCGAGGCGGCCGGGGGAACCCTGGTGCTCGGGCGGTCGGACCTGGGTGGTTTCCTGCTCCGCGTGACGTTGGACGGGGCCCGATGAGCGTCCGGCTGCTGCTGGCCGACGACCAGGCGCTCGTCCGCGGCGCGCTGGCCGCGCTGCTCGACCTGGAGCCCGACCTCGAGGTGGTCGCCGAGGTCGGGCGGGGCGACGAGGTCGTCGAGGCGGCCCGGAAGTCCGAGCCCGACGTCGCTCTGCTCGACGTCGAGATGCCCGGGCTGGACGGGATCGCGGCCGCGAAGGCGCTCCGCGAGGCCGTCCCGGGCTGCAAGGTCCTGATCGTGACGACGTTCGGCCGCCCCGGATATCTGCGCCGGGCGATGGAGGCGGGCGCCAGCGGTTTCGTCGTGAAGGACACCCCGGCGAAACAGCTGGCCGACGCGGTGCGCCGAGTGCACGGCGGCCTGCGGGTCGTCGACCCGACGCTGGCCGCCGAGGCGCTCGGCGCCGGCGCGAGCCCGCTCACCGATCGGGAGACCGACGTACTGCGAGCGGCCCGCGCCGGCGGCACGGTCGCCGACCTGGCCAAGGAACTGCACCTGTCGGAGGGGACGGTCCGCAACCACCTCTCGGCCGCGATCGGCAAGACCGGCGCGCGCACCCGCGCCGAGGCGGTCCGCCTGGCCGACCAGAACGGCTGGCTTCTTCGCTAGCTACTCGGTCGCGATCGCCCGGAGGACGTCCAGGCGAGCGGCGGTGCGGGTCGGCCGGGCTCCGGCCAGCAGTCCGGCCGCCGCCCCGCCGACCACGATCACGGCCAGCGGCACGGCCGGCACCGCGAACGACGAACCCGCCACCCGGACCAGCGCCCAGCCCAGCGCGGTGCCCAGCGCGGCCCCGAGCACGGTGCCGAACAGCGCGATCAACACCGACTCCCAGCGCACCAGCGACCGCACCTGGCGGCGCGTCGCCCCGACCGCCCGCAGCAGCCCGAGCTCCCGCGTCCGCTCGTGCACCCCGAGCGAGAGCGTGTTCGCGATCCCCAGCAGCGCGGTGATCACCGCGATCGCCAGCAGCACGTACACCAGGTTGAGCAGCTGACCGATCGCGTCCGCGTTCGCGCCGGCCAGTTCGTCCGCGTCCGACAGCGTCGGGTTGCCGAACGGACGCAACGCCGAGGTCAGCGCCTTCCGGCCGTCGGCCGGCGACACCCCGTCGGCCAGCCCGACGTACACGCTCTTGGCCAGCGCCTGCGACGAGTGCGGCGCCCATTCGGACGTGTCGAGCAGCACGGATCCGACCAGCGGATTGGCCCGGTACACGGTCGTGACGACGACGGTCGAGCGCACGCCGTCCGGATACCGCACCGACAAGCGGTCCCCGAGCGAGTGCCCGGAATCGGCCGACACCGCGACCTGCCCGGGGCCCAGCTCGGAAATGTCGGCTCCCGTCACGTCGGCAAAGGACACCAGGCGAGCCAGCGACGGCGGGTCGGCGAAGCTGACCTGGGCGCCCTGGCCGGCCAGCACCGCCTGGCCGGAACCGACCGACGCGACGGTCGCGACCTGGGGCAGGCGCGCGAGCGCCGGCGCGATGTCGGCCGACAGCGACCCGTTCCCGAACCGCTGACCGGAGCTGATCGCGAAGTCCCCCCGGAACGCGGTCTCGACGTCGGACGTGGACGACGCCTTCAGCGACCCGGCCGCGACCGTGAACAGCGTGACCACGCCGACGCCGATCAGCAGCGCGGCCGCGGCCCCGGCGGTCCGGCGCGGGTTGCGGCGGGTGTTCCCGCGGGCCAGCCGGGCCGTCACCCCGCGCACCGGGGTCGCGGCGAGCGGCCCGACCAGCAACGGAGCCAGCGCCAGCACCCCGGCCACGACCAGCACCGCCCCGACGCCGACCACGAACACCGCGGACCCCGCGCCGACCGCGACGAGCCCGGCGACGGCCAGCCCGGCCCCGGCGACCGCGCGCACCCGCGAGATCCGGGGTGCCTCGGCCGCGGCCTCGCGCAGCGCCTCGATCGGCGCGACCCGGGACGCCCGGACCGCCGGCGTCACCGCGGCGACGACCGTCGCGACGACGCCGACCGGAACGCAGATCGCGACCGTGGACAGCGGGAAGACGAGCCCGTCGACCGGCGCGTCGAACCCGAGCGCGCCGAACGCGGCCTTCAGGAGACCCGCTAGTCCGTACCCGGCCGCAACACCAGCGCCCGACGCCACGACGCCCACGATCAGCGCCTCGGCCAGTACCCCGGCCAGCACCTGGCGCCGGGTCGCGCCGACCGCCCGCAGCAACGCGGTCTCCCGGGTCCGCTGGGCGACCAGGATCGCGAACGTGTTGTGGATGCTCAGCACCGCGACCAGCAGCGCCACCCCGGCGAACGCGCCGAGCAGCGCGCGCAGGAACGTGAGGAACCCGTCCTCGATCGCCGATGTCGTCTCGTCGGTGGCCGCGTCGCCGGTGACCGCCTCGACGCCGGTCGGGAGCGATTTCGTGATCCGCTCGGCGAGCGTGGCCCGGGAGATCTCGTCGTCGGACCGGACCTGGATGCTGCTCAGCTGGTTCTTGCCGCCGACGACGAACGCGGTCGCGTCGGCCGGGGTCAGGCCCACGTACGACGTCGCGCCGAAGCCGCCGGAGTCGCCGAATCGCACGATGCCGACGACCCGGACCGGTCGCGGGGCCGGGGTGAGCAGCGTCGTGCGGTCGCCGACGTGCAGGTTCCCGGCCTCGGCGGTCGCCTGGTTGACGACGACGTCACCACTGTTCGCCGGGGGCCGTCCCTCGACCACGTGGTACGGGTTGAGCTCGCGGTCCGGCACCCAGCTCCCGGCGACCCGCGGCCCGTTGACCGCGATCGCGGTGCCGTCCCGGCCCAGCAGCTGACCGAAACCCTCGACGACCGGCTCGGCGACCGCGACGCCCGGCGTGTTCCGGACCGTGCTCAGCAGCGAGCCGGGGATCGGGGCCCGGGCCGGGTTGGGGCCGTCACCCAGCGCGGTTCCGCCCCGGACCACGACGTCGATCCCAGCGTTGGCCCTGGTGAAGAACCCGTCGATCGCGCTGGTCATCGTCGCGGTCATCGTCAGCGTGGCGGCGAGGAACGCGACGCCGAGCAGCACCGCGAGGAACGTCCCGGCCAGCCGTCGGCGTCGGGAACTGATCCCCGAGAGCAGGACGCGCCTCACGACCGCACCACCATCCGGTCGCGGACGACCTCCGCGGTCGGGGCGTCGATCCGGTCGACGACCCGGCCGTCGGCGAGCAGGACGACCTCGTCGGCGTAGCCGGCGGCGACCGGGTCGTGGGTGACAATCACGACCGTCTGGTGGAACTCGTCGACCGCGTGCCGGAGAAAGCCGAGCAGTTCGGCGCCGGACGCCGAGTCGAGGTTGCCGGTCGGCTCGTCGGCGAACACGACGTCGGGCCGGGTCGCCAGCGCCCGAGCGACCGCGACCCGCTGCTGCTGGCCGCCGGAGAGCTCGGACGGGCGGTGGTCCAGCCGGCCGACCAGCCCGACGGTGCTGGTGACCAGGTCGAGCCAGTCGTCGTCGGGCTGCTCGCCGGCCAGGGCCAGCGGGAGCGTGATGTTCTCGGCCGCGGTCAGCGTCGGCAGCAGGTTGAACGACTGGAAGACGAAGCCGACCCGCTCGCGGCGGAGCTTGGTCAGCGCGGTGTCGTTGAGCGTCGAGAGGTCGGTCTCGCCCAGGAAGACCTGGCCGGACGTGAGCGGATCGAGCCCGGCCAGGCAGTGCATCAGCGTCGACTTGCCCGACCCGGAGGGCCCCATGATCGCGGTGAAGCGTCCGCTGCCGAACGCGATCGTGACGTCGTCGAGCGCGGTGACCGCGGTCTCGCCCCGGCCGTAGATCTTCGTGGCCCGCTCGGTGCGGGCGGCGGTGTCGGTGGTCATCGGTTCTCCTGGCATGCAGTGCGTGCGATGGCATGCACAGGCTGGCTCTTCGGGTGGGGAGCGGTCGTCCACCCGGATTCGGCGCTTGGTCTACGTCAGGTTGCGTACGCGGGTGGGCTTTCTACGTCGGGCGGGGGACACCGGAACCCGAGCGCAGGCGGACGATTTCCCGGACGGGGCGGCCGAGGATCGGAGGCATGAAGCTGAGCCCGCGCTGGCGGAAGGTCGCGCTGGTCGTGCACGTCACGACCTCGGTCGGGTGGCTGGGCGCGGACGCGGTGCTGCTGGTCCTCGGGATCGCGGGCCTCACCGGAGCGGCCGGCGGTCCGGCCGGCGTCTACCCGGTCGCCGGGTTGATCGGTACCGTGCTGATCGCCCCACTCACGGTGGCCGCGCTGGTCACCGGGGTCGTGTCGAGCGTCGGCACCAAGTGGGGGCTGCTCCGGTACTGGTGGGTGGCGGTGAAGCTCGGGGTGACGGTGCTGATGAACGGCCTGGTGCTGTTCCTGCTGACGCCGGGCCTGCGCGAGGCGGCCCGGCTCGGCGGCGACCTGGAGTTCCGGGACGCGCTGAGTCTCGTGATCGCGCCGTCGGTGGCCTGCGTGCTGCTGCTGTTCATGACCGTGCTGAGCGTGGTGAAGCCGTGGGGCCGGACGGCTCGGGGCCGGGCGGTACGTCCGGTACGGCGGGTGCCGAGCGCCGCATGAGCAGACGGACCGACCTGCTGGACGCCGGGTTCGCGGCCGTGCTCGCGGCCGCGAGCGTGGCCGTCGCCGGCCCGACCCACACCGTGCAGACGACCGCGGATCGGGTCGACGGACCCGGATACGCGCTGATCGTGGTCGCGTGCCTGTCGCTGGCGCTGCGCCGGCGGTTCCCGACCGCGGTGCTGGCGGTGACCGCTGTCGCGGTGGCCGCGTTCCTGGGCCTCGGCTACCCGTACGGGCCGGTGCTGGTCTCGGTGGCGGTCGCGGTCTACACGGTGGTGCTGCGGTATCCGGTGCGCCGGGCGGTGATCAGCTGCGGAAGCGCGATGGTGGTGCTGCTGTCGCACCTGGCGTTCAACGGGTCGCTGCTGCCCGGGCTGGTACCCGGGTCGGCCTGGGTGATCGTCCCGTTCGCGCTGGGGACGGCGGTGAAGTTCAACCGCCAGGCGACGATCCGGGAGCGGGCCGCCGAAGCCCGCCGGGCCGCCGACGACGAGCGGCTGCGGGTCGCCCAGGAGGTGCACGACGTCGTCGGGCACGGGCTGGCCGCGATCACCATGCAGGCCGACATCGCGCTGCACCTGCTGCCGACGAAGCCGTCGCACGCCGAGGTGGCGCTGGCCGCGATCAGCGCGACGAGCCGCGAGGCGCTCGACGAGCTACGGACGACGCTGGCAGTTCTCCGGGCCGAGCGGGTTCCGACGGCGGGGCTGGCCCGGCTGGACGCGTTGACCGAGCGGATCGCCGCGAGCGGCACGCCGGTGTCGTCGACGATCACCGGAACCCGGCGGCCGCTGCCACCGGCCGTCGATCTGGTCGCGTACCGGGTGGTGCAGGAGGCGCTGACCAACGTGCTCCGGCACGCCGGGCCGGCGACCGCGACCGTCGCGGTCGACTACCGTGCGGACGCGGTCCGGATCGAGGTCACCGACACCGGCGTCGGCGGTCCGGTCGCCGAGGGGCACGGGATCTCCGGCATGCGGGAGCGGGTGGAGTCGGTGGGCGGAACGTTCTCGGCCCGGGGCGTTCCGGGTGGGTTCCAGGTCGCGGCGGAGCTGCCCGCGTGATCCGCGTACTGCTCGCCGACGATCAGGCGCTGGTGCGCCTGGGGCTCCGGGCGCTGCTGGAGAACGAGCCCGACCTCGAGGTGGTCGGTGACGTCGCAGACGGCCTCGCCGCCGTCGCTCTGGCGGCCGAGACACAGCCGGACGTCATCCTGATGGACGTCCGGATGCCCGGTATCGACGGGATCGAGGCCACCCGGCGGATCGTCGCCAGGCTGGCCGAGACCCGGATCATCGTGCTCACGACGTTCGAGATCGACGAGTACATCTTCGACGCGCTGCGGGTCGGCGCCTCGGGCTTCCTGCTCAAGGACACCCGCCCGGCCGAGCTCCTGGACGCGATCCGTCAGGTCGTCGCCGGGGGAGCGCTGCTCTCGCCGTCGGTGACCCGCCGGGTCGTGAAGACGTTCGTGGATGCGCCGAGCCGGGTGTCGAAGCCGCATCCGCGCTGGGCGAGCCTGACCGACCGGGAGCAGGAGATCGCTGCGCTGGTGGCCGAGGGCCTGTCGAACGACGAGATCGCCGATCGGCTGGTGATCAGCCCGGCGACCGTACGCACGCACGTAGGCCGAGCCATGCTGAAACTGGCCGCCCGAGACCGCGCCCAACTAGTCGTGTTCGCGATCCAGTCCGGCGCCTAGAGCGCTGATGTCGGGGTTCTCCAGAACGTGCTGCTCAGGCTTCGTGCGGGTTACCTCGAGCATGGCTCGGCCCAGTTTCTCGGTCGTCGTCGCGTACCTCGGCGCGAACCGGACGAGAAGCGTCGTCAGCGGGCCGGTCACCCGGTACGCCCACCGGTACACCGGCGTCTTCGGCCCCTCGCCGTGCATCGGGCGGATGAACCCGGGCCGGAACATGTACGCATCCAGCGGCAGCGCCAGCAGGTCGGCCTCGGTCCTGCCCTTGACCTTGGCCCACATCGACCGCCCGCTCGCGTCGGTGCCCTGGCCCGAGACGTACGTGAACGTCATACCCGGCGGCATCAGCCGCGCCACCGAGAGCGTGAGGTCGTAGGTGATCCGCCGGTAGTCGGCCTCCGACATCCCCACCGACGACACGCCGAGACAGAAGAAGCAAGCGTCGTACCCGCCGACCTGCTCCGCGGTGAGGGCCGACACGTCAGGCTGAACGATCTCCCGCAGCTTGGGGTCGCCCGAACCCAGAGCGGTGCGCCCGACCGCCAGGACCGACGTCACGTCCGGGGCGAGCAGACATTCCCGCAGAACGCCCTGGCCGACCATCCCGGTCGCGCCGAACAGGATCACCTTCATGCTGGGCGAACATACTCGGCGGCGGGGGCGGCCCGGTCGGGCCGCCCCCGCCGCCGGGAGTCAGAGGTGGAGAGGGGTGTCAGCCGCGGTCGGTGGGCCGGCGACGCTGGGCCCGGACGCGGACCGGACGGGTCGCGCGCCGCGCCTTGTCCGCCGCCCAGGTGAGCGCGAGGGCCCCACCGGTCAGGGTCATCACAGCGATCGCGAGAGGTGCGACTGGGTCCATTCGATGATCCTCGGGCGAGTCGGGACAGGCTGTCGAGTCAACGTGGCTGCTCCGCCGCGCGTTCCCGGACGGGTCACGCGCTGTTCACGAGGCTACCGCGCAAACAGGTGCTTCGCCGAGCCTCAGCAGCATCTGGCCCTCGAAGGCACCTGATAGGTGACACGGGCTCAGCCGTCCGGAGGTTCGATCTCAGCACTTGCTCAGCATGCACGTCGGCGGCAAACGTCCCTGCTTGAGCCGCTGTGACCGGAACC
Source organism: Cryptosporangium phraense (assembly GCF_006912135.1). Lineage (NCBI taxonomy): Bacteria > Bacillati > Actinomycetota > Actinomycetes > Cryptosporangiales > Cryptosporangiaceae > Cryptosporangium > Cryptosporangium phraense. The sequence continues at coordinate 309,057 of NZ_VIRS01000004.1, read as the reverse complement.
GCAGCATCCCGCGGCGAGACCGGTATGGGTGAGCCCGACCACAGTGCCGACGTCGAGCGCGATCTCGCGCTCCGGAGCAACTACGCGAGCTGGCTCACAGAGTTCTCCGCCGGAGCGGCACTATCGTCTGCTGATGGCTACAGGGCAGGTTGGCTGCACGATCGACGGCGGGGTGGCCACCGTCGTCCTCGACAACCCGGCCAAGCGGAACGCGATGACCACCGACATGTGGAACGCGATCCCGCCGTTGCTCGCCTCGCTCACCGCCGATCCCGACGTCCGGGTCGTCGTCGTCACCGGCGCCGGGGACGCGTTCAGCGCCGGCGCCGACATCTCGGCGCTCACCGGGCTCGAGCCCGGCGTGCCCTCACCGGCCGCGCTGGCCGAGGACGCGCTGGTGGCGTTCCCGAAACCGATCGTGGCCGCGATCCGGGGCTGGTGCGTCGGCGGCGGGTGCCAGGTCTCGGTGGCCGGTGACTTCCGGATCGCCGAGGAGGGCGCCCGGTTCGGCATCACCCCGGCGAAGATCGGCGTCGTCTATCCAGCGGCCACGACCGCTCGCCTGGTCGACCTCGTCGGGCCGGCGGCCGCGAAGTTCCTGCTGTTCACCGGCGACTTCATCGACGCCGAACGCGCGCTGCGCATCGGGCTGATCGACGAGCTGGTCCCGGCCGGGGCGCTCGACGCCCGGATCGCCGAGCTCACGACGACGCTGGTGAGCCGGTCCCAACTGACCCAGCACGCGGCCAAGGACCTCGTCCGGGCGGCCACGATCGAGCGTCAGACGTACTGGGAAGAGGCCGGGCGGGCCGAGCTGGCCGAGGGCGTCGCCGCGTTCGTCGAACGGCGGGAGCCGACGTTCCCGTGGCGGCCGGCATGAGGCCCCACGCCGGTCTGAAGCCCTACGTCATCGTCTCGGCGGCGATGTCGGTCGACGGGTACCTCGACGACACCTCACCCCAGCGCCTGCTGCTCTCCAACGAGGCCGACTTCGACCGGGTGGACGCCGTCCGGGCCGGGTGCGACGCGATCCTGGTGGGCGCCGAGACCGTCCGCCGCGACGACCCGCGGCTGCTGGTGCGCTCGGCCGCGCGCCGGGAGGCCCGGGTCGCGGCCGGGCTCACGCCGTCGCCGCTGCGTATCGTGCTGAGCCGGAGCGGCTCGCTGGATCCGGGGGCCGCCGTGTTCGGGCCCGGCGCCGAGACCGTCGTGTACCCCGGCGTCCCCCAGGTGCTGGCCGATCGCCGGATCCGGCGCCTGCTCGTCGAGGGCGGCAGCAGCGTCCAGGCCCAGTTCCTCACCGAAGGCCTGGTCGACGAACTGCACCTCGCGGTCGCGCCGTTCTTCGTCGGCGAACCGTCCGCGCCCCGATTCGCCGGCGTCACGAAGAACCCGCACTGGATGCGGCTGGCCGAGACGCGGACGATGGGCGACGTCGTACTGCTGCGCTACCTGCTCGGGCCACCCGATGGAGACTGAACCCACCGAGGCCGACCTCCACTGGCTGCGTCAGGCGATCGAACTCTCCCGCCGCTGCCCGCCCTCGGCCACGGCGTTCTCGGTCGGCGCGCTGGTCGTCGACGCCGACGGAACCGTGCTCTCCGACGGCTGGTCGCGCCGCGACGACCCGCACGAGCACGCCGAGGAGGCCGCGCTGGCCGGGCTGGCCGGCGTCCACCCCGACGCCACGATCTACAGCTCGCTCGAACCGTGCTCGGCCCGGGCGTCCCGGCCGCGGACCTGCACCGGGCTGATCCTCGAGTCCGGGCTGCGCCGGGTCGTGTTCGCCTGGCGCGAGCCGGCGATCTTCGTCGACTGCGACGGCGCCGAACAGCTCCGCGAAGCCGGCCGGACGGTCATCGAGGTCCCGTCACTCGCCCCGCTCGTCCGGAAGGTGAACTCTCACATCGTGGCTTCGTAGGGCAGCGTGAACCACACGGTCGTGCCGCCGCCGGGGGAGTCGGCCAGGCCGATGTCGCCGCCGTGGGCGGTGACGATCCGCTTGCAGGTCGCCAGCCCGATGCCGTTGCCCGCGATCTCCCTGGCTGACTCGTCGTGCACCCGGCTGAGCAGCGCGAACGCCTGCTCGCGGCGGTCCGGTGGGATCCCGATGCCGTTGTCGGCGACGCGGATCAGCCAGTGGTCGCCCTGCGGGGCCGCGCTCACGCAGACCTGCGGCGGGCGGTGCAGCCGCCGGAACTTCAGCGCGTTGCTGATCAGGTTCTGCAGCACCGCCCGGAGCTGGACCCGGTCGGCGCGAACGGTCGGCAGCAACCCGTCGACCTCCACGGTCCCGCCCACCGACGCGATCGCGTCGCGCAGGTCGTCGGTCAGGTCGGCCATGAGGTCGGCCACGTCGACGCGCTGGAAGCTCAGCGAACCACCGACGCTGGCGAAGTCGAGCAGGTTGCCGATCATGTCGCTCATCCGCTGGCTGGCCGCGAGGGCCCGCTGGGTGCACCAGCTCGCCTCCGGCTCGGCCGCGACCACCCCGACCTCGCTCAGGTTGTGGAGATAGCCGACGACGCTGGCCAGCGGGTTCTTCAGATCGTGGCTGACCTGGCCGGCGAACGCGGCCAGGTGCTCGTTCGAGCGGACCAGCTCCTCCCGGGTGTGCTCCAGCGTCGCGATCGCGTCGTGCAGCGCGAAGCTCTGCCGACGCAGCTCGAGGACGTCGACGACCTGGTGCGCGAGCAGTTCGAGCTGCTGGCGCTGGGCGTCGGTGATCTCCCGGACCTCCTCGTCGAACACGCAGAGCGTCCCGAGCACGTCGCCGCGCGGGGTGATCAGCTGGGTCGACGAGTAGAAGCGGACGTTGCCGATGGCCCCGGTGACGAACGGGCTGTTCGCCCAGCGCTCGTCGGTCCGGGCGTCCGGTAGGTAGACCGGCTCGGGCAGCGTCATCGAGATCGCGCACATCGAGTCCTCGCGGTCACAGACCGCCTGGGTGAACCCGTGCGCCGCGACCTGGTACTGGTGCGTGTCGTCGATCAGGTTGACGACGGCCTTGGGCACGCCGCAGATGTGCGCGGCGATGCTGGCGATGGCCTCCAGATCGGGCTCGGGAGGTTCGCCGATGACCGCGTAGGGCGCCAGCAACTGGGCCCGACCACGCGCGGGGCTCATCGTCACGTGGCCACATCGGCCCGGCGGCCCGCCAGCTGAGGAGAATGTGACGGCCGGGGGTCGATGTGGCAACTCCGCGGGTATGCGACGTGGCGCTTCGCTACTCTCGTCGGCATGAGGTTACGGCTGAGCGCTCCCCGATCGTGACCGCCGTCGACGTCACCCGCGAGGAGGGTCAGGGCTCGGGGGACGACCGTCGACGGGCGTTCGCGACGAATTGGGCCTGGGCTCTGCGTCGGGCCGGCACCCCGCCGCTCACCGCCGACGAGACCGAGTTGCGGCTGGCCGGCGCGGTCGGCCGGTTGATCGAGATCACCTCCAGCGAGCCGTTCGACGCCGCCCCGGCCGCGACCGTCGGGGCCGCGCTGGTGGGCACCGGGTTCGCCGAGCCGGTCGCGCTGGGCGAGAGCATCCGGCTGCTCGCGGCCGAATTTCCGGCCGTGCTGGCCGCGGAACCCGCACCCGCGCCGACCGACGTACCGGCCCGGCTGGCCGCGGTGTCGGCCGAGTTCGCGACCGGCTTCGCCGCCGCGACCCGCGAGCGGGCCTTCACCGCCCAGTCCGACGCCCAGCGGGCGCTGCGGGCCAGCGAGGCCCGGTTCCGGGCCGTGCTGGCCGGGGCTCCGGCCGGCATCGCGCTGGCGACGCCGGACGGCCAGCTCACCGACGTCAACGACGGGCTGGCGAACCTGCTCGGCCTGCCGGTCAGCACGCTGGTCGGCCGTCGGCTGGTCGAGTTCCTGGTGCCCGAGCACCGGGCCGGGCTGGAAGAGGCCTACGACCACCTGCGCACGTCCGAGGTGCCGCGGGTCCGGATCGAACGGCGCCTGGCCCGGCCGGGCGGTGAGGAGACCTGGCTCTCGCTCGGGCTGAGCCTGGTCGCCGACGAGTCGGGCGTCCCACGCTGGCTCACCGCGCTGGTGGAAGACGTCACCGAGCAGCGGGCGACGCGCCTGGCGCTGCTGCACGGCTCGGCCCACGACCGGCTCACCGGCCTGATCAACCGGGACGCGTTCGTCGAGCGGCTCACCGCGATCGTGCGCGAGCGGGGCGTCGAGCGCGTCGGGCTCTGCTACCTCGACGTCGACGGCTTCAAGGTCTTCAACGACAGCCTCGGCCATCCGGCCGGCGACGAATTGCTGGTCGCGTTGGCCGAGCGACTCCGCTCGGCGGCGGTCGGCGCGCTGGTCGCCCGCCTGGGCGACGACGAGTTCGGCGTCCTGCTGACCGGCACCACCGGGATAGCCGACGTCGAGCTGGTGGCCGCCGAGATCACCCGCGCGCTGGCCGCGCCGTTCACGATCGGGGACAGCAGGCTCACGCTCTCGGCCGGCATCGGCCTCGTCGAACACGCGGCCGTCGACGCGGACGCCGCCGACCTGATCCGCGCGGCCGAGCTGACGATGTACCGGGCCAAGGCCGAGGGCCGGGGGAGCCGCGCGGTGTACGACCCGCATCGCAACGAACAGCAGATCGCCCGCTACGCGCTCTCCACGTCGATGCCGGCCGCGCTGGAGCGGGACGAGTTCGTCGTCGAGTTCCAGCCGCTGGTCGGGCTGGCCGACGGCCGGGTGCGGGGCGCCGAGGCGCTGGTGCGCTGGCGGCACCGCGAGCTCGGGCTGCTCTCGCCCAAGCGGTTCGTCGGGCTGGCCGAGGAGACCGGCGCGATCGTCCCGATCGGCCGCCGGGTGCTCCAGCTGGCCTGCCGCCAGGCCGCTCGCTGGCGGATCGACGACGACCCGGCGCCGTACGCCAGCGTCAACCTCGCGGTCAGCCAGTTCCGCGACCCGGGCCTGGTCGACGACGTCGTCCGGGTGTTGGAGGAGACCGGGCTCGAACCGGGCCGCCTGCAGCTCGAACTCGCGGCAGGCACGGTCGCGGCCGCGAACGCGGCCCCGCTGCGGCGGCTCTCGGCGCTCGGCGTCCGGCTGGCCGTCGACGACGTCGGCGCCGGCTGGGCGAACCTCGGCCTGCTCCGCGAGCTGCCGGTCGACGTCCTGAAGCTCTCCGGCGGCCTGGTGCAGCGGCTCACCGGTGCCGAGCCGTCCGAGGCCGAGAGCCAGATCCTGGAGTCGCTCGTCACGCTCGGGCACGCGCTCGACCTGCAGGTCGTCGCCGAGGGCATCGAGACCGTCGAGCAGCACGACCGGCTCCGGGCGCTGGGCTGCGACACCGGGCAGGGCTGGTACTTCGCCCCGGCTCTGGCCCCCGACGACTTCATCCGCTATCTGCCCGGTTCGCCGGCGGTCGCTTCGAGGTGAACCAGTTCATTTCCCTCCCGGCCAACCTCCGTTAACGTGGCAGGGAACCGGCAGAGGCGTGGGCGGAGCAGCCCGGCCTGACCCTGCCGTGACCGGGGAAGCCTCTAGCCACGGGGGCTTTGCTCACCTGAGAGGGGGAGCTGCGGTGGGAGGACTGACCGTCGTGACTCCCGTCGGCTACGAACTCGGCCGCAGCGCACGGACCAGGGTGTCCCGCTCCGCGCAGGCCGAGCTCACCGACGACGGCCGGAATCCGTTGACGCTTCTCGCGGCCGCGGACGAACATCGCCTCCGGGAACTGCTTCCGCTCAGATATGAGCGGATGATCGCGTCCCCATTCAGCTTTTTCCGTGGTGCGGCCACCGTGATGGCGCACGATTTAGCGTTGTTGCCGCACAGCGGCCTGTTCGTGCAGGCCGGTGGAAATGCGCACCTGCAGAACTTCGGAATGTCCGGAACCCCCGATCGGCGGCTGGTTTTCGATCAGAACGATTTCGACGAGACGCTCGAAGCGCCGTTCGAATGGGATCTGAAGAGGCTGGTCAGCAGCGTGATCCTGGCCGGCCGGGCGAATCGCTTCAAGAACGGTGAGGCGTCGGCCGCGGCCGCCGGTGCGGCGGCCGGGTACCGCGAAGCAATGAGCGAGTACGCCACGAAACGCGCGCTCGAAGTGTGGTACGACCGGGTCGAGGTCGACGACATCGTGCCGTTGCTGAAGCGCGGGCGGTCGAGCGTCCCCACGTTGCAGGCGGTCCAGAAGGCCCGCAGCCGCGATCACCTCAGCGCGGCCGCGAAACTGACCGAACGGGTCGACGGTGAGTGGCGGCTCCGGGAGGATCCGCCGTTGCTCACCCACGTCCCCGACACCTCCGACGAGGGCATGGACGAGGAGCTGGTGCGCCGCTGCATCCGCGAGTACCGGCAGACGCTGCCCGCCGATCGCCGCGTGCTGCTCGACCGGTACACGTTCGTCGACTTCGCGCGGAAGGTCGTCGGGGTCGGCAGCGTGGGCAGCCGCTGCTGGGTCGTGCTGCTGGCCGCGTCCACCAACGACCCGCTGTTGTTGCAGGTCAAGGAGGCCGGTCAGTCGGTCCTCGAATGGCACCTGACGCCGAGCCCGTACCGGAACGCCGGCCAGCGCGTCGTCGAGGGGCAGCGCCTGATCCAGGCCGCGCCGGACGTTCTGCTCGGCTGGTTCCGCGATCCGGCGGCCGGTCACGACTACTACGTCCGCCAGCTGTGGGACGCGAAGGGCTCGTTCGACACCTCGACGTTCGACGCCGCCGGGCTGACGAAGTACGCGCGGGTCTGCGGCCGGGTGCTGGCCCGGGCGCACGCCCGCAGCGGTGATCCGGCCGCGATCGCCGGCTACATCGGCCAGGGCGACCGGTTCGATCGATCGATGCTGAAGTTCGGGCAGGCCTACGCCGACCGCACCGAGGCCGACCACGCCCTGCTGGTCGAGGCCGTCGCGGCGGAGGCGATGCCCGCGCCGCAAGCGTCCGCTCGCCGGGCGTCGACCGGCGTACCGGTCGACGCCCCGCTCCGAGCCTGACGAGCCGGGTGGTTCCAGCTAGGAACTGATGGGGCCACCCGGAACTCGATCAGTAGTTCGCGTAGTAGATCTCTTTCACGACGAGCACGTAGCGCCCGCCCTCGCGACGGCAGTCGAAGTCGCTCCACCGGTCGTTGCGGTACCGGCTACCGATCCGCCACGCCTCGTCGTACGAGTCGTAGCGCCCGTAGTTCTTCCACCGGTAACGCTTCTCGTGGTGCCAGCGCTTCTTGTAGTGCCACCGCTTGTACTCGTGACGGTCGCCGCCGTAGCAGCAGTCGTCATCGTCGTCGTGGCCGCGCCAGGCGACCGAGCTGCTCGGCGCGCTCGCGCCGATCGTCGCCGTCCGTCCGGTGACGGTGGCCGCGTCGGCCGACGGCGCGGCGCCCAGCGCTGCACCGCCCGCAATCGCCAGGCCGGCGATCGCGACCGCAGCGCGCTTGATGCTGTTTCGCATGCCCTACCTCCTTTAGGTCCCGCGTGATGGGCAGGTAGGAACTCAACCAGAATCGCTCAAATAGGGCAAATAGCGTGAAGGTGATGTCAGTGACGACAAGTGTGGTATCGCACGAGTGGTGCGCGCCGGTCCAAATTGGAGCGGAGAAGCGTCGCGATCGGGAGGGGGTGCACTTGCGGCGGCTCATTTCCGGTAAGGTGCCGGAGGTCTAGTCGCGGCGCGCGGCCCGAGTTAGCGCGTCGTTCTACGGCTATTGGGTTAAGGCGAGATTTCGGCAGGTGACCGCGGAGCGTGGAACGTCGACGCACTGCCGTTGACGCGGCCGTTTAAGCGCAGATGTCGCCGTGAGTAAGCGTAAAAATACGCTGCGAAAGCGAAACCCGAATCTATTTATCGAGCGTACCTATGGGTAGGCTCCGCCCGTTCACGATTCGGGCAAACCGCTAAAAAGGTACCGCTATTTATTTGCCGCCTACGCCGATCGGCCTGTGATTCTTGTGGTTAACGATGTGCATCTTGCCATCGGGTTTATCGAAGAACTAGCTTCTAAAGGCGTCGGTTTTCTAGCTCGTGCGGAGGCGGCCGGTGCTGATCGGTCGCAGGGTCCCCATGCAGGCGATGTTGAAGGATGAGCGATGACTTCTCCCGGGTCCGGATCCCGGTTACGGTCCGCCCCATTGCAGGGGTTTGCGCCCCTAGCGCTCCAGGTTATTGCGGTTATTGCCGTAATAGCGATGTTCGTGCTGGTGTGGGGGCCTCGCTCGGACGACAGTGACCTGCGGGGGCAGGAACTACACGGCATCGAGTACGCCAGTGCGCTGAACAAGCTGCTGCCGGCCGTCGTGGATGCCCAGTCCAACGCGGTGCAGGGCAAGCAGGTGGCCAAGGGGGGCTTCTCCGAGGGGCTCGACGCGGTGGCCGCGGCCGACGAGAAGTACGGGGCCGACTTCGGCACCTCGAACCGCTGGTCCGGCCTCCGCGCCCGGATCGAGACGCTGCCCGAGCAGGGCGCCGGAGACGCCGAGGGCGCTTTCCGCTCCTACGGCGAGGTCACCGACCTGCTCCTGGCGCTCTACGCGCAGGTCGCCCAGGCCTCGGGCCTGCGGCACGACGGCGACCGGGTCATCAACTTCATCCAGGACGCCGGGCTGGAGGAAATTCCCTCCGCGATCGTGTGGGCCGGTCGCTTCCAGGACCAGGCGTACATCTCGAAGGACCTGCCCGACCCGTCCCGCACCAGCGACGACGCGACGTTCAAGGCCCAGCAGGACCAGCTGAACGAGTCGCTCACCGCGATGGCGGTCAGCCGGCAGATCACCGGTGAGTCCGGCGCCGACGTCGCCGCCGACATGGCCTCGGCCGTGGACGCGTCCGGGAGCGGAACGTTCGACACCGACCTGCTGCAGAGCCTGGACGCGTTCCAGCGCGGTATCGAATCGGTCGCCCCGCCGGGCCAGGAGGCGATCACCGCCAAGCCCGACCCGAAGTCGGTGGCCTCGCTGCGCAGCTCGGCCCAGAACGCGGCCGGGTCGCTGAACCCGCTGCTGCTCGGTGAGCTCCGCTCCCAGGTGGAAGACCGGAAGTCGAGCTCGGACGCCGGCCGCCTGCTCGGGGCCGCCGTCGCCGCCATCGCGGTGCTCGCGCTCCTGGCCAGCATCCTGATGGGCCTGCTCGGCCGCCGCCGGTCGCGGCCGGTCGACGCGCCCTCGGACTACCGGGGCGCGCCGAACGAGCCCGTGGACTACCCCGCCTACCCCACGGGGGAGCCGATGGGTCCTGATTCGTACCTGAACAACCTGGACGCGGGACGCGACGCGAGGCGGGAGCGGATCGGTGTTCCTCGATAGGCTCCGCATCAGCGGGAAGCTCGTCCTCCTGGCGATCATCCCGCTGCTCGCGGTCACCGTTCTCGCGATCTCGGTCATCGCCGGCCGGGTCGGCGCGGCCGAGCAGGCCAACACGACCTCGGGCCGGATCCAGACCGCCGGTAAGGTCGCCGCCCTGGTCCGTGAGCTCCAGGCCGAGCGACTGCTGACGATCGGCTTCCTCAACCAGGTCTCCGACCGGTCGTCGGTCCTCCTGCAGGAGGCGACGGTCGACGACCAGATCGCCGACGTCAAGGCCGCGGTCGACGACGACTCGCCGAAGGCGCTGCGGAACGCCGTGAAGCAGCTCGACCAGCTGCGTGACCTGCGTACCGAGACGCTGGCCTTCGCGGTTCCGGTCAACACGTTCTCGCAGCTGATGACCGACCAGATCAACGCGTTGATCGACGGTACGAGCCTCTATCGCATCGCCGACTCGACGACCGCGATCGGTCGCCAGATCCTCGCCATGGACGCCGCCCTGCACCTGGGAGAGGCGAACTCGCTCAACCTGGCGACGCTGACCCAGCTCCTGGCGACGCCGAACGGCACGCTGCTGAGCAAGTACGTCAACGGGCTCGGTTCGGCGAACGACTACACCAACCGGTACTTCCAGTACGCGAACGCCGGCCAGGCCTCGCTGTACCGGCTGGTCCAGCAGGCGAACGCCGACCGTACGTCGACGAACCTGTCCCTGCTCGGTGACCAGACGAACCTGAACGTGGTTCAGAAGCTGCCGCTGCCGACGTACTTCCCGCGGTTCACGTCGTTCCTCGGTCAGACGCGGTACATCGAGACCACGCTGGTGTCGGACATCACCCAGGCCGCGAACGACCAGCGACGGGACGCGATCGCGGCCGCGGGCGGTATCGGGGCCGCGCTGATCCTGATCCTTCTCGTGGTCGCCGGCCTGACCGTCCTGGTCGGACGCCGGGTGTCGCAGCCACTGGTCGCACTGGCGTCCTCCGCGAACCGCATCGCCAGCGCCGTCGAGAACGAGCTCACCCGGGTCGCTGACGACGAGTCCGAAGTCTTCGAGCCCATCCGTCTGGACACGGTCAACACGACCGGTAAGGACGAGATCGGTGAGCTGGCCCGCGCGTTCGAGCAGGTGCAGAGCACGGCGTCGCGACTGGTCGAACGTCAGATCACCAGCCGCCGCAACGTTGCGACGATGTTCGGTCACATCGGTCGTCGTACGCAGAACCTGATCGGTCGTCAGCTGACGATGATCGACCGGTTGGAGCGGCAGGAGACCAACACCGAGCGGCTGGGCAACCTGTACCAGCTCGACCACCTCTCCAGCCGCCTCAACCGGAACGCGGGATCGCTGGTCGTTCTCTCCGGTTCGATGGCGACCGACCAGGGCGGCGGCTCGCCGATGCCGCTCGGCGACATCGTCCGGCTGGCCCTCGGTGAGATCGAGGACTACACCCGCGTCGACATCGAGATCCCGGACGACATCGTCGTCCAGCCGTCGGTCGTCTCCGACCTCACGCTGATCTTCGCCGAGCTGATGGAGAACGCGGCCGCGTACTCGCCGCCGCACACCCGGGTCACGGTCACGGCCGAGCCCACCCGGGCCGGGGCCCAGGTGCTCATCATCGACCACGGCATCGGCATGTCGGCCGAGCGAATGGCCGAAGAAAACGCCCGTCTCGCCCGTCGTGAGCGCCTCGACCTCGCGCCCACTGAGGTGCTCGGTCTGTTCGTGACCGGCCGCCTGGCCCGGCGGCACGGGATGGGCGTCGCGCTGGTGCCCACCCAGGGCGGTGGCGTCACCGCGGTGCTGGCCCTCAACGAGCCGCACCTGGTTCCGTCGGTCTACCAGGGCATCGCCGCGGTCGAAGAGCCGCCGCGCCCGGCGCTCCCGCCGGCCGCGGGGCAGCAGCCCGATGTGCTCCGCGTCCCGAACACCGCGGCCGGGGGTCCGTCGCCCTACGGCGAGCAGTCGCCGTGGAACGAGCCGTCGCCCTACGGCGAGCCCGCCTACGGTGAGCCTTCGCCGTATGGTGACCCGTCTCCCTACGCCGAGCCGTCGCCGTACGCGGCTCCGTCGCCGTACGCCGCTCCGGCGCCGTATGCCGCTCCGGAGCCCGCGCACTACGGTGCGCCCGCCCCGTCGCACTACGGCGAGCCGGCCCAGAACCTGCCGGTGGTGGCCTCGGCCGCCGGGTTCGACAGCATCGCGCTCGAGCGGGCGTCGAAGGCGATCTCGGCCGGCCCCTGGGATGCGTTCGCCGCGTCCGGGAGCGACGGGTCCGGCCACCGCGAGCCGGTCGAGGCCGAGCCCGTGGCGGCGAGCACCGCGCTCTACCGCAGCGAGTCGGCCCCGATCCCGTCCCAGGCCCCGCCCGCGGACGTCTCGTGGTGGGACGCGCCGCTGGGTGGCCGGGCTCCGGAGGAGCCGGTGGCGAGCCCGTCCGGCTTCCGCTCGCTGCCCCCGGCGGCCGCGCCGGCCCCGGCCCCGCAGGTGCCGGCCTACCAGCCGCCGGCCCCGCAGGCGCCCGCCTACCAGCCGCCGTCTCCCCAGCCGCCTCAGCGGCCCTCGGTCCCTCAGCCGTCGGCCCGGCCGGCTCAGCCCCAGTGGGCCGAGCCTGCGGCGCCGTCGCTGATCCCGACGTCGGTCCCGGCCGCGCCGGCCATGCCGTCGCGTCCGGTGAGCACCGGCGGTGGCGGCAACCTGCCGAAGCTCCAGCGACGGGTACCCGGTGCACAGTTGCCGTCCGGCATCTCGGCCAGGGACAAGCGTCAGGAGCCGGCGGCTCTGGGCGACGCCGGTGACCCGGCCGCCGCTCGGGCGCTGATCGAGGAGTTCGAGGCCGGTGTGCGTAACGCGCAGCGGACCGCGGACACCGGCCCGGTTCCCACGCTCCCGGCGATGAACGGTGGTCCCTCGTCGAACGGTGCCCCGCCGTCCGGTGGTCCGTCGTCGAACGGTGGCGGTCAGCCGTCCAACGGGGCCTACTCGTCGAACGGTGGCTTCACGAACGGTGGTCCGGCTCCGCTGCCGACCCGCCCGATCACGCCGCAGCCGCCCCTGGGCCAGCCCCCGGTCGGCTCCCCGCCGCTGCGTCAGCCGTCGATGGGCCAGCCGTCGATGGGCCAGCCGTCATCGGCGCAGCCCTCGTGGGGTCAGCCGACCCAGCCGATCCCGACGGCGTCCCGTCAGTCGCCGTCGCGTCCGGTGCCGGCCCAGCGTCCGGCGGCGGCGCCGGTGTCACCTCCGGTGGCGTCGGGTCCGTCCGTCGGCGGTCCGTCGATGTCCCAGCAAGGCCAGCGAACTCCCGGAGGACTTGTGCGACGCGTCCCCGGGGCGACCTTGAAGAGCTTCACCAACGGCCGGGGAAGTGTTTCGGCCGCAGCAACACCGGTGGCAGATCCGGATGCCGCCCGGGCGCTGATCGAGCAGATCGAAGCAGGCGTGTCCCGCGCTCTCAACAGGGTCGTCGTCGACGACCATCAGCACGAAGGATCCCCACGATGAACAGCTCCTACCGACCCAACGGCGGCGACCTGGCGACGGCAGGCCTCAGTGCCGAGGCGCAGACATTCAACTGGCTGCTGGACTCGTTCTGCACCGGCACAGCCGGAGTCGTGGAAGCCGTAGCGGTGTCGGCCGACGGTCTGCTGATGGCCAAGTCCGCGACGTCCGACCACGCGAACGCCGACCGCCTCGCCGCGGTCATCTCGGGCATGACGAGCCTCGCGGCGGGTGTGGCCGACACCTACACGCTGGGCGGCCTGAACAAGGTCATCGTGGACCTCACCGGCGGCTACCTGCTGGCGACCGCGATCAGCCGCGGATCGGTCCTCGGTGTCATCGCCGACCGGTCGGCGAACCTGGGCACGGTGGCCTACGAGATGACGCTGTTCGCGAGCCGCGCCGGTGCCGTGCTCACGCCGCAGCTGATCGTCGAGTTGAAGAACGCCGTTCAGTCATGAGGATCCTCGGCGGATCCGACGCAGACGAGCCGGCTTCCATCCGGCCCTACCTGCGGTCCTCGTCGCCGTCTTCAGCGGGTGACAAGGCCACCAACGTCGGATCTGAGGCATCTGCGCAGCTGCGTCCGTTCGTCCTGACCTCCGGCCGGGTCACCGCCGACCCGGAGATCGGACTCGAGACCCAGGTCACTGCCGGATCCCGCGGGGGACGCGTGCCGACGTCCCGGCTCTCGCCGGAGCTGCGCGCGATCGTGACCCTTTGCGTCCAGCCCATATCCGTCGCCGAGATCTCGGCGCGACTCAAGCTCCATCTCGGCGTGGTCAAGATCCTCGTCGGTGACCTACGCGCCACGGGTTACCTCGACGTCCACAACCACGACGTGAGCTCTCCCAACTCTCCCGAACTCATCCTGCGAGTGATCCGTGGACTCAGCGCCATTGTCTGACCGCACTGCCTCAGCAGCCGGCACCAAGCCACCGATCCCGGTAAAGATCGTCATCGCCGGGGGCTTCGGGGTCGGCAAAACGACGACGGTCGGAGCGATCTCCGACATCGCCCCGCTGACCACCGAGGCCGAGATGACCGAGGTGGCAGTCGGGATCGACATCCCTGGACAGCATTCGACCAAGACCACGACGACGGTCGCGATGGACTTCGGTTCGGTCGCGATCGACGCCGGCGTGAAGCTGTACCTGTTCGGCACGCCCGGCCAGGCCCGCTTCGGCTTCATGTGGGACGACCTGGCCAGAGGTGCCCTCGGCGCCCTGGTCGTGGTCGACAGCTCGCGGCTCGACGACTGCTACCCGGCCGTCGACTACTTCGAGCACACCGGCATCCCGTTCATCGTCGGCGTCAACGCGTTCGACGGGCTGCTAGCGCAGGACCTCGCCGCGGTCCGGTGGGCGCTCGCGATCGACGACCAGGTTCCGGTCGTCGCGTTCGACGCCCGCGACAAGCGGTCGGTGCGGGACACCCTGCTCGTGCTGCTCAACCGGGCGCTGCACAAGGCGATCGGCGAGCAGGTCGCCGCGACCTGACGTCCGGTAGACGAGGTGAGCCTCCCGGCGGCGCCCAGCCGCGGGGAGGCTCACTCGTTTGCCCACCAATTACTACTCATAGTCAGAAATTCGAGTGACCTAGCTCACTCAGGGTGAAGTCAATTCTGTTGCATCGATTTTCTTATTGCGACTTATGTCACCGGCGTCGGATTAGAAAAGACGAAGGGCCCCGCGGGAGGCGGGGCCCTTCGTCATGGGGGCAGTGGATCCGCTGATGAGGGGAAGGGTTCGCGGATCACTACGGTGGCTGCGAAGTCCGCGCGCCACCGTGCCGGGTAGGCGACGCGCGGACAGTCCACGAGGGCGGTACGAGCTGGAGGGTCCGGGCACCTCCAACCCGCACCAGCCTCAACCGGCGAGCACCGCGAACGGCCTCGTCGGAGCTGGTGAGGGGCTCGACCCGAGCTCAGGCGGTGGCCGGCCGGGCGCCGGACTCGTCGCCGAAGAGCTGGTCGAAGTAATCGGCCTGACGTTGGTGCCAGGCGGCTAAGCCTCTGAGTCGGGCTGCGTGAGCCCGATCAGTGCACAATCGAGCCGAGAGTTCGACCTTCCAGGCTGCCTCTCTATGTGCGCAGCCGCGAGCGGACTCGGTCCGTACTGGCTGTGAAGCAGGGGACACGTCTACCTCCCATCACGCAGGCTGTCGGTGGTTCGACTACCGAGCTACGTCGCGCACGTGCGTTATCCTCCTGCATCGGGCGGTGCATGTGCAAGGGCGTCTGCACGTGCATCTGCTCGGTTTTTTGGTTGGCGGCTGCGACCGACGGATTGGGGCGTCGTCCGCCGATCGTGCACCGGCGGCCACCGACGTCCCGCCGGCGATCCGAGAGAGGCGCACTATGCACCATGCGTACAACGGAATGCCTGCTGAACAGCTGGGCCAGGTGGCCTGGTTGAAAAGCAGCTTCAGCAACCCCAACGGCAACTGCGTCGAGTTCGCGCAGCTGCCCGACGGGCAGCTGGCGATGAGGAACTCCCGTCATCCCGAGGGCCCCGCCCTGATCTACACCCGGGATGAGATCGCTGCGCTCATCGCAGGAGCGCGTAGCGGTGACTTCGACCATCTGGTCGAACTCGCAGTGACGCAGTGACGCACTGCGGAGCGCGGTCGGGCGCGCTCCGCAAACGCCGAAGGCCGGCTCACGGAGGAGCCGGCGTCTCTACTTCTGTACGGCGAGGCTTCTACTCCGAGCGGGGAGTGAAATCCCGGCTGATCTCGAGGAAGCGCTCGCGGCTCCGGTCGGGGGAGTCCGCCTCGACGGCGAGGCGCTCCATCGACTCCAGATAGGTGTCGACGTCCTCGCGCTTCTCGAGGTACAGCGCGCTCGTCAGCTGTTCGATGTAGACGATGTCGGGCAGCGTCTGGTCGGGGAAGCGCAGCAGCGTGAACGCGCCGCCGGCGCCCGCGTGCCCGCCGTAGCCGAACGGGATGACCTGGAGCGTGACGTTGGCCCGCTCGGCCATCTTGGCCAGGTGCTCGAGCTGCCCGCGCATGATGTCGCGGCCACCGATCGGGCGGCGTAGCACGGCCTCGTCGATGATCGCCCAGAACCGCGGGGCGCTGGCCCGGGTCAGCAACCGCTGCCGCTCCATCCGGAGCTGGACCCGGCGGTCGATCTCTTCCTTCGGCGCGCTGCCGTTCGCCAGCAGGATCACCGCACGTGCGTAGTCCTCGGTCTGCAGTAGACCCGGGATGAACTGCACCTCGTACGTGCGGATCAGCGACGCCGCCGCCTCCAGCCCGACGTAGGCCTGGAACCAGTTGGGCAGGATGTCTCCGTACTTGTGCCACCAGCCGGGCTGGTTGGCCTCCCGGGCCAGCGAGAGCAGGGCCTCGCGCTCGGTCTCGTCGTGGACGCCGTAGAGGGTGAGAAGGTCGGAGACGTCGCGCTCCTTGAAGCCGACCCGTCCGAGCTCCATCCGGCTGATCTTCGATTCCGACGCGCGGATCGCGTACCCGGCGTCCTCGCGCGAGACGTTCCGTTCTTCGCGCAGCCGTCTCAGCTGGGACCCCAGCAGGATGCGCAGGACGGTGGGGCCAGCGCCAGGCTCAGCCGTGATCACCGTATCCAGCCCCTACTCCGCCTAGCGTGCGTTCGCCGAGCGGTGTCAACCCGGCGATGGTGCTCGTGTCCCGACCCGTTCAGTAATGACGGACGGGAGACTGCGCCCTGCGACGGACGCAGCACGGTTCGCCACGCTGCCAGAGCAATCGTGGCGTGACCCTCCGAAGGATGACATGTTCTTACGTGTCGCGCGTGCAATGAACGCACCTTGCCATGGACATTGGCAAAGTCATTCATGCGCAACTCGGTGGCTAAGCGGACGACTCGGGTAAGGCGGCGGGACTGCGCGTCCACGTTTCGCCTCCCCTTCGGTTGTCCGGTCATATGCAGCGCACGGATCGTAGTGGAGATCGTTCAACTCGTACCAGTGGACGAGTCGGACGTACCGCCCCGAGCGCAACCCCGTATCTCGTCAGAACGTGTTGACCAGCCGAAAGCGCTTCCTCGTCAACTGGGTGCGACTTTCGCCATACTCTGAGTCCGAGCGTCGGTCGATCGCATCTGGACGGTAACGGCGGCAATCGCACTACCGCGATGCGAGACGGGATATCGCATCCTGGATCGTGTTACTCGACCTTCGTAGCTCCGACTTCTGACGGAAACACGGCTCGCGCACTGTCGTAATCGACTTCCGCATGCCTCCCACCCGCAGAAACGGAGCCGAGCGTGACCCTGCAGCCGCGCCAAGGTCGCATCCACGGCGATCACTACCTCGAGACGACGCCGGAGACCGCACTCTGGGGTTTCCTTCCCAACCGCACGAGTTCGCCGGTGTTGAGCGTCGAGGACGGCGCGGTCGTCACGATCGACACCCTCAGCCACGAGGGCATCCTCGAGGACCAGGGCCGCGACCCGCTCGCCTACCTGGCCGGGTTCGGTGTGAAGGCCGACGACGTGCTCGAGGACTCGCGCGCCTTCGCCGCCTCGGACCTCGCCCACGACTACGACGACGGCCCGCACGTGGTCACCGGTCCGATCGCGGTGGCCGGCGCCGAGCCGGGTGACTTACTCAAGATCGACGTGCTGGACCTGGCGATCCGGGCCCCGTACGGGTTCATCAGCAACCGGCACGGCTACGGGGCGCTCCCGGGCGAGTTCCCGGAGGGCACGCTCCGCCGCGAGGGCGCGAGCGTCCTCGACCCGGACAGCTACGGCAGCAACATCCACTTCAGCGACGTCACCGAGAACGGCGGGGTGCTCTACGGCAACCTCCGCTTCGGTGAGAACGGGCGGGTGCGGTTCCCGCTGAAGCCGTTCCTCGGCCTGATGGGCGTCGCCCGCGACACCGACGAGGCTGTTCCCTCGGTCCCGCCGGGCGACCACGGCGGGAACATGGACGTGAACGAGCTGCAGGCCGGCTCGTCGCTCTACCTCCCGGTGCAGACCGCCGGGGCCTTGTTCTACGCCGGCGACCCGCACTACGCCCAGGGCGACGGCGAGGTGGCGCTCACCGCGCTGGAGGCGCCGCTGCGCGCGACGCTGCGCCTCACGGTGCTGAAGGACGACGTGGCCCGGGCCGCCGTCGGGCTGGTGAACGCTCCGTTCGTCGAGACCGCGACGCACTGGATCCCGGTCGGCATGGACCCCGACCTCGACGAGGCGATGAAGAAGGCCGTCCGCCGGGCGGTCTCGTTCCTCGAGCTGACCCAGGGCATGCCGCGGGCGACCGCGCTGGCCTACCTGAGCGCCGCCGGCGACTTCGAGGTGAGCCAGGTCGTCGACGCGGTGAAGGGTGTTCACTGTCTGATCCGCAAGGCGGACTTCGGCGCCTGAGGGCTCCGGTGTGCTCGTTCGGTCACGGTCGGCGAGAGTCCCGGGCGGCTGGCCCGGTGCCTGGGACCCTCCGTGACCGGGAGGTATGGTTCCCGCCATGGAGGGCGGCCGGGTCCGAGGGGACCCGCAGAGCGGGTCCAAGCCCCGTGCGGTCCCCGCTCCGGTGAACGCCCGCCCGGCCGCCGCGCGGCCCTTCGGCCCGGTCTCGCCCGCGGCCACGCCCGAGGAGTTCGAGCGTGAGCTGACCCGGTTCACGCTGTCCGGCGAGGGCTGGCCGCTGATCCTGCGTCGGCTGGCCGCGCACACCGGCCACGCCGCCTGGCTGTTCGACGTCCACGGCGAGCTGCTCGCCGGCTCGGCCGCCCCGACCGCGCCGACCGGGGACGCGCCGACCGTGCGGGCCTCCGACGTCGCCCAGGTGTTCGGGGCCGAGCGTCCGGTGCCGCTGACGATGTCCGACGGGCGTCCGGCCCGGGCCGCGTCGGTGCGGGCCGACCGGCGCCGGTTCGGGATCGTGCTGCTCGCCGAGCCGGTTCCGCCCGCCGTCGTTCCTTATCTCTTGGCGTCCACCACCGCGCTGGCGATCGAGGCGGTCCGGCGGGACGCGGCCGCCGAGGCCGGTACCGCGGCCGGCGCCGAGCTCGTCGACGAGCTGCGCTGCGGCACGCTGCGCCCGGCGGACGAGCTGACCCGCGCCGCCGCCCGCTTCGGCATGCGCCTGGACGCCCCGCACGCGGGCGTGGTCTTCGACTACGACGGCCCGCATCTGCGCGCCTGGTCGACCGCTCTGCCCCGCGCCGGGGTCACCGCGCTGCACGAGGGCCGCCGGGCCTGGGTCGTCGTGCCCGGGGACGACGCCGGCGAGCTGGAGCGCCTCCGCGACCGGGCCCAGGCCGTCGTGGGCGACGGCGTGGTGCGGGCCGCCTCCGGGCCCGTCGTCACCGGGGCCGACCACACGGCCCAGTCGTTCCGGGAAGCCGAGGTGCTGATCGCGCTGCTGATCCGCCGCGGGGAGCAGACCGTACTGCCGTACGCGTCGCTCGGGCTGGCCCAGCTCCTCGTCACGGTGCCGCCGGACCGGCTCCGGGAGTTCGTCGAGCGTCACATCGGGCCGCTGCTCCCGCGGGAGGACCTCGTCCGGACGCTGCGCGCCTGGCTCGCGTCCAGCGGGAGCCGCACGGCGGTGGCCGACGCGCTGCATCTGCACCGCAACTCGGTGGGGTACCGGGTCGGGCAGATCAAGGCGCTGCTCGGCGTCGATCCGCTCGATCCCGAGGCGATCGTGCTGCTCCAGGCCGCGCTGACGGCCCAGGAACTCCTGCTCGCGCTGGACGAACACGATCCCGTCGTCGGTGACTGGCGATCCGACCGCGCGAATACCCGGAAGACTCCCTGAAGGCCGACCTGTATGCCAGATTTCTGCGTGTGGCTAGTGTGCTCTGAATAACGGCGTGTGCTTACCCCGGGAAGGACCCCCACCCCCATGCGACTGACTACTCGCTTCTCCCGAGTGGCGGTGGCCGCGACCTGCCTCTTACTCGTTGCCGCCTCGTGCTCCAACCCAGAGGCCGATGACACCAGTTATGCCAACGTCGGTGCGGTCACCAGCAAGGGCACCGCACCCGGCCCGGACGTGAACGGCGACGGCAAGGTCGTCATCGGCGTTCTCAGCCCCGGAAACCTGAACGACCACGGTTACTACGAGAGCTTCGTCGCCAAGGCCGAGGCGTTCACCCAGCGCAAGGGCTGGACCCTGAAGAGGGTCGGTCTGGTCGACGTCAAGAAGCCGGGCGAGGCCCTGCGGCAGGCGCGGCTGCTCTGCCAGCAGAAGGTCGACCTGGTGGCGCTGGGCGCCGCCGAGCTCAAGGACGCGATCCCGGCCGCCTCCGAGCCGGTCTGCGCGAAGACGTCCTGGTACGTGCCGTCGAACCAGGACATCAAGATCAACTCGCGGATCACGATCTCGGCCGACTTCATCGACGAGACCCTGCTCGCGGCCGGGTACGCCACCGGCCTGCTGATGCAGAGCCGTAACTACACCAAGGTCGGGTACATCACCGGTCCGAAGCTCGACTTCTCGACCCGGGCGGCCCAGGGCTACATCGCCGGCATCCGCCGGCTGGTACCGGACGCCAAGCTCTACACGTCGTACACCGGCAGCTTCGACGACGGGAAGCTGGCCAAGGCGGCCGCCCAGAAGCAGATCAACGAGGGCGTCCAGGCGATGTACCCGTACCTGGGTGGCGCGACCGACGACGCGGCCCGGCTCGGCAACTCCAAGGACCTGATCCTGTCGACGCCCGGCACCAACCGGTGCGACTCGACCAACCCGCGGTTCGCGATCTCGGTCATCTTCGACCCGGGTGAGTACTTCGCCGCCGCGCTCGAGGACTTCTCCAACGGCAAGCTGGCGATGGGTGTCACCCGTAACTGGCACCTGGGGCAGGACACCGTTCCCACCGTGCGTCTCTGCAACGGCACCGACGCCCAGAACGCCCAGATGGCGCAGTTCATCGCGGACGTCGGTTCCGGCAAGATCGCCGCGACCCCGTACGTGAACCAGCACGGCCAGCTCGACGAGGACCTCGACCTGAGCTGACCCGAGGTACACCCAGCGCTGGGTCCCGCCGGCCGAGCCGGCGGGACCCTTGTGTTGCCGAAACGATATCGACGGGTGGCCGGGGATAGTCACGCGGGCGCAAGACTCGCGCAAGACGCCGTGAGCACATCGTTGGGCCAGTTTTCTCGTGCTCATCGCCGGACCCGCGAAAAGTCTGGGTTACCAGGCCCCGAGTTGGCGTTGACTCGTTGACAGGACTTCCTTCCGGAGGGCATCGTTCCCGCATCGCTGTTATGCAATGTGAATCGCTGCCTCGCAATGTGAGATGACTACACCGACAGGGAGGGACGCCATGCGTGCGATGGTGCAGACCGCCTTCGGTGGACCCGAGGCCCTGTCCGTCCAGGACGTGCCGGTTCCCCCGATCGGGCCGGACGAGGTCCTCATCGAGGTCGCAGCGGCCGCGGTCAACCGGATGGACCTGCTCCAGCTGACCGGCCCGGCGCTGCTGCCCGGCTTCTCGCTGCCGCACATCGCGGGCATGGACGTGGCCGGCACGGTCGTCGAGACCGGCGCGAACGTCTCCGGGCTGGCGCCCGGCGCCCGGGTGGTCGTCGACCCCACCCGCGGCTGCGACGACGACGCCTGCGTCTACTGCAGCGCCGGCGACTTCGGCTACTGCCCGAGCGTCCAGGTGACCGGGGGCAACCGGCCCGGCGGCTTCGCCGAGTACGTCGCGGTGCACGCGGCCCAGTGCCACCCGGTCCCGGACGAGGTCGCGCTCACCACCGCGGCGGCCCTGCCGAGCTCGTGGAGCACCGCCTACCACGCGCTGTTCCCGGTCGGCCGGCTCGCGGCCGGCGAGACGATCCTGATCCAGGCCGCGGCGAGCGCGGTCAGCCTGGCCGCCGTCCAGCTGGCCATGGACGCGGGCGCCAGGGTCGTCGCGGTCACCAGCAGTGACGCCAAGATCGACGCCCTGCGCGGGCTCGGCGTCGAGCACTGCGTGCCGCTGGGCGCCGACACCGCCTCCTACGTGCGTGAACTCACCGGCGGGCGGGGCGCGGAGATCGTCCTCGACCATGTCGGTCCGGCCACTTGGCCGGTGTCGATGAGCACTTTGGGTATCCGCGGACGTCTAGTGTTCATGGGACAGACCAGCGGGGACCAGGTCAGCTTCGGCCTGCCCGGCGCATACCACCGTGAGCTGGCCCTGCTCGGCTCCGGCGCCTACACGCCGGACGACTTCCGGCGGGCGCTGACCGCGTTCTGGTCCGGGAAGCTGACCGCCCCGATCGCCGCGGAGCTGCCGTTGACCGAGCTGGCGGCGGCGTTCGACCGCCTGACGGATCGGACCACGATCGGAAAGGTTCTGGTGACGCCGTGAGCACGCTCCTGATCGTCGGCGGGGACGTCGTCACGATGGCTCCCGGCCGCGAGGTCCTCACCGGTACGACGATCGCGGTCGTCGACGGCCGGATCGCGGCCCTGGGCACGGCGGAGACGCTGCGCGGCCGCTACCCGGGCGCGACCGAGCTCGACGCCACCGGCTGCGTCGTGACGCCGGGGATGATCAACGCCCACCAGCACACGACCGCCGACCCGCTGACCCGCAGCGGCATCCCGGACGACATCGACGCCCAGAGCGCGATCTTCGACTGGGCTGTGCCCCTGCACAACGCGCACACCGGCGGCGACGACGAGATCTCGGCGATGCTCACCGGCGCCGAGTCGCTGCGTCGTGGCGTCACCACGATCATCGAGCCCGGCACGGTCGCCCACCCGATGCGGGTGGCGGCCGGCCTCCGGAAGACCGGTATCCGGGCCCGGCTGAACGGCTGGGGCTGGGACACCGAAGGGCTCCCGTTCTCCGCCCCGGCGGCCGAGGTCCTGGCCCGCCAGGAGGAGATCGTCACCGAGCTCGGCACCACCGGCCGGATCGCCGCCTGGATCACGCTGCTCGGCCACGACCTGGTCTCGGACGCGCTGATGCAGGGGGCGGCCGAGCTCGCCGAGCGGCTCGACACCAGGATGACCTGGCACATCTCGCCGGGTCAGAACGACATCCCGGGCTACGCCGAGCGGTCGGGCAACCGCCCGGTGGTGCACATGCACAAGATCGGCGTCCTCGGGCCCCGGCTGCTGCTCGGCCACGCGGTGTGGCTGGACGACGACGAGGTGGACGCGATCGTCGAGACCGACACCGCGGTCGCGTCCAGCCCGGGCGCGTACCTGCGGCTCGGCCAGGGCTTCACCCGGGCCAACCGGCACGTGGCGTTGATCCGCCGGGGTGCCCGGATCGCGCTCGGCTGCGACTCGCACAACGCCAACGACGTCCCCGACATCCTGCGGGCGGCCATGCTGTTCACCGGCCTGTCGCTGGACCGGGGCGACGAGAACCCGGTGCACGCCCACGAGGCCCTGGCGCTGGCGACGATCGACGGGGCCAGGGCGATCGGCCTCGGCGAGGAGATCGGCTCGATCGAGGTCGGCAAGGCGGCCGACCTGGTCGTCTTCGACACCAGCGACCCGGTCTGGACGCCCCGCGGCGACGAAGCGCTGCAACTGGTCTGGGGCGCACCCAGCCACACCGTGCGCGACGTGGTGGTGGACGGCGAGATCGTCGTCCGCGACCAGGAGCTGCAGAACGTCGACTACGACGACCTGCGCCAGTGCGCCGCCGAGAACTCTCACCACCTGCTGCGCCGGACCGGGATCACCCCGTTCCGCCGCTGGCCGCGGATCGCCGCGGCCGACCTCGAGGCGACTTCGGGAGGGCCGGCCGCGCCCGGAGCAGAGCATCGCGCCGCCGGGAAGACAGGAGAGAGCGCATGCCCGTAATCAACCTGGACGGCCTGACCCCGGCCCAGAAGCAGGGGATGATCTCGCAGCTCGTCGTTCCGCGGCCGATCGCGATGATCTCGACGACCGACGCCGACGGGAACCTGAACGTGGCCCCGTTCAGCTACTTCATGCCGGTCTGCGGCGAGCCGCCGACGATCGCGGTCACGATCGGCACCGTCCGCGAGGCGACCCCGGAGCCCAAGGACACCTGGGTCAACCTCCAGCACTCGGGCGAGTTCGTCGTCAACCTCACGAGCGTCGCGCTCGCCGACCACATCGAAACGGCGGCCAAGGAGTTCCCGGCCGGTTTCAACGAGGCCGAGCACATCGGCTGGGAGACGATCCCGTCGCAGGTCGTCGCCCCGCCGTCACTGGCCGCCAGCCCCGCCCACATGGAATGCCGCGTGGTGGAAGTAATCGACCGTGGTGATCCCACGTCGTGCTTCTCCGGCGTCCACATCGTCCTCGCCGAGGTCGTGTGCATCGTCGCCGACGAGGCCATCCTGGCCGGTCCTAATCGGATCGACCCCACTAAGGTCTCCCCGGTCGGCCGGATGGGCTTTCCCTGGTTCGTCGCAGCCGCCGGCGAGGCTCTCTTCGAACAGGAACGCATCGCTTACTCCGCTTGACCCGTCATCGCCGCTCGGTGAAACCCCCCGTGAAACCGAACGGCACCGAATTGCAAGGCTCCACGCACCTCGGAAGGACTCCAATGAGACTCACCACTCGAGCGGTACGTGTCGCGGCTGCCGCGGCATGCGTCGCAATCTCTCTCGCGGCCTGTACCAGCCCGAGCGACACGGCCGACACCTCCAGCGACTCGTCCAGCGGTTCCAGCGACATCGCGTCGAAGGAGCCGGACGTCAACGGTGACGGCAAGGTCGTCGTCGGCGTGCTGAGCCCCGGTGACCTGAACGACAACGGCTACTACGAGAGCTTCGTCGCCAAGGCCGAGGCGTTCACCAAGTCCAAGGGCTGGACGCTCATCAAGGTGGGCTCGATCAACCCGGCGGACGCGCTGAACCAGGCGCGCAACCTCTGCCGTCAGAAGGTCGACCTGGTCGCGCTGGGTGCGGCCGAGCTGAAGGACGCGATCCCGGCCTCGGCCGAGGACGTCTGCAAGGGCACGGCCTGGTACGTCCCGTCGTCGGCCGAGATCAAGCAGACCCCCCAGATCTCGATCTCCCGCGACTTCATCAACGAGTCGCTGCTGGCCGCCGGTTACGCCAACGGCCTGCTGATGAAGGACAAGGGCTACACCAAGGCCGGCTACATCACCGGCCCGGAGCTGGACTTCTCCGTCCAGGCGGCCAAGGCGTTCAAGGCCGGCATCAAGGAGGTCGTGCCGAACGCGACGCTGGCCACCACCTACACCGGTGACTTCAACGACTCGGCGAAGGCCAAGGAAGCCGCCACGGCGCAGATCAACCAGGGCGCCAAGGTCGTCTACCCGTACCTGGGCGGTGCCACCGACGCGGTCGCCGCGCTGGCCACCCCGCAGAACGGCCTGCTCATGTCGACGCCCGGCACCGACCGGTGCGGCGAGCCCGGCAACAAGTTCGCCGTCTCGGTGATCTTCGACCCGGGTGAGTACTTCAACGCCGCGCTCTCGGACTTCGCGGACGGCAAGCTCAAGATGGGCGTCTCCCGCGACTGGCACCTCGGCAAGGACTCGGTTCCGACCGTCAAGCTCTGCAACGGCACCGCCGACCAGAACGCGAAGCTGAAGCAGTTCATCGAGGACATCGGCAGCGGCAAGGTCGTTCCCGACACCGAAGTCAGCAAGCTCGGAGGCTGACGTATGACCGACGGCCAGACGGACAGCGCGCGCGACCTCGAGGCGCCGGCGCTCGAGCTCCGTGGCGTGACGAAGTGTTTCGGTCCGGTCGTCGCCTGCGACGCCGTGGATCTCGCCGTTCGTAGCGGTGAGATCCACGGCCTCCTGGGAGAGAACGGCGCCGGCAAATCGACGCTCATGAAGGTCCTCCTCGGCTTGGTCCAGCGGGACGAGGGCACGATCATGCGCAGCGGTAAGCAGGTCGAGGTGCCGACGCCCCAGGCGGCGGTCGAACTCGGCCTGGGAATGGTCCACCAGCACTTCAGCCTCATCGAGTCGCTGACCGTGTGGGAGAACGTGAGCCTGGGCGAGCCCGGGCGGGTCAAGCGCGACGAGATCGCCGACCAGATCAAGGACGTCGGCACCCGGTACGGGCTGCCGATCTCCCCGACCGCCCGGGTCGGAGACCTGTCCGCCGGTGAGCGGCAGCGGGTCGAGATCATCAAGTGCCTGCGGCGCGACCCGGAGGTCCTGATCCTCGACGAGCCCACCTCGGTGCTCACGATGAACGAGTCGCAGGAACTCTTCGAGGTCCTCCGCGACGTGGTCACCCGCGAGAACCGCGCGGTGATCCTGATCAGCCACAAGCTGGCCGAGATCATGGCCGCCACCGACCAGGTGACGGTCCTGCGGAAGGGCTCGGTCGCCTTCCGCTGCGCGACCCCCGAGACGTCGCCGCGCGAGCTGGCCAAGCAGATGGTCGGCCGTGAGGTCTCGCTGCACTCCGAGGGCGCTGCCCTCGGTCTGATCAGCGAGGACACGACGCCGGAGGAGGTCCAGGCGGCCGCCGCCGAAGCTCCGGTCAAGGCCGACCCCGAAGCCAGGACGCCCGCGCTCGCGCTGACCGACGTCGTGGTCAAGGGCGACGACGGCCGGGTGCTGCTCGACAACTTCGGGCTGACCGTGGCTCCGGGCGAGATCCTCGCGCTCTACGGCGTCGAGGGCAACGGCCAGGCCACGCTGGGCGACCTGCTCTCCGGCCTGCTCGAGCCGACGTCCGGCACGGTGGCGATCAACGGCGCGGCCGTGCCGATGACCAAGATCGGCGCGCTGCACAAGGCCGGCGTCGGCGTGGTGCCGGAGGACCGGCACCGCTCGGGCGTCGTCCTGGACATGTCGGTGCTCGACAACCTGGTCATGACCGACCTCGGCCGGGTCAGCGGCCGGTTCTTGCTCAGGCGGCGGGAGGCCCGCAAGCTGGCGACCCGGCTGATCGAGCAGTTCAACATCTCGACGCCGTCGATCGACACCCCGCTGCGCAACCTCTCCGGCGGTAACCAGCAGCGGGTCGTCCTGGCCCGCGAACTGTCCACCGACCCCAGTGTGCTGGTCGCGGCGCAGCCCACCCACGGCCTCGACGTCGGGGCCATCGAAGACATGTACGAGCGGTTGCGTGCTGCGGCCGGTCGAGGAGTCGCCGTGCTTCTGATCACCACCGAGTTGGAGGAGGTGATGGCGCTCGCCTCGCGGGTCGCCGTGATCTCGTCCGGCCGGGTCACCGGTGTGCTGGACATCCACGAAGCCACCGCGGAACGACTGGGACTGCTGGTCGGGGGCGAGGCCGCATGAGCGAGCACGCCAACGGCTCCGCGGCCATGGCCCGCGAGAGCCGACGAAAGCTCCCCAACATCGCCGAGCTCATGCGGCCGAGCGGCCGGGGCATGCAGGTCACGCTGATCACGATCGTCGCGGTCGCGATCGCCGTCGGCCTGTCGATGATCCTGGTCTCGGCGACCGGCGGTTCGCCGATCGACGCGGCCAAGGCCCTCTACACCGGTAGCGTCGCCGACGTCGCGGCCTGGAGCGAGACGCTCAAGGCGGCCGCGCCGCTGCTGCTCGTCGCGCTCGGCGCCTGCATCAGCAACCGGGCCGGCGTGTTCAACATCGGCCAGGAGGGGCAGCTGCTCCTCGGGGCCGCGGCCGGCGCGTACGTGGCGCTGCACCTGGCCCTGCCGGGGCCGATCGTGGTGCTGCTGAGCCTGCTGGCCGGTGCGGCCGCCGGTGGTATCTGGTCCGGGGCCAGCGCGGTCATGAACTACACCCGCGGGGTGAACATCGTCGTCAGCACGCTGCTGATGTCGTTCATCGCGATCCAGGTGGTCAGCTTCTCGGTCTCCGTGCCGTGGCTGCTGCAGGCGCCCCGGGCGTCCGCGGACAGCATCGCGTCGCCGGAGTCGGCGCAGCTGCCGGAGGCCGTCCGCCTGATGGGCTTCGGCCAGTACCCGAACCTGGAGATCGGCGGCGGTCTGGTCATCGCGCTGATCCTCACGATCGTGCTGGCCGTGCTGCTCGGGCGCAGCCGCTGGGGCTTCCGCCTCAACATGCTCGGCCTCAACCCGATGGCCGCGCGCCACGCCGGGGTGCGGGCCTCCTACCTGGGTGGCTCGGCGCTGTTCCTGTCCGGCGCGTTCGCCGGTCTGGCCGGCGCGGTGATCCTCTCCGGATCGGTGTTCCGCCTGCAGCCCGCGCTCTCGAACAACTTCGGGTGGGACGGCCTGCTGGTCGCGCTGATCGCGCGCTCCCGGCCGATCGCCGCGATCCCGGTCGCGCTGCTCTTCGGCGCGCTGCGCTCGGGGTCGAGCTTCCTCGCCTCCACCGGCGTCCCGAACTACCTGGTGGACGTCGTCCAGTCGCTGTTGGTGCTCGCGTTCGTGGTGCCGCCGGTGCTGGCCCGGGTGCGGTCGCGTGGGCGGGCTGAGGCCACGACACCGCCGTCCGAGCCGGTCCCGGCCGCCACCACCGAGCCGGAGAAGGTGACCGCGTAATGGGAACCGAAGAGATCACCACGATCCTCTCCAGCACCCTCCGGCTGACCGCCCCGCTGGCGTTCGCGGCCTGCGGTGAGTACCTGGCCGAACGGGCCGGCACCCAGAACATCTCGGTCGAGGGCATGATGCTCGGCGGAGCGTTCGGGTCGGTCGCGGTGGCCAGCGCCACCGGCAGCGCGACGACCGGGCTGCTGGCCGGCGCGATCGTCGGCCTGGTCGTCGGCTGGCTGCACGGGAACCTCTCGCACCGGGTCCAGATCAACACGTTCGTCGTCGGTCTGGTGCTGAACGCGCTGGTGCTGGGCCTCACGAGCTTCCTGATCGCGATCAGCCAGTTCGACGCCCACCAGACCGCGCAGCTGAGCATTCCGGGGCTGCGGGACGTCCCGATCCTCGGGTCGTTCTTCGAGCAACGCTGGCCGATGTACACGCTGTTGCTGATCGTGCCGCTGACCTGGTGGCTGGTCGAGCGCAGCCGGTGGGGCCTGAACCTGCGGGCCGTCGCCGACAACCCGCAGGCCGCCGACGTCACCGGGCTGAAGGTCAACAAGCTCCGGCGGCAGGCGCTGCTCTACTGCGGCGTGCTGTCCGGCCTGGGCGGTGCCTACCTGGCCACGGCCGAGGTCGGCACGTTCAACGCGAACATGACCGCCGGACGAGGCTTCATCGTCATCGCGGCCGTCATCTTCGGGGCCTGGCGCCTCAAGGGGACGCTCATCGGCTGCCTGGTCTTCGGGTTCGCCGACGCGCTCCGGCTGGCGCTGCCCGCGCTCGGCTTCCAGCTGAACTCGCAGCTGCTGGTCGCGGCGCCGTACCTGATGGCGCTGCTGGCGATGATGCTGTTCGCCAGCAAGAGCCGCGAGCCGCGCGCGCTCGGCAAGCCGTTCGTCCGCGGGATCACCTGATGGTCGGCGGTGCTGCGCGGGAGTTCGCGGAGCGGCTGCACGCCGCCCCGATCCCGCGCGGCACCGAGCCGGCCGCGGTGTTCAGCGCCGCGCCGGCGTCCCCGCGCCGTCCGGCCGAGGTCAGTGACCTGGCCGAGCGGCTCGACCCGGCCGGTCCGACCACCTACGGCTCGCGCATGCCCCTCGGTGGTTCGCGGCCGGGCGTAATAAAAGAGACGGACCTGCAGACGCTCGCGGGCGCGGCGGAAGCGCTGCGAGCGGGCGCGGTGCGCAGCACCGAACTGGTGGACGCCGCGCTGGCGGTCGCCGACAAGACCGACGCCGAGCTCGGCATCTTCCTCTCCCGGTTTCCCGACGCGGCCCGCGCCGCCGCCGAGCGGGTCGACCGGGCCCGGGAGGCCGGGGAGCCGCTCGGTCCGCTGGCCGGGATCCCGATCGGGGTCAAGGACCTGCTGACCACCCTCGACGGTCCGACGAGCGCCGGCAGCCTGGTCCCGCCGGACGACGACGGATCGGACGCGACCGCGGTCGCACGCCTGCGCGCGGCCGGAGCGGTGATCGTCGGCAAGACCCTCACCTCGGAGTACGGCTGCGGTTCGCCGGACTTCAGCAAGCCGTTGCCGGTGCCCAGAAATCCCTGGGACGCCGCTCGCTGGACCGGCGGGTCGAGTGCCGGAAACGCGGCCGGGCTGCTCGCCGGGGCGTTTCTGGGGGCACTGGGCACCGACTCCGGTGGCAGCATCCGGATGCCGTCCGCGTTCTGCGGCACGACCGGCCTCAAACCCACCTACGGACGCGTGCCGCGGACCGGTGGAGTGCCGATGGGTTGGTCGACCGACACGATCGGGCCGATGGCGACGACCGCCCGGGACTGCGCGCTGCTGCTGTCGGTGATCGCCGGGGCTTCTCCGCTGGATCCGAGCGCGGCCGAGGTCGCGGTGCCCGGGTATCTCGACGCGCTGACCGGGGATCTCGCCGGGGTGCGGATCGGGGTCGACCGGCTGTCTTCGCCGGTGGCCGATCCCTCGCTGGATTCCGTGCTCGACGCCGCGCTGGCCGAGTTGGCGGCGCTGGGGGCCGACCTGGTCGAGGTGTCGCTGCCGCTGTATCCGGAGATCGCCGCGGCCTCGATCGTGCTGACGCTGAGCGAAGCGCTGGCGTACCACCGGGCGGACTTCGCGCTGCGGGCTTCGGACTTCTTCGCGAACACGCTGGCGACGATCGGGGTCGCCGAAGACTTCACCGCGGCCGACTACGTGCAGGCTCAGCGGGTACGTCGGGCCGGCCAGGAGGCCGTCTCGGCTCTGTTCGACGACGTCGACCTGGTCGTGACGCCGACCGCCGCGGTCGCGGCCACGCCCTACGACCGGCTGGACCGGATGTTCGAGAGCGGGGAGTTCTTCGCGGTCTACGCGCCGTACTGGAACGTGGTCGGCAACCCGGCGCTGTCGGTGCCGATGGGGTTCACTCCGGACCGGATGCCGCTGGGCCTGCAGATCGTCGGGGCCCCGTTCGACGAAGGGCTGGTGCTACGCGCCGGGGACGCGTATCAACAGCGGACGGCCTGGCATCGCGCTCGACCGGCTTTCTTGGGGGGATTGGCGTGACGGTAGTCGTGGGGCTGCACCTGGGCAGCGACTCGGCCAGAGCGCTGGCGCTGGGGCCCGACGGGGAGATCGTCGCGCGGGCCTACGCCCCGTACCCGGGGGCGGTCGGGTGGCCGGCCGGCTACGCCGACCCGGCCGGCTGGCTCACCGGCGTCGCCGACGCGCTGGCCGCGATCCTGGCCGAGCTGCCGTCCGACCGGCCGTGCGCGGCGATCTCGCTGGGCGGCCAGAGCCCGACGACCGTTCCGGCCAACGGCGGGCTGGCGGTCACGTACCGGAACCCGGCCGGCGCCACCGGCAGCCCGGCCGAGCAGCACGCGGCTCAGCTCGCGCTGCTGACCGAGGGCGACCCGCTGCAGGTCTACGACTGGCTGTCGGTCCGGCTGGGCGCCGACGCGGCCCAGTCGCGCTGGCCCGGCGACCCCGAGTTGCCCGGGTACGGGCCGGTCGTGGGCACCGGAGCGTTGATCGGGCACACCGACGGCGGCCACGGGCTGCCCGCCGGTATCCCGCTGGTGGCCGGGGCCCAGGACGCGTACCTGGCGTTCTGGGCCGGTGCGCTGGACCGGCCGGGGCGGGGGATGGATCCCGGCGGCCGGACCGGCGGCATGGCGGTCGTGGTGCCGTCCGGCGAGCGGTTGCCCGGGATGTACGCGCTGCGCAGCGCGCTGTCCGGGCTGGACATCCTGGGTGGGCCGGTGAGTGGCCACGGGCTGATGCTGGACTGGCTCCGGACGATCACCGGGGTGGGGATCCCGGAGCTGATCGATCTGGCGTCCTCGGTGCCCCCGGGCGCGGACGGCGTGCTCGTGCTGCCGTACCTGGAGGGGGCGCGGGCTCCGCGCTGGAACCGGGCGCTGCGGGCCGAGATCGTGGGGCTCGGCTCGGACGCCGGGCGCCCGCAGCTGGCCCGCGCGGTGCTCGAAGCGACCGCGTACGGGCTGGCCCACGTGGCGTCCGGGCTGGCCGCCGGTGGGGTGACGCTGACGACGCTGGTGACGGCGGGCAACCCGGCCAGGAGCCCGCTCTGGAACCTGATCAAGGCCTCGGTGCTGGAGGTGCCGGTCGAGGTGCCGTCCGAGACCGACCTGGCCGCGTACGGGGCCGCCCTGTCGGCCGGGGCGGGGGTCGGGTGGTGGGCCGGGCCGGGGTCGTGCGCGACCCACTCGTGGCCGCGGCCGGCCGTGACGGTGGTGGATCCGGAGCCTCAGGAGGCTTATCGGGAGGGCTACGCGCGCTTCCTGGAGCTGGGAGCCGCCTCCGAGTCCCGCAGCCTGGGGGCGGGCTCCAGGTCACAGACCTAAGCGGCGGCGGTGCCGCCCATCGTCACGACGGGGCCGGCCGGGGCGACCGACGCGGCCGTGGGCGGCGGGCTCGGTTCCCGGGTCTCCCCGTCGTCGGTGCAGGCGGTGGCGGTCGCGGCCAGTGCTATCGCGAGACCGGCTGCTCGGAGGCGCATCCGTGGCTCCCCTCGTCGGGGGAGCCACGGTACTGCCCGGGGTCTAGCGGCGGCGGTAGGCCGACTCGGTGAGGGCTCGGGGGCGGTCGCCCGCCCCGGTCTGGTGCAGGTTCACACCCGGGGCCACGACCTCGTCGATCCGGTCGAGGATCTCGTGGTCGAGCACGACGTCGGCCGCGGTGATCTGCGACTCGAGCTGCTCCATCGTCCGCGGCCCGATGATCGCCGCGGTCACCGCCCGGTGCGCGATCACGAACCCGAGCGCCAGCTCGATCAGCGTGAGCTTCGCGTCGCGCGCGATCGCCTCCAGCGCCTCGATCCGGGCCAGCTTCGCCGCCCGGGCGTCGTCGGCCCGGAAGTCGAAGTGGTCGGCGTTCGTGGCCGCCCGGGAGCCCTCCGGGGGCTCCGAGCCCGGCCGGTACTTACCGGTCAGCCAGCCGCCGTTCAGCGGCGACCACACCAGCACCCCGAGCCCGTACCGCTCGGCCACCGGCAGCGCGTCGTACTCGGCGTGGCGGTCGAAGATCGAGTAGCTCAGCTGCTCGGAGCGGAACCGCTCGTGGCCCCGGCGATCGGACACCCACTGCGCCTCGACCAGGTCGCCGGCCGGGAAGTTCGACGAGCCGATCGTCCGGACCTTGCCCGACCGGACCAGGTCGGAGAGCGCCGACAGCGTCTCGTCGATGTCGGTGTCCGGGTCGGGCCGGTGCATCTGGTAGACGTCGATGTAGTCGGTGCCGAGCCGGCGCAGCGAGTCCTCGACCGCGCGCACGATCCAGCGACGGCTGCCGCCGGAGCGGTTCACCGGCCCCGGGCCGACCGGCTCGCAGAACTTGGTGGCCAGCACGATGTCGTCCCGGCGGCCCTTGATCGCCTTGCCGACGATCTCCTCGGTCTCGCCGAACGCGTACACGTCGGCGGCGTCGAGCGTGTTGATGCCGGCGTCGAGGGCCGCGTGGATGATCCGGACGCAGTCGTCGTGGTCGCGGTTGCCCCAGGCCCCGAACATCATGGTGCCGAGGACCAGCGGGGTCACGTGGAGGCCGGAACGGCCGAGAAGTTGCGTGCGCAACGGATGTCCTCTCCTGCGGAACGCCCCCGTGCGCAGGGAGACCGGCACGCGAGGGCCGGCCCCATTGGGCGCTGGGAACCACGCGCAAACCGATACGTCAGAACCTTTGCACAGACGGCCCGGCGCGCTGATGTGGTGCGGGGGCAGAGTGTGACGCAGTTCTTTGTCCCCCCGGCACATTCAGGCCGTATGGCGCCCTCAGTACGGTGGTCCTAACGCCAGAGCGTAGGGCCAGGGCTGAATCGAAGAGGAGTACCCCCGTGGCGGACGACACGAAGTTGACGCAGGCACGGTGGACGCATGTCGCGTTGCCGGCCGGTGACCTCGACAAGTCCATCGAGTTCTACACCTCCCTGACGCCGCTGGTCGTGCTGGAGCGCTTCAAGGACGACGACGGCCAGAGCGCGTGGCTGTCCCACGACAAGCAGGTCGACAGCCCGTTCGTGCTGGTCCTGGTCGACTTCAACAAGGACCACGGCGGTACGCACGGCCAGCTCACGCCGTTCGCGCACATCGGCATCGAGGTGCCGAACCGCGAGGACGTCGACGCGATCGCGGCCAAGGCCCGCGAGATGGGCAACCTGCACTGGGAGCCGCAGGACATCGGCGGCCAGGTCGGCTACGTCTGCGCGCTGAAGGACCCCGACGGCAACGTCATCGAGATCTCCCACAACCAGAAGGTCTTCTCGACGATCCGCGAGAAGTGGGGCAACTGATCCGCGAGATCATCGAGCGTTACCTGGCCGCGCTGAACGCCGGGGACGCCGACGCGGTGGCGGCGTGTGTGACCGACGACTTCGTCAACGAGCACACGTCCGCCGCCGGCCGCAGCCTGAGGAGCCGGGCGGCCTACCGGGAACGCCTCGGCGGTTTCCTCGCCGAGTTCGAGAACCTGCACTACGACGTCGAAGACCTGCTGGTCGACGACGACCGCGCCGCCGTCGCCTACCGGATGTCGTTCCGGCTGCACGGCAAACCGGTCTCGGTACGCGGGATGTTCTGGTTCCGGGTCGAGGACGGGCTCATCGCCCACCGCCGGGACTACTGGGACGGCAAGACCGTCGAGCAACAAATCTAGGTCGTGCTTCACAGGCCAGCAGCTCGCCGTGGCCGCGGCCCAGACGACGACCGGACTGCGTTGGAGGTCTGTCCGGATACAACAGCGGTATCCGGACAGACCTCCGCCTTGCCGGATCGCCGCCTGGACCACGCCCACGGCGACCTGAACCTGTGAAACACGACCTGGCCCGACTCGCCGGTGTGATCCGGCTGGGCTTTGAAGTACACGTCTGAGGAGAAACCACGATGACCGTCACCACGGACCTGTCCCCGGTCACCGGGCCGGCAGCCTGGCGCGGCGACCAGCTGCAGAACGAGAAGACCTGGATCTACCAGCTGAACGACGCCGAGATCGCCGAGCTCGAGGCCGTCGGCCGCCAGTTCGTCGAGGACGACCCCGACCTCCGTACGGTGACCAAGGCGGACTACCCGCTGCCGGTCTGCGCCCCGGCGATCGAGCAGTGGGCGTACGACATGGACCGCGGTCGTGGCTTCGTGCTGATCCGGGGCCTGAAGACCGAGCTCTACTCGGACGCGCTCTCCGGCGCGATCTTCTACCTCACCGGCCTGCACCTCGGCGTGCCGATGAAGCAGAACGAGCTGGCCGACCTGATCGACCACGTCATCGCCACCTCGACGAAGACGATGGACGACCCGTCGGCGCTGTCGTCGCGGGTCGCCGACAAGCTGGTGTTCCACTCCGACAGCTCGGACGCGGTGGCGCTGTTCTGCCTCCGCCCGGCCAAGGAGGGTGGCGCGTCCAGCCTGGTCTCCGGTGCGCAGATCTACAACGAGATCCTGTCGCGCCGCCCCGACCTGGCCCCGCTGCTGCACGAGCCGTTCTACTTCGACTGGTACAAGCAGGACCACGACGCTCCGGAGAAGACGTACACCTCTCCGATCGTCAGCATCAAGGACGGCGTGTTCAGCATGTACGCCGGCTCGACGTACATCTTCACCGCGCAGGACTACCCCGAGACCCCGCGTCTGACCGACGCGCAGATCGAGGTCATCCGCCTGTTCGACGAGATCACCTACGAGCCGGGCATGGCGCTGGACATGGACTTCCAGCCCGGTGACATCCAGTGGGTCTCGAACTACGCCGCTCTGCACTCGCGGACCGCGTTCATCGACTACCCGCAGTACGGCCGCAAGCGTCACCTGCTGCGTCTGTGGCTGAAGCGGAACAGCGACCGGCCGCTCGTCGACAAGTTCGGCAAGCACGTCGTGAAGGCGCGCGAGGAGGACCGGGAAGACACCTCGGGCGTCGAGGACCTCGGCCAGTTCTCGGTCAAGACCGCGGTCGTCCCGCGGATGGACTGGGGCCTGTAGGCCTGCTTCTCGCGACGGCCCTCGACCGCTCGGTCGGGGGCCGTCGTCATGCCGGGTACGCGGTGATCGCCGAGGCCTTGGCCGTGAGCCAGACGTCCTGGCCGGCCGCGAGGTCGAGGTCGGCGAGAGCGTCCGGCGTCACGTCGACCAGCGCCGGTGGCTCGCCGTCGACGGCTATCCGGATCCGATCGCCCAGCGCCTCGACGCCGGTGATCCGGCCGCGCCAGGTGTTGCGTGGGCTGCCGTGGGTGGGTTCCTCGCGGTAGACCGCGATCTCCGAGGGCCGGACGGCCGCGTGGACCGGTCCGCTCAGGTCCCGGTCGGTGATGACGAACTCGCCACCGGACCTGATCGCCACCCGTCCGTCGGCGGCGCTCCCTCGGTACAGGTTCAGGCCGACGAGACGAGCGACGTAATCCGTCGCCGGTCGGCGCGTGACCTCGGTCGCCGAGCCTTGTTGGACGATTCGGCCGTCCTCCAGCACGACCAGCCGGTCGGCCAGGATCATCGCCTCGATCGGGTCGTGCGTGATCACCAGCGACGGGCCGCCGTACGACGTCAGGTGCGTCCGCAGGTCGGTGCGCAGCCGTAGCCGGGTGCCGGCGTCGAGCGCGGACAGCGGCTCGTCGAGCAGCAGCAGGTCGGGGTCGGTGGCCAGCGCCCGGGCGAGGGCCACGCGCTGCGACTGGCCGCCGGAGAGCTGCCCCGGCTTCCTGCCCGCGTGGTCTTCCAGCCCGACGCGCATCAGCCACTCTCTCGCGGTCTCCCGGGCCTCCCGCTTGGGCGTGCCCTGCACCCGCGGCCCGTAGGCCACGTTCTCCAGCGCCGAGAGGTGCGGGAACAGCAGGTAGTCCTGGAAGACCAGGCCGATCCGGCGGTCCTCGGTCCGGACGCCGTCGAGGACCCGCCCGTTGAGCTCGATGCGCCCGCCGGTCGTCGGGGTGAGGCCGGCGAGCCCGCGCAGCAGCGTCGTCTTGCCGGCCCCGTTGGGGCCGATCACGCCGAGCACCTGCCCGTCGTCGGCGTGCAGCCGGACGTCCAGAGTGAAGGTCGGTCGCTCGACGCGGACGTGGGCTAGGAGGCTCATGCGCCGGTGCCCGTCCGGACGACGCGGTCCCGAAGGGCCGCGAGGATCACCACGGAGACGGCCAGCAGCACCAGCGAGAGCGCGATCGCCGCGTCGGGGTCGTTCTCCAGCGCCAGGTAGACCGCGAGCGGCATCGTCTGGGTGGTGCCGGGGAAGTTGCCCGCGAACGTGATCGTCGCGCCGAACTCGCCCAGCGCGCGGGCCCAGCACAGCACCGCGCCGGCCAGCACCGACGGGGCGACCAGCGGCAGCGTGATCCGGCGGAACGTGGTCCAGCGGCCGGCGCCGAGGCTCGCGCTCGCCTCCTCGTAGCGTCGGTCCGCGGCCCGGAGCGCGCCTTCCACGGTGAGGATCAGGAACGGCATCGCGACGAACGTCTCGGCCAGGACGACGGCCGTCGTGGTGAACGGGATCGTGTAGCCGAACCAGGCGTCGAGGTACTTGCCGACGATGCCCCGGCGTCCGAACGCGAGCAGCAGCGCGACGCCGCCGACGACCGGCGGCAGCACGAGCGGGACCGTCACCAGGGCGCGCAGGAGCGTCTTGCCGGGGAACTCGGCCCGGGCCAGCACCCAGGCCAGCGGGACGCCGAAGACGAGGGAGATCGCGGTGGCGAGGACCGCGCTGATCAGCGAGAGTTTCAGCGCCTCGAAGACGAGCGGGTCGCGCAGCAGTTGGGGGAGCGCCGACCAGGGCGCGCGGATCAGCAGGCCGAGCAGCGGCAGCACGAGGAAGACGATCGCGATGACCGCGGGCACCATCAGCGGCGCCGGGGCGCCGCCCCGGCGCCGCTGGAGGGGGGCGCCGCCCCGGCGCGGCTGGGGCGCGCCCGCCAATTCCTCTGCGGGCGCGCCGGAACCGTCGCTCACGGAGCGGTGAAGCCGGCCGCCTCGAGGACCTTGGTGCCGTCGGCGGAGAG
Organism: Cryptosporangium phraense; assembly: GCF_006912135.1. Taxonomy (NCBI): domain Bacteria; kingdom Bacillati; phylum Actinomycetota; class Actinomycetes; order Cryptosporangiales; family Cryptosporangiaceae; genus Cryptosporangium; species Cryptosporangium phraense. Next base: position 271,501 of record NZ_VIRS01000004.1, on the reverse strand, counting down.
CACGTACTCCATGAACGCCTTCGCGCCGTCGGCGTTCGGCGCCTTCGACAGCGTGGCGATCGGGTACGACGTGGAGGCGTTCTGGTCGGCCGGGATCTCGATGCCCTTGACCTTGGTGCCGGCGGCCTGAACGTCGGTCTTGTAGACGATGCCGGCGTCGACCTCACCCAGCGAGATCGTGGTGAGCACCGCCTTCACGTCCGCGCCGAGCGTCTTCGGCTTCACCGTGATCTTGGCCTTGTCCAGGACCTTCTTGGCGGTGGCGCCACACGGCACCTGCTCCTGGCAGAGCGCGATCTTCAGGCCGGGCTTGCTCAGGTCGGCGAGCGCGGTCACCTTGCCGGGGTTGTCCGGCGGCACCGCGATCTCCATCGTGTTCTGCACGAACGTCTTCGGGTCGGTGGCGCTGCCGTCCTTCACGACCGCGTCCATGTTCTTCTGGGACGCGGAGGCGAAGACGTCGGCCGGGGCGCCTTGGCCGATGCTCTCGGCCAAGGCCGAGCTGGCCGCGAAGTTGAACTTGACGGTGACGCCCGGGTGCGCCTGCTCGAACTGCTTGCCGAGCGTCGTGAACGACTCGGTGAGCGACGCGGCGGCGAAGACCGTGACGGTGCCCTTCACCGAGTCCGCGCTGGCCGACGCGGACGAGTTGCTCGACGTGTCGCTGCTGTCGTCCGAGCCGCAGCCCGTGAGAAGCATCGACGCGGCGGCTGCGAGAGCCACCGCGAATAGGGCCGGTCGACGCACGGTTACCTCCAGGAGTTACTCGGGGTGGCGAGGTACTTCAACGACGACGTTCGTCGACTTGACTGCGGCAACGGCGAGGACGCCGGGCTCCAGGCCGAGCTCGTCGGCGGATTCCCGGCTCATCAGCGAGACGACCCGGTGCGGCCCGGCCTGGATCTCGACCTGCGCCATCACCCCGTCGCGCAGCACCCGGGTGACGATGCCGGTGAACCGGTTGCGGGCCGATTCGGCGACGATCGGCGCGCCCAGCCCGGCCGGGAGGTCGCCGGCGGCGATCTCGGAGGCGAAGGAGGCGAGGTCGGCCCCGTCGATCGCCAGGCGGGAGCCCGGTTCCTTGATCGTCGGCAGTCTGCCCGCGTCGGCCCATCGGCGGACCGTGTCGTCGCTGACGCCGAGCAGCACAGCGGCTTCACTGATGCGGTAGGTGGGCACCGGGAAACGCTAGCACCGCAGATACGGAGCCCTGTACTGGTCGACCGGCGCAGATTCGGATCCGTGACCGGCCCGTTACCAGTACTTACGGAACCAGCGCCGGCCGAGGCAGGAACGAGTCGAGCACCCTATTGCAGTCGGTGACGATCTCGGCCTCGGTCGTGGTCCGGTCGATGATCGCGGCCATCAGCACCCGGCGCATCGAGCGGCTGATCGCCCGGATCGCGTCCTCGGGCAGCGCCGGTTCGATGTGGCGCAGCGCGTCCTCGACCGCGTCGAAGCTGTGGGTCAGCCCGGCCTCCACGGATTCGCGATACGCGTCCAGGCCCATCTCGACGGCGGCGTGGAACGCCGGCCGGGCCACCGCGACGCACCGCGCGATGCCGTGCAGCTTCAGTCGGACGTAGCGCTCGGGGTCGGTGTCGAGGAGCGGAGCATGGACCGCGTTCAGGTCGGCGCAGTACCGCCGCCCGAAGTCCTCGGTCAGCGGGTGCAGCACGAGCTCCCGCTTGGTCGGGAAGTAGTGGTACAGCCCGCCGATCGAGAGGTTCGCGGCCCGGGCGGCGGCCTTCATGCTCAATCGCCGGTATCCGACGTCGTCGATCAGCGGCATGACCGCGAGATAGATCTCGCGCCGCCGCAGCGTGTGATCCTCGGGTGGGCGCCCGGGTTTACCGAACGACACGGTCAGTTCCTCCCGGCAATCTCGGCAAAGCTCGTCAACCAGGACGGCTGCCCTCATCGTCGACCTATGGCAAGTTTCCTCTTCGCGGCAACCCCCGCGGCCGGACACGTGAATCCGGCCCATCCTCTCGTTCGGACGCTGGTCGACGACGGCCACCGGGTGCGGTTCACCACTGGGCGGGCCCTCGAGCGCGGTGTCGAGCGCGCCGGCGCCGAGTTCGTTCCGTTCCCGGCGGAGATCGACCACAGTGTCCGGCCCCTGAACGAGTTCTTCCCGGAGCGGGCCCGGCACGACGGGGTGAAGCAGTTCCTGTTCGACCTGGAGCACGTCTTCATCGCCTCGATCGCGGCCCAGGTGCGCCACCTGCAGGGCCTGCTCGAGGAGCCGACCGACGTCCTGGTGGCCGACACCGCGCTGCTGTCGGCCCCGCTGGTGCGCGAGCTCGGTGGGCCGCCGACCGCCACGTACGGGATCACGGTCGTGACGCTGCTCAGCGTCGACACCGGCCCGTTCGGGCTGGGTCTGCGGCCGACGTCCGGCGTCCTCGGCCGGGTGCGGAATCGCCTGCTCAACGCCGTCGTCCGGAAGACGATGTTCGCGCCGACGGCGGGGCAGCTCGACGCGCAGCGGCGGGCGGTCGGCCTGCCGGCGCGGAAGCGGACCGCGGTGGAGGTGCCGGCGCCGGACCGGTTCATCCAGCTCTCGCCGGCGGGCTTCGAGTACCCACGCTCGGACCGGCCGTCCTGGCTCCGGTTCGTGGGGCACCCCGCGCCGCTGCCGCCCGCGGAGTGGGTGCGGCCGTCGTGGTGGGACGACGTCGTGGCGGCCGAGCGCCCGGTCGTCGTCGTGACCCAGGGGACGGTCGCGACCGATCCGTCGCAGCTGCTGCGGCCGTCGCTGGCGGCTCTGGCGGACGAGGACGTGCTGGTCGTCGCGGTGACCGGAGGGGCCGATCCGTCGGTGCTGGAGCCGGTGCCGCCCAACGCGCGGGTGGAGCGGTACGTCCCGTTCGACGAGCTGTTCCGGCACGCGTCGGCGGTCGTGACGAACGGCGGGTTCGGCACCGTGCAACTCGCGATCGCGCACGGCGTGCCGCTGGTGGCGGCGGGCAAGACCGAGGACAAGGTCGAGGTCACGGCGAGGGTCGCGTGGTCCGGCGTCGGCGTCGATCTGCGGACGCAGACGCCGTCGGAGGCCGCGATCCGGTCTGGCGTGCGGAAGGTGCTGGCCGACCCGTCGTTCGCGGCCGCGGCCCGGCGTCTGGGCGAGGAGTCCGACGGAGCCCACGCCGCCCGCCGAGCCACCGACGAGCTGCTCTCGCTGGTCGCGGTTCGGCGATGACGGAGGCGCCGGGTCGCATCGTTGCGACCCGGCGCCGGGGGTCCGGAGTCAAGGTCCGGGCCCGAGCTCCCGCGCGCCGCCGGCCAGGCGGGACGGGAACGCCTGCGGAGAGCGTCAGTCCAGCGGACGCATCTTGATCGTCACGCCCTTCTCGGACGTGTACTCCTTCATCGCCTCGTAGCCGCCGCCCTGGCTGAACCCGCTCTCCTTGGCCAGGTTGAACGGGAACCCGATGATCGCCGAGTTCGCGAACTCGTTCACCGACACCTGCCCGGAGCGGACCTCCTGCGTCACCCGCAGCGCCCGGGACAGGTCGTTGGTCCAGACGCTGACCAGCAGGCCGTACGGGGTCGCGTTGACCCGGTCGATCGCGTCCCGGGCGCCCCGGAACGACTCGGCCGCCAGCACCGGCCCGAAGATCTCCTCGCGGACGATCGGCATGTCCGGCGTGACCTGGTCGAACAGCGTCGGCTTCACGAACCAGCCGTCGGTGTCGCCGGGGCCACCGGTGACCACCCGGGCGCCGTTCGCCACGCCGCCGGCGAGGTAGCCCGACACCCGCTCGTGCTGGATGCCGTTGACCAGCGGACCCATGTCCAGGTCCTCGTGCCACGGACCGGCCTTCACGGCCTCCATGGCGGCGGCCAGGCGGGCGACGGTCTCGTCGTAGATCGGTTCCTCGATCAGCAGACGCGAGCCCGCGTAGCAGTTCTGGCCCGAGTTCTCGACGATTGACTCGAGGATGGCCGGCACGGCCGCGTCCAGGTCGGCGTCCGCGAAAACTACGTTGGGTGACTTTCCGCCGAGTTCCAGTTTCACCGGGACCAGGTTCTCGGCCGCCGACTTCATGATCGCCCGGCCGGTCGCCGACGACCCGACGAAGCTGATGTGGTTGATCCCCGGGTGGCTCGTCAGCGGTTGGCCCGCCTCCGGGCCCAGGCCCGTCACGACGTTCAGAACGCCAGGTGGGAGACCCGCCTCCTCGGCCAGGGCGGCGATCCCGAGCGGGCTCATCGGAGCGTATTCGGACGGCTTGAGCACGACCGTGTTGCCGGCCGCGAGCGCCGGGGCGGCGTCGGCCATGAAGAGGATCGCTGGCACGTTCCAGGCGATGACCATCGCGCAGACGCCCAGCGGCTCACGCAGAGTGAAGCCGGTGTTGTCGGCCGAGCGGGACGGGAGAGTCGCGCCGTGCAGCTTGTCGGCGGCACCGGCGAAGTAGCCGAGGATGCTGCCGGCGATGTAGATGTTGGTGCGCGCGTCGGAGAGCGGCTTGCCGACATCCTGCGCTTCATAGCGCGCAAGTTCCTCGACATGCTCGAAGATGAGCTGGGACCACCGGCCGAGGATCGCGCCCCGGTCGGAAGGGTTCATCCGCGACCAGCCGTCGTACGCGTTGCGGGCGGCCGCCACGGCGGCGTCCACGTCAGCGGCGTTGGCTCGGCCGACGGTACGGAACGGCTCCCGGGTGGCCGGGTCGAGCACCGGAAGTGCGTCACCGGACGCCGGGGCCTGCCAGCCACCGGCGATCAGGAGTCGGTTCTCTGGGACGTCGAGCGCGCTCATACCGGGAGTCTTGACGTCTACTATCTCGGAAGTCAAGATGCCGTCTCGCCATAGTGAGATATCGGAGATCCTCGTGGACATCACCGTCGCCGCCGTTACCGAAGAGAAAACGTTCGAACTGCGGCCCGCGCAGCTCGAGGAGCCCCGCGCCGACGAGGTGCTGGTGCGCCTGGTCAGCGTCGGCATCTGCGCCACCGACCTGCACTTCTCGACGTTCCTGCCGACCAACGCCGTCCTCGGGCACGAGGGCGCAGGCGTCGTCGAGCAGGTCGGGGCCGGGGTCACGGACCTGAAGCCGGGTGACCCGGTGGCGCTGGCGTTCACCTCGTGCGGCGTCTGCAAGCAGTGCCGGACCGCTTCGCCGTCGTACTGCGCGCAGTTCGACGCGCTGAACTTCGCCGGGGCCCGGGCCGACGGTTCGTCGGCGGTCTCGATCGACGGCCGGCCGGTGTATGCGCACTTCCTCGGCCAGTCGACGTTCGCCACGCACGCGATCGCCAACGTGCGCAGCGTCATCAAGCTGCCGGACACCGCCGACCTGCGCAGCGCCGGGCCGTTCGGGTGCGGGTTCATGACCGGCGCCGGGACGATCGTCAACATCCTGAAGCCGGGGCCGGAGAGCGCGGTCGCGGTGTTCGGGGCCGGGGCGGTCGGGCTCGCGTCGGTGATGGCCGCGGCCGCGTCCGGAGCGTCGACGGTCGTCGCGGTGGACGTGAGCCCGGCGCGCCTGCAGACGGCCAGCGAGGTCGGGGCCACGCACGTGCTCGACTCTCGCGAGGGGGACGTGGTCGAGCGGATCCGCGCGATCGTGCCCGACGGCCTCGACGGGTCCGTCGACACGACCGGCCGGGCCGACGTCGTGAAGGACGCGGTCGCCGCACTGCACACCCGGGGGACGGCGGCCGTGGTCGGCGTCGGGCCGAGCGAGAACGTCGAGGTCGAGTGGCGGACGCTGCTCAACGGCCGGACGGTCACCGGGGTCATCTCGGGCAGCGCGGTGCCGCAGGTGCTGGTGCCCCAGTTGCTGGCCTGGCAGGCGGCCGGCCGGTTCCCGGTCGAGAAGCTGATGGCCCACTACGAGTTCGCCGACATCAACGAGGCCGCCGCCGCCACCAAGCGCGGAGACGTCGTCAAGGCTGTGCTGACGTTCTAAAGGCGCGAGCTGGCGTTTGTGCTCATCCAGCACGCAATCGTGAAGAGTTTGTTTCCGGGGCAGCGCGCGGCGGCGCGCTGCCCGGCGTCCGAAAAACGGCTCTGAGCTGCAGGTACGCACGGACGCAACACGTTGCCGGACGGCGACGGGAAGCGATTGACGACGCACACCGGGCGACCTACCGTAAACGGCAACTCCGGTGGCGCGGCCGGGGCAAACACCGCGCACCAAGCTTCAGATGCCAGGAGTGGCAGTGGAAGCAGCACGACCGACGGTCGAATTCGACCATCACGCCCCGGAGTTCACCGCAGACCCGGTGCGTGAGTACGCACAGCTCCGGGGTAAGTGCCCGGTCGCCTGGACCGAGTCCTACGGCGGCCATTGGGTCACCACCCGCTACGAAGACATCGCCCGGATCGCCCGGGACGACGCGACGTTCTCGTCCGCCCGCCACGCGGAAACGGACGGGATCCAGTTCGTCATCCCGGAGAGCAAGGCGCTCCCGCAGTACCCGATCGAGCTGGATCCTCCGGCCTCGACGCCGTACCGCGAGCTCATCAACCCCCTGCTCACCAAAAAGGCGGTCGACGCGCTGACGCCGATGATCGCCAAGCACGTCACCGAGGTCGTCGACGCGTTCATCGAGGACGGCCGGGCCGACCTGGTGCACCAGCTCACCAATCCGGTCCCGACCGCGGTGACGCTCGACTGGCTCGGGTTCCCGCGAGAGGACTGGAAGCGCCTGGCCGGGCCGATCCACGACCTGTTCGCGGCGATCCCGGGCAGCGAGCGCGAGGCCCGCGGAGGCATGGGCCTCGCGTTCATGGGCGACCGGATCTTCGAGCTCATCAACGCCCGTCGGGCCGAACCCCGGAACGACGCGATCTCGGCCCTCGTCGAAGAGACCAGCTTCACCGACGAGGAGCTCGCGAGCGTCATCTTCCTGCTGGTCGCCGGCGGGGTGGACACCACCACGTCGCTGACCGGTTCGACGCTCGTGCACCTGGCCAACCACCCCGAGGACCGGGAGCGGTTGATCCGCGAGCCCGCGCTGCTCGACATCGCGACCGAGGAGTTCCTGCGGAAGTTCGCGCCGTCGCAGTCGATGGCCCGGACGGTCATGAGCGACACCGAGATCGGCGGCTGCCCGGTCGCGCACGGCGAGCGGGTGCTGATCCCGTGGGTCGCGGCCAACCACGACCCCGAGATGTTCCCCGAGCCCGAGAAGCTGATCCTCGACCGCGACCCGCGGGCGCACCTCAGCTTCGGCATCGGCACGCACCGCTGCGCGGGCGCGCACCTGGCCCGGGCGATGTTCCGCGAGATGATCACCCAGGTTCTCGAGCGTTTTCCGGACTTCGTCCTGGAGAGCCCGGCCACCCCCACCGAGTCCTGGGGCAACCAGTCGGGCTGGGACGCGATCCCGGTCCGGTTCACGCCGGGTCCCAAGCGCGGCACCGCGATCTCCACCGCGAAAGCCAACCTCGACGTCCGGACGATGACGCTGGCCGCGGTCGAGCCGATCGCCGAGGGCGTGCTCTCGCTGCGGCTCACCGGCGACGGTGAGCTCCCGGCCTGGGAGCCGGGTGCGCACCTCGACCTGATCCTGCCGTCGGGCAAGGTCCGGCAGTACTCCCTCTGCGGCGACCCGGCCGACCGCTACGCCTACGAGGTCGCGGTGCTCCGCGAGCCGGCCGGCCGTGGTGGGTCGGCCGAGGTGCACGAGGTCCTCGGGGCCGGCCACACGGTCCGCGTCCGCGGCCCGAAGAACCACTTCCCGCTGGTGGACGCCGACCACTACCTGTTCGTGGCCGGTGGCATCGGGATCACGCCGATCAGTGCGATGGTGCGAGCCGCCGACCAGGCCGGCAAGGACTGGACGCTGCTGTACGGCGGCCGTACCCGGGCGTCGATGGCGTTCGCGTCGAAGCTGCACGACGAGTACGGCGACCGGGTGCGACTCGTCCCGCAGGACGAGCTCGGCCACCCCGACCTGGCCGGGGCGTTCGCGAGCGCCCCGAAGGACACCAAGGTCTACTGCTGCGGCCCGGAGGGGTTGCTCGACGCGGTCGAGAAGACGGTCGGCGACCTGGAGCTGCACGTCGAGCGGTTCACCGGCGGCGGCACCGACCGGATCGCGCCGATCCCGGCCGATTCCCGCGAGTTCATCGTGACGCTGGCCAGGGCCGGGGCGACCCTCCGCGTCCCCGAGAACCGCACGCTGCTGGAGGCGGTCCGGGAGGTCGTCCCGGGTGTGCCCTACGACTGCGAAGAGGGCTACTGCGGTTCGTGCGAGACCCGGGTACTCGCCGGCACGCCCCTGCACCGGGACAGCATTCTCTCCGAGGCCGAGCGCGCCGACGGCAGCACGATCATGATTTGCGTCAGCCGGTGCGCCTCCGACCGGCTGACGCTGGATCTGTGAGTACCCCGCGCCCACCGGCGCGGCCCGCCGCCCGGCCGCGGACCGCGGCCGGCGGCCGGCTACAGGCGCGGGCTGCTGCCCAGCTCCTGGGTGAGCGATCGGCACACCTGGAGCAGCGACTGCGCGGCCGGCGAGCTCGTCTCGTCGGCCACGGCCGCGGTCGTTCCGACGATCGCCATCGTCGCGACGATGGCGGCGTCCTGGAACACCGGGGCGGCGATCGTCCGGACGCCGTTGTCGGCCGGGGTGTTCACCGAGATGCCGTTCTCGCGGATCGCCTCGAGCTCCTGCCGCAGATCCGGGCTGCGGCGCAGCAGCGCGCCGAGGCCGCCGATCTCGTCCTCGTCCAGGAACGCGCAGAACACCCGGCCCTGGGCCGACCGGGACATCGACAGCCGGGCGCCGGTGCGGACGCTGATCCGCACCGTGCGGTCGGTGTTGTCGTCGACGCGGACGACGACCGCGGTGTCGCCGTCCCAGACCGAGAGCACGACGGTCTCGCCGGCCTCGCGCACCAGCTCCTCCATGTACGGGCCGGCGATCGTGATGATCGGCAGCCCGGCGCGCGCGGCCGCGGACAGGGTCAGTACCTGCGGGCCGAGCGAGTACAGGGCCTCCCGCTCGTCGTAGCGGAGCAGGTTCACCGAGCGCAGGGCCTTCGTGTACCGGTGCGCGGTGGCCTTGCTGGTGCCCAGCCGAGCGGTGAGTTCGTTCAGGCTCAGCCGCGGCCTGCCGACGCTGAAGGCGCCGAGGATCGTCGCGGCCCGCTCCACCGCCTGAATGGCGGGCGTGCCGCGCTCGGCGCGGGGCAGCTCGTCGTCGTCCGGCGCGGGGGAGACCGGGGCTATCTCGGGAACTGGCTCAAGCATGGGGTGTCCTTTTTGTGGCTCGACCGAGCCACGGCACTCATCTCAGGAAGCGTGATGCTATCAACCAGATCGGCGGCGTCGATCCCGTTGACACTTACGCACTCTGCAATACAGCATGTCGTAATGCGAGATGGCATCTCTCACAACAAGGACCGATGATGACGCAGACAATGGCTGAGGGTCTGGTCGATACCGGCCACGGAGGCCTGATCGCGCAGGACTGGAACGCGCTGACCTTCCGGGTCAACCGTGAGGCGTACCGCTCGGCGGAGGTTTTCCAGGCCGAGCGCGACCGGATCTGGCACCACTCCTGGCTCTACCTGGGCCACGAGACCGAGATCCCCAAGAACCACGACTACAAGGTGCGGGTGCTCGGCGGTAAGCCGCTGATCTTCGTCCGGGGTGGCGACGGGGTCGTGCGGGCGTTCCTGAACTCCTGCCCGCACCGCGGCACGGTGGTCTGCCGGGACGAGTCCGGCAACGCCCGCAACTTCCAGTGCTTCTACCACGCCTGGACGTTCAACTCGTCGGGCAAGCTCTCCGCGCTCCCCGGGGACGACGCCTACGCCGAGCTCGACCGCTTCAAGGGCACGATGGACCTGCGCCCGGTCGCGAAGCTCGACGTCCACGAGGGCTTCGTCTTCATCTCATTCGACGAGAACGTGCCCCCGCTCCTGGAGCACCTGGGCGAGGCGGCCGACGTCCTCTCGATGGCGGCCGAGCAGTCGGCGACCGGCATGACCACGCTCCCGGGCATCCAGCGCTACGGCGTCAAGGGGAACTGGAAGCTCGCGGTCGAGAACGCGATGGACGGCTACCACTTCTCGCCGACCCACAACACGTTCGTCGGCTACCTGCGGGAGACCGGCTTCCCGGTCACCGACGACGACCAGTACGCCTACGACCTCGGCGGCGGGCACTCGATGCTGGTGCTGACCGGGCACAACGGCCGGCTGGGCATGATCTGGGAGCCCCGCTTCGGCGAGGCCGAGAAGGTCCGTACGGAAGAAAACCGTAAAGCGATGGCCGAGCGGCTCGGTCAGGAGCGCGCCGATCAGATCGGCGACGCCAGCCGGATCCTGTTCGTCTGGCCGAACCTGCTGTTCTTCGACCTCGAGGCGCTGACGATCCGTCAGCTCGAGCCGGTCGCGCCCGGCCGCACCGACGTCCGGGCCTGGCAGTACGTCCCGACCGACGAGGACGACGACGTGCGCGCGATGCGCCTGAAGACGATGACCAGCTTCGTCGGCCCGGGCGGCCTGGCGACGCCGGACGACATCGAGGCCTACGAGGCCGTGCAGCGCGGTATCGAGGCCAGCAAGGGCGACAGCCGCGGCTTCAACGACTGGAGCGACATGTCCCGCGGCATGGAGCGCGAGTCGAAGGGCGAGAAGGGCCGCTCGATCGACGAGGGCGCGATGCGTAGCTTCTGGCGGCACTGGGACAAGTCGTTGGGCGAGGTCTCCGACGCCACCGCGACTGAGTACGGGAGTGGTTGTTGATGTCTGCCCCCACGATCACGGTCACCCGCGCGCAGGCCGAGGACTTCCTGTACCAGGAGGCCATGCTGCTCGACGAGTGGCACCTGGACGCCTGGCTCACGCTCTTCGAGGAGGGCGGCACGTTCGAGGTGCCGACCACCGACTACAAGGGCTGGGACCGCACCGGCGGCGGCTTCTTCGTCCTCGACGACTGGGACCTGCTCAACGCCCGGGTCAAGCGGCTGAAGAGCCGTAAGGCGCACGCCGAGAACCCCCACTCGCGCACCCACCGCATGGTCAGCAACGTCCGCGTCCTCGACGGGGCCGACGGGGTCGAGATCAAGGCGAACTTCATCATCAACCGGTTCCGGGACCTCACCCACCACGTCTACGTGGGCCGGTACCACCACGACGTGGTCGTGAACGACGAGGGCGAGCTGAAGTTCACCCACCGCCGCGCTTTCCTCGAGCACGAGCTGCTCGAGCACGGCGCCCGACTCAGCTTCATTCTCTGACCAGGAGGCCCGATGATCAGGCACGTCGTCGCCTTCGCCTTCGAACCTGAAGCGGACGCGGCCCCGATCCTCGCCGAGCTGGAGACGTTCCCGAGCAAGTATCCGCAGATGCGGAGCTTCACGCTCGGCTCGAACATCTCCCAGCGCGACACCCGCATGACCCACGTGTTCACGATCGAGTTCGACGACGAAGACGATCTGAAGTCCTACCTCAACAGTGAGTCGCACGAGTCGTTCGTGCGCGAGCGGTGGCGGCCCGTCATCGCCCAGCAGACGATCGTCACGCTCGAAGCGTCGTCGCCGTTCCGATCGGAGAAGCTTGTGCCCGAGACCACCCGCCCGCGCGGCCCGTACGGCATCCAGTTCGCCCGGCTGGCCACGCCGGCCCTCGACGAGGCGATCGAGTTCTACACCTACCTCGTCGGCCTCCAGCTCGAGGCCCGCACCGCCGAGTACGCCCAGCTCCGGGCGGACAAGGAACACCACTCGATCGAGCTGGTCAGCGACCCCAGCCTGACGATGTTCCAGCCCCTCGCGATCGGCCTGTCGGTCGCGACCGAGGAGGATCTGGACAACCTGGAGAAGCGGATCCGGGCCGAGGGCGCCGAGATCCTCCCGCTGCACGAGCGCACCGCGGCGATCGTCACCCGGGGCTTCGCGACCAAGGACCCGAACGGCCTCACGCTCGAGTTCGGCTACGAGTTCCAGGAGTACGCCGAGCCGCCGATGCTCGAGTACCGGCCGCTCGACCTCGTGCACCCGTTCCTCTCGACCGACAAGTACGAGGAGAGCCTGCACTTCTACCTCGACGTGCTCGGTTTCCAGGCCTCGGACTTCGTCATGACGCCGGGCCGCGGCACCTCGGCGTTCATCCGGTCGGAGGACCGCTACCACCACTCGGTGGCGCTGCGCCGCGACAACAGCTTCTTCCTGGCTCACCTGTGCTTCCGGATGAAGAGCCTCGACCACGTCATGCGCGGCCGGGCCAAGGCGCTCTACAAGAACGTCGAGATCGCGTCGGACATCGTGAACCACTCGGCGTCCACGTCGATCGCGTTCTACCTGTACGACGAGCGGTTCGGTCCCCGGATCGAGCTGTGTGACGGCCACCGGGTCTTCACCCCGGAGGAGCACGAGACCCACAAGGCCCGCCGGATGTCGGGCGACCCGCGCAACATCGACGTCTGGCGCGCCGCCGCCGACGACTGGGAGCGGTTCTGACCGGTTCGGACGCGGACCTGCTCGCGGTGCTGGCCGAACTGGCCGGCACCGCGAGCCCGCACGGGGGAGAACGCGCGCTCGCCGAGCGTTTCGCCGCCTGGGCGGCCCGCCGGTGGCCGTCGATCTCCTGGCAGGTGCGGCCGCTCGACGACGGGTCGGCCAGCGTGCTCGCGTCCGCCGGCGGCCCGGCCGAGGGCAGTGGCGGTCCGGCGCGCGCCGCGGATCTGGTGCTGTACTCGCACCTCGACACCTCCCTGACCGGCGACCCCGCGCGGGATGCGGCGATCACCGGCCGCGCCGATGCGCCGCCGCCGTTCGAGCACGACGGCGACACCGTGACCGGCTTCGGGCTCGGGGTGGCCAAAGCCCCCGCCGCCGCTGCGGTGGCCGGCTTCGTCCGGGCCGCCCCGACCGTGCGTGGAACCGCTCATCTACTGCTCGCGGCGCGCGGGACCCACCGGGCCGGCCATGGCCTCACCGGCGTCGGCGAGTACCTGCAGGCCCTCCCGCGGCCGGCCGCGGCCGTCGTCGCCAAGGGCGGTCCGCCCGGCGTGCTCCGGCAGGAGCCGGGCGCCCTCTACCTGCTGGTGCGCCTCTCCGCGGGCTGGGGCCCGCTGATGCTCCACCCCGGTGGCGGGTTGCTGTCCCAGGCCGCCGGCCTGCTGTCCGCGGTGTCCACCTGGGGTTCGAACTACGTGGCCGACGTCCGGCAGCAGGCGATTTTCGCCGACCCGTCGCGGCCCGACGGGGCGTCGTTCGGGCTCGGTGCGCTGCGGGCCGGATCGCCGGAGAAGGCCGATCTCACACCGTCGACGCTCGAGCTGGTCGGCTACCTGGTGCTGCCCGGGCCGATCGAACCCGGCGCGGCCGCCGCCTCGCTGCGGGCACACCTGGCCGAGTTCGACGGCGTCGAGGTGGACGAGCAGCTCCTGGGCGACGGCCCCGGCACACCGGCCGACGCCCCGATCGTCCGGGCCGCCACCGCGGCCTACGAGGCCGAGTTCGGCCCGGCCGAGCCGATCCGCAACTGGACCGGCTCCACCGACGGCGTAGTGTTCCGCGCCGCCGGTGTGTCCACCGCCCGTCTGGGTCCGCGGCCCCTCCCGCCCGGCGACGACCCGCGGATCGACCGGTTCTCGGTCGCCGCCCTCACGCAGTGGGCTCGTGTGTACGAGAAGCTCGTCGCGAGCTTCGTCTCACGATGAGTGTTGCCGTCTCACTTGACATGATGAGATCTCGCAATTGAAGATCGACGGCATGGAAACGCTCGTCACCCGCTACGGCATCGCCCGGGTCGAGGGCGACGAGCTGGCCATCGTCGACCTGCCCTACCCGGACCTGTCCGCGCTGCTGAACTCCGGCGGCACGCTCGACGAGGTCGCGAAGGCCGCGGTGACCCGACGCCTGCCCAAGTCGCAGCTCGACGACGTGGCCGTCGCACCGCTCTCGCTGAGCACGACCGCGGTCTGGGGCGTCGGGCTGAATTACCACGGCAAGGCCGCGCTGACCGGCCGCCCGGTGCCGACCAGCCCGATCCTGTTCCTCAAGCCGTCCAGCGCGCTCACCACGCACCGGGCGTCGCTGCCGATCCCGGCCGGGCTCACCGAGCAGTTCGACTACGAGGCCGAGGTCGGCATCGTGCTCGGCCGCGCGCTCGTCGACGCCGACCCCGAGGACGTCTGGGACGCGGTCGCCGGCATCATCGCCGCGAACGACACGACGGCGCGGGACGTCATGAAGGCCACCGGTACGCCGGTGCTGGCCAAGGGTTTCCCGGGCTGTGCCCCGTTCGGGCCCACCGTGTTGCCGCTGGCCGACGTCGAGGACCCGAACGCGATCCCGGTCGCGTCGTGGGTCGACGGCGAACAGCGTCAGGAGAGCTCCACCGCCGACCTGATCTTCGACGTGCCGGACCTGCTGGCCCGGCTCTCCCGGTACGCGCGGCTCGAGCCCGGGGACGTCGTCCTCACCGGCACCCCGCCCGGCACCGGACAGGACCGGGGCGACTACCTCCGCCCCGGCCAGCAGGTGACGATCGCCGTCGGCGGCCTGACGCCGCTGGTCAACACCATTTCGTAAGTTCCCCACCCCGGAGTCCCCCGAAAGGGACCCGTTCCCTCGTGGAGGTCTCCATGTCTGAAACGCGCTTCGACACCGTAGTGCGCGGCGGCACCGTCCTCGACCACGCGTCGGGCCTGAACAAGGTCACCGACCTGGCCATCAAGGACGGCAAGATCGCCGAGATCGGCGACGACCTGGCCGGCTCCGCGGCGCAGGTCGTGGACGCGACCGGCGCCATGGTCATGCCCGGCCTGGTCGAGGGCCACACGCACATCTTCGAGAAGGTCTCCAAGGTCGGCGCCCCGCAGGACGAGGCCCACCTCCGCCGCGGTGTGGTCGCCGCCGCCGACGCCGGCACCGCGGGCGCGTCGACGTTCCCGGCGTTCCGGACGCTGGTCGTCGAGCCGACCGTGATGCGGATCGTCAACTTCCTGAACGTCTCGGTGCTGGGCCTGATCGACTTCCGCTACGGCGAGCTGATCAACCCGGACACGTTCAACGTCGAGGACGCCCTGAAGACCGCGGCCGACAACCCGGACGTCGTCCGTGGCTTCAAGATCCGGCTCTCCGAGGACGTGCTGGGCGACCGGATCGTCCCGCTGCTGGAGAAGGCGATCGACCTCGGCGAGCAGGCCGGTCTGCCGGTCATGGTGCACATCGGCGAGACCGCGCTGACGCTGCCGGAGATCCTCGAGCGGCTGCGCCCGGGCGACATCATCGCCCACTGCTACACCGGCAAGGAGAACGGCATCCTGGACGAGAACGGCGCCGTCCTGCGCGAGGTCTACAAGGCCCGCGAGCGGGGCGTCATGTACGACTCGGCCCACGGCAAGTCGAACATGTCGTTCAAGGTCGCGAAGCCGGCGATCGCCGAGGGCTTCCTGCCCGACATCCTGAGCTCCGACACGTCCGGCCGGAACTGGCGCGGCCCGGTGTTCGACCTGGTGACGTCGATGTCGAAGTTCCTGGCGCTGGGCGTTCCCATGTCGGAGATCCTGCCCCGGGTCACGACCGTGCCGGCGAAGTACCTCGGCCTGGACTCCGAGGGCTACGGCTCGCTCACCGTCGGCGGCCCGGCGCACGTCACCGTGCTGAAAGAGGTCGACGCCGTGGTTCTCCCGGACGCGGCCGGCAACACGATCGAGGCCCCCCGGCTCGAGCCCACCGCGGTGTTCGTGAACGGCGTCTCGCACGAGCTGACCGCCTGGCGCGGCAACCCTGAGGGGCAGTAAATGGCTTACGTCGTCACTGACGCCTGCATCGACGTCCAGGACAAGTCCTGCATCGAGGAATGCCCGGTCGACTGCATCTACACCGGCCCCCGGATGATGTACATCAACCCGGAGGAGTGCGTCGACTGCGGCCGCTGCGAGCCGGCCTGCCCGACGGTCTCGATCTACCACGAGGAAGACCTGCCGGCCGAGCGCGAGCAGTTCGCCGGGATCAACGAGCAGATCTTCCTCACGCTGGGGATCGGCTCGCCCGGCGGCGCGCGGAAGATCCCGCCGCTGGCCGCCGACCACGAGGAGGTCGCCTCGTGGACGAAGTGACTCCTAATACTGTGAACACAGACGTCCTGATCATCGGGGCCGGGCCGGTCGGGCTCTACGGCACGTACTACGCCGGGTTCCGGGGCATGTCGGTCGCGCTGATGGACTCGCTGCCCGAGGTCGGCGGCCAGCTCGCGGCGCTGTACCCGGAGAAGAACATCTACGACGTCGCCGGGTTCCCGTCGGTGCGCGGCCAGGACCTGGTCGACTCGCTGCTGGAGCAGGCCCAGCAGTCGAAGCCGACGATGCTGCTGGAGCAGCGCGCGACGACGATCGAGGTGCACGACGAGGGCGTGACGATCGGGGCCGTGGCCTCGACGCCGGGCGACCCCGGCGTGACCGTGCACGCGAAGGCGGTCCTGATCGCCGGGGGCATGGGGACATTCGAACCCAAGGAGCTGCCGGCCGGGGGCTCCTACGCCGGCCGCGGCCTGCGGTACTTCGTGCCCCGGCTCGCCGACCTGGCCGGGCACGACGTGCTCGTGGTCGGCGGCGGCGACTCGGCGGTCGACTGGGCGCTGGCCCTGGAGCCGCTGGCCAACTCCGTCGCGCTCGTCCACCGCCGGGACGCGTTCCGGGCCCACGAGAAGAGCGTCACCGCGCTGCAGGAGTCGTCGGTCGAGGTCGTGACGCCGTACGAGGTCGTCGCGATCGCGGGCGAGACCGCGATCGAGACCGTCACGCTCGAGCACGTCGACTCCAAGGAGACGCACGAGCGGGAGGTGAAGACCGTCGTCGCGGCGATCGGGTTCCTCACCGACCTGGGCCCGATGGCCGACTGGGGCATGGACCTCAAGCGCCGCCGGATCCTCGTCGACCGCACCCAGCAGACGAACCTGCCCCGGGTGTTCGCGGCCGGTGACATCGCCCAGTACGACGGCAAGGTGGCGCTGATCTCGGTCGGCTTCGGCGAGGCCGCCACCGCGATCAACCACATCGCGCCGCTGGTCAACGCGAAATGGAAAACCACACCGGGCCACAGCTCGGACGCCCTCTGATGTCTCTCCGGCAGTCGCTCGCGAGCGGGCGGACGGTGCGTGGCACCTTCCTGAAGCTCGCGGGCGAGGAGCCGGTCGACCTGGCCAGAGCCGCCGGTGCGGACTTCGTCGTGGTGGACCTCGAGCACTCCCAGCTGTCCGAAGCCGACGCCCGCCGGGCGGTGAGCCGGGCATTCCTGCTCGGCCTGCCCGCGCTGGTACGGATACCGGCCGTCGACTCAGGGCTGATCAACCGGCTGCTCGAAGCGGGGGCGGCCGGTATCCAGCTCTCGACGCTCCGTTCGACAGCTCAGACCACCGCGCTGCGGGAAGCGACCCGGTACGCCCCGGGCGGCTCGCGGAGCATCTCGCTCGCCCACCCCGGTGCCAACTACAGCGGCGTCCCGCTGGCCGAGTACCTGGAAGCGGCGAGGGACGACCCGCCGCTCCTCGTCGGCCAGATCGAGACGGCCACCACCGACGACCCGCTGGCGGACGTCGTCGAAGGCCTGGACGTGGTTTTCCTCGGGGTGACGGACCTGGCCGTGAGCCTGGGCCTCGGCGAGGCCGAGGCGTTCGACGCGCGGGTGGCCGAGATCCGGGCCGCTGCCTCCGCCGGGGCCGTGGCCGGTTCCTGGGCCGCATCCCCGGCCGCCGCCGACGACGCGGTCGCGGCCGGCGACCGGTACGTGGTCGTCGGCTCCGACCTGCAATTCCTCGCCGCCACCCTGCGGCAGACCCTGGGAGGCACCCGATGAAGCTCAGCGAAGCGCTCTACCGCACGGTCGTGAACTGGGCCGACGTCCCGGAGGACGTGATTCGGCCGGGCGTTCGCCGCCGGGTCTACAGCACCGACGAGGTCATGCTGTGCTGGCACTCGCTCTCGGTCGGCATGGACCTGCGCCCGCACTCGCACGCGGACTTCGACCAGCTCGCGCTGATCCTCGAGGGCGAGGCCGACTACTTCATCGAGGGCGTCCCGCACCGGATGACGGCCGGCTCGATGCTGCTGGTGCCGGCCGGCGCCGAGCACTACATCCAGCCGCTCACCGAGCCGTGCATCAACCTCGACGTGTTCGCGCCCCCGCGTGAGGACTACGCCGACATCGCGGCGAAGCTGACTGCTGTACTAGCGCAGTGAACACCTTCGACATCGTCGTTGTCGGCAGCCTGAACGTCGACGTGACCGTCGACGTCCCGCAGGCGCCGTCGGCCGGGCAGACCCTTCTCGGCGGGGACTCCCGCCGCAGCGGCGGCGGCAAGGGCGGCAACCAGGCGGTGGCCGCGGCCCGCCTCGGCCGCCGGACCGCGATGGTCGGTGCGGTCGGTGGGGACGGCGACGGGCAGTTCCTGCTCGACCTGCTGCGCGCCGAGAACATCGACGTCAGCGGTGTGGTGCAGCTCCCGGCCGGCACTCGCGAGAACCCGGCCGGCATCCCGACCGGGCAGGCGTTCGTGTTCGTCGACGCCGACGGCGACAGCACGATCGTGGTCAGCCCGGGCGCGAACGACCACGTCGAGGTCGCGCGTGAGCTGGTCGCGTCGGCCCGGTGCGTGCTGCTCCAGCAGGAGGTGCCGGCCGCGGTGGTCGAGGAGGCCGCGTCGGTCGCGAACGGGCTCGTCGTGCTGAACCCGGCGCCGGCCCGGCCGGTCTCGGCCTCGTTGCTCTCGTCGGTCGACGTGCTGGTGCCGAACCGGGGCGAGCTGCTCGGGCTGGCCGGCGTCGACCGCGGTGACCTGGTGCAGCTGGCCCAGAAGCTCGGCACCCGTGGGCCGGTCGTCGTCACGCTGGGCTCCCAGGGCTGCCTGGTCGTCGAGGACGAGCGCTCGACCCGGGTGCCGGCCGAGCAGGTCAAGGCCGTGGACGCCACCGCGGCCGGCGACAGCTTCTGCGCCGCGATCGCCGACGCGATGCTCGACGGCGCGGACGTCGTCGAGGCCGCGCGCTGGGCGACCCGGGTCGCCGCGGTGACCGTCACCCGCCCCGGCGCGATGGCCTCGCTACCCAAGCGCGCCGAGTTGGGCTGAGCTCGGCGTACCACTCAGGTCCTCCCTTCCCCTGCCGTATCGGCTTAGGGGAAGGGAGGACCGAGCGTGTCGATGGCGGCGGAGGAGACCCGACTCGCGGTCCTGCGCGGCCATCACATCCTCGACACCGAAGCCGAGACCGAGTTCGACGACATCGCGCTGCTCGCGGCCGAGATCTGCGGCACGCCGATCGCGCTGGTCAGCCTGGTGGACGACGACCGGCAGTGGTTCAAGGCGCACATCGGCCTCGACTTCCGGCAGACCTGCCGGGACGCCGCATTCTGCGCCCACGCGATCGAACAACCCGACATCCTCGAGGTGCCGGACGCGGCCGCCGATCCGCGGTTCGCCGACAATCCGCTGGTCGTCGGCGAGCCCTTCATCCGGTTCTACGCCGGGGCGCCGCTGCGCGTGGAAGGCGGGCTGAGCCTCGGCACGGTCTGCGTCATCGACCGCATGCCCCGCACGCTCACCCCGGCTCAGCGGCGCGCGCTCCGCGCGCTGGCCCGGCACGCGGCCGCCGAGATCGAGCTCCGCTCCTACGCGCGCCAGAAGGTCGACGTCACCCGGCGCGTCGTCGAGCTCGAGGACCTGAAGAACCGGATCCTGACGACGGTCAGCCACGAACTCCGGACGCCGCTCGCCTCGATCCGCGGCTATCTCGAGCTGCTGCTGGACGACTCGGACCCGCTCGACCCGCAGACCGGCCGGGACTTCCTCGCGGTCATGCAGCGCAACGCCCACCGGCTCACCCAGCTGGTCGACGACATGCTGCTGGCCACCAAGGTGGGCCCCAAAGGCCTGGACATCAGCCGGGTGCCGATCGACCTGGGTGATCTGGTCGCGGCCGCGGTCGCCGGGAGCCGTCCGCTGGCCGAGCTCAAGGGCCTCGACCTGACGTTCGACCAGCCCGACGATCCGGTGCTGGTCTGCGGCTCGCACCGGGAGCTGACCAGGGCGCTGCAGCACGTCCTGCTCAACGCGGTGAAGTTCACCAGCGACGGGGCGATCGCCGTGCAGGTCAGCGACATCCCGGCGCCGACGGTCGTGGTCACCGACACCGGCAGCGGCATCGCCGACGAGGAACTCCCGCGGCTGTTCGACCCGTTCTACCGCACCGAGGACGCCGACAACGCCGCCGTTCAGGGCCCCGGTCTGGGGCTGACGCTCGTCGAGGCGATCGTCTCGGCCCACGACGGTGAGGTGGACCTGCGCAGCCGGCTGGGCGCCGGTACGACGGTCGCGCTGCGGTTCCCGGTGTGTGAGGCGTGACGACGATCCTGTCGGCCCCGGCGGCGGCCGCGTCCCGGGCCGTGCTGGACCCGGAGCGGCTGCGGGTGCTGACCGAGACCGGGCTACTCGACGGCCCGGCCGTGGACGTCCTGGACCGGTTGACCGGCCTGGCCACCCGGGTGCTGGGCGCCCCGGTGGCGCTGGTCTCGCTGGTCGACTCGGGCCGCCAGTTCTTCGTCAGCGCGGTCGGGCTGCCCGAGCCGTGGGCCGAACGCCGTCAGACCCCGCACACGCACTCGTTCTGCCAGTACGTCGTGGCCGCCGACGCGCCGCTGATCATCAGCGACGCGCGGGCCGACGAGCTGCTCTGCACCAACCTGGCCATCCCGGACATCGGCGTTATCGCGTACGCGGGATATCCGCTGCGGTCGCCGGACGGGCACCCGCTCGGTTCGTTCTGCGTGATCGACACGAAGCCCCGGGAGTGGACGGCCTCCGACCTGGCCGTCATCGCGGACCTGGCGTCGGCGGCCCAGTCCGAGATCGCGGTGCGGCTCAGCCACGCCCAGCTGGCCCGGATGTCGTCGGCGCTCGACCACGAGCGGACGTTCCTGGCCTCGCTGCTCGACAGCCTCGACACCGGGGTCGCGGCCTGTGACGCCGACGGGCGGCTGGTGCTGTTCAACCGGGCCATGCGCCGGGACGTCGAGGCGCCGACGACCGGCGTGCCCAGCGCGGACTGGGCCGAACAGTACGGGCTGTGCACGGCCGACGGGGTCCCGTTCCGGGCCGGTGAGACGCCGCTGGCCCGGGCGTTCCGGGGCGAGGTCGTCCAGCACGCCGACCTGGTCGTCCGGCGCTCCGGGCGCGCCGACCGGCAGTACCTGGCGAACGCCCAGCCGATCCGGGCCGCCGACGGCACCCGGCTGGGCGCGGTCGTCGCGCTGCACGACGTGACCGCGGCCGTCCGCACCGAGCGGCTGCGCGCGGTGCAGCACGCGGTCGCGACCGCGCTCACCGAGGCGACGTCGGCCGCCGACGCGGCCGCCCGGACCGTGGCCGCGGTGAGCAACGGGATGGGCTGGAGCAGCGGCGAGTACTGGCAGCTGGGCGAGGGCCGGGCGACGCTCGTCGCGTCCACCGGCCGGCCCGGCGACGGGGCGGTCGCGCTGGCCGTGGGCGAGGGCGGCGAGCCGCTCTCGCGCGAGCGGCAGTCCGACGGCCCGGGCGCGACGCTCGGCCTGCCGGTGCGCAGCGGCGACGGGCTCCTCGGCGTCCTGGTGTTCCGCCACGACGGCCCGCTGGGCTGCGACGAGGAGCTGCTCAGCCGGCTGGACGGCGTCGGCGCCTACCTGGCCCGGTTCGTCGAGAGCCGCCGGGCGCAGGCCGCCTGGCGGGCGTTCGAGCAGGTCGTCTCCAGCATCGACGACTACGTCTGGAGCGTCGAGGTCGGTCCGCACGGGGAGGCGACGCTGTTGTTCGCCAGCCCGAACGGCGCCCGCGTGTTCGGGGCCGACCTCTACACGCCCGACGGCCGGACCGTCCAGCTCTCCGAGCTCGTGCACCCGGACGACGCGGAGTCCCTGGCCACGTTCCACGCGTCGGTCCGGGAAGGCCGGCCCGGGGAACTGGAGGCGCGCTTCGTCGGCCGGGACGGCGTCGTCCGTTGGGTCTGGACGCGCGCGGTGCCGCGTCGCGAGAGCGACCGGCTGTACATCGACGGGATCTGTACCGACATCACCGAGCGGAACCGGATCTCCTCCGAGCGGGAGGAACTGCTGGCCCGCAAGCGGCAGCAGATCGCCGAGCTGCGGGAGCTCGACCGGATGAAGGACGAGCTGGTCGCGCTGGTCACCCACGAGCTGCGGTCGCCGATCACGTCGATCCGCGGCTACCTGGAGCTGGTCTTCGACGAGCCGGAAGGCATCTCGCCGGCCGCCGACCACTTCCTCCGGATCGTCGACCGCAAGGCCGCCGACCTGCAGCAGCTCACCGACGACCTGCTCGACATGGCCCGCCTGGACGCGGGCGAGATCTCGGTGGACGTCCGCCCGGTGTCGCTGAGCAAGCTGGTCGGCGACGTCGTCACCGACCTGCGGCCGGCCGCCGAGGCCAAGCACCTCACGGTGGCGGTGACCACCGACGGCCCGGTCGTCGTGTGCGCGGACCCGGCGCGGTTCCGGCAGGTGCTCACGAACGTCGTCTCGAACGCGGTGAAGTACACGCCGGACGGCGGTCAGGTCTCGATACGGGCCGCGAACGCCGACGGCGTTGCGACGCTGGACGTCGCCGACACCGGGATCGGCATCCCGGCCGACCAGTACCCGCGGCTGTTCGAGCGGTTCTTCCGGACCAGCAACGCGGTGCAGCAGGGCATCAAGGGCACCGGGCTCGGGCTGGCGATCACCAAAGCCATCGTCGAGCGCCACGGCGGGACGATCGCCGCCCGCCCGGGAGTCCCGTGCGGCACCGTCTTCACGATCACCCTCCCGGCCTCGGCCGAATGACGAGCCGCGGCGAGCCGTCAGGCTGCCGTGCGGATGGCGGCGGCCAGCGCCTCGGCCGACTCCGGGACCACGCGGTCGGTGTGCAGCAGGACGAATTCCACCTCGCCGAGTGCCGGGAGCCGGTACTGCGCCGGGACCTCGGCCAGCCCGGCCGGCCCGAGCCGCTGCACGAACGGCACCACGCCCAGGCCGCCCAGCGCGGCCGCGGCCAGCCCGTTGAGGCTGGCGCTCGTGCACACCGCCCGCCACGGCCGGCGCTGTTCCTCGAGGACCTGCAGCGCCCGCTCCCGGGTCAGCGACGGCGGCGGGTAGATGATCAGCGGTACCGGGCCGGTGGGGTCGAGCCGCAGGTCGGGCACGCCCAGCCAGGCCAGCCGCTCCCGCCAGACCAGCTGTCCCTCTCCCGGCCCGGCCATCCGCTTCGCGAACACCAGGTCGAGCTGCCCGTCCTGCAGGGCCTTGTGCAGCGTCCCGCTCAGTTCGACGGTGAGCTCGAGGTCGACCAGCGGGTGGGTACGGCGGAAGTCCCGCAGGATGCGGGGGAGCTGGGTCAGCGCCAGATCCTGGGACACCCCGAACCGCAGCCGGCCGCGCAAATCGGACCCGGCGAAGTACCCGGCGGCCTGCTCGTGGATCTCGTCCAGGGCCCGGGCGAACCCCAGCATCGCCTCGCCGTCGGCGGTGAGCAGCACGGTGTGGGTGTCGCGGAGGAACAGCGGCCGCCCGGTCGCCTGCTCGAGCTTGCGGATGTGCTGGCTCACCGTCGACTGCTGGACGCCGAGCTCGGTGGCGGCCCGGGTGAAGCTCCGGGTGCGGGCCACAGTGAGAAACGAGCGGAGTTGGACCGGGTCGAACATCATCACATTTTATGATCACAGTCAGAGGGGTGATCGCACTTCACGATTTTGGCGGCGTGCCGGAGAGTTGACTCTCATGTTCCGTCGATTCCGCCCCGACCCTTACATTGTGGCGCTGCTCACAATGGTCGCGCTCGCTTCCGTGCTGCCGGCGCGGGGCGTCGTCGAGGACGTACTCGACCAGCTCATCATCGTCGCCATCGGGTTCTTGTTCTTCCTGTACGGCGCGCGGCTGTCCACGGAAACCGTGATCGCAGGCATCCGCCATTGGCGGTTGCACCTGCTGGTGCTGGCCTTCACGTTCGTGCTGTTCCCGGTGCTGGGGCTGGCGATCCGGCTACTGCCGGACGCGGTCCTCTCGTCCGAGCTGGCGGCCGGCGTGCTGTTCCTCTGCCTGCTGCCGTCGACCGTGCAGTCGTCGATCGCGTTCGTGTCGATCGCGAAGGGGAACGTGGCCGCGGCGATCTGCACCGCGTCGCTGTCGAACGTGCTCGGTGTGATCGTGACGCCGCTGCTGGTCGCGGTCGTGCTCAGCAACAACGGGGTGTCGCTGTCGGGCGGGACGATCGTGAAGATCGTGGTGCAGCTGCTGGTGCCGTTCGCGCTCGGGCAGGCGCTGCGGCCGTGGATCGGCGGGTTCGTCGGGCGGCACAAAAAGGTGCTCGGGCTGCTCGACCGCGGGTCGATCCTGCTGGTCGTCTACACCGCGTTCAGCGGCGCGGTGGTGGCCGGGGTGTGGAGCAAGCTGTCGGCCTGGGACCTGGTCGCGCTGGTCGTCGTGTCGTGCGTGCTGCTGGCCGCGGTGCTGGTGACGACGTCGGTGGTCGCCAAGCGGCTCGGGTTCAACCGGGAGGACCGGATCACGATCGTGTTCGCCGGGTCGAAGAAGAGCCTCGCGACCGGCGTGCCGATGGCGACGGTCATCTTCGGTACCGGCGCCGGTCTGGTGATCCTGCCGCTGATGCTGTTCCACCAGCTGCAGCTGATCGTCTGCGCGGTGCTGGCCCGCCGTTGGGGCGCGTCCGCGCCCACCGAGGCGGACGCTGATCGCGAGGCCGTCGCGGCTTAGAGCTTGGAGCTCAGAGCCGGAAGACGAATGCGTACGAGACGGCGGCGGCGGCGATCGCGCCGACGATCGCGGCCCAGATCGTCCAGCCGAGCGGGAACGCCAGCAGGAGGAAGACCAGGACGGCGGCGACCGCCGGCACGACCCATTTGGGGACGGCCGGGCCGGACGCCTCCGGGTCGCCGTCCACGCTGCGCTCCTCTCGGTCCTCGGCGATCTCGGCCGGGGAGCGGGTGTCGACGGGGGCGTCGTCGGGAGCGAGCGCGTCGTGGTTCGGATCGGTGTCGAGGTCGTCGTGGGGGTTCGTCATGTCGAGTCGCTACCCGGCGGGCGCGGACACGAAAACGCCCGGCCCCTCGGGGCCGGGCGTTCGAGTTGGTCAGCGCTCTTCGCGGAACTCCACGTGTCGACCCGCTCGCGGGTCGTACTTCGTGAGCGTGAGGCGGTTCGGGTCGTTCCGGCGGTTCTTGCGGGTCACGTACGTGAATCCGGTGCCCGCGGTCGACCGCAGCTTCACGACCGGACGGAGCTCGTTGCCCTTCGCCATGGGGGGCCTCCTTCGTTCCTGTACCTGGCTTAACGAAAACCATGTTCAGATATTCCGCGGCTCCACGGGAACATCCCCGGGGTGGGTTGGGTTATCCAACCGTGCGGCTCGAACGGAGTCGCGGAAGAGAGGAACGTAGGCATGAAGCCTGGCATCCACCCCCAGTACCGCCCGGTGGTGTTCCGTGACCGGTCCGCGGACGAGGCGTTCCTGACCCGCTCGACGGTGGCCACGGACCGCACGATCGAGTGGTCGGACGGCAACACGTACCCGCTGGTCGACGTCGACATCTCGTCGGCGAGCCACCCGTTCTACACCGGTCAGCAGCGCGTCATCGACAGCGCCGGCCGCGTCGAGAAGTTCCGCGCCCGCCAAGCCAAGCGTAGGTAAGCGGTCCGGTGCGGAACGTTCCGCACAGGGCCCCTGGGGCAAGCCAAGTGTAGGTAAGCGGTCCGGCCGGAACGTTCCGCACAGGGCCCCTGGGGCAAGCCAAGTGTAGGTAAGCGGTCCGGCGGAACGTTCCGCACAGGGCCCCTGGGGCAAGCGAAGCGGAAGTAAGCAAACAGCGAGACGGCCCCGCCATCGGCGGGGCCGTCTCGCTGTCTCAGGCGGTCAGGTAGCTCCGCACCTGGGTGAGGATCGACGTGTCGGTCAGGTACCCGAGGTGGGTCTCGCAGGCGACGTACGTGTTCGTCGCCCCGCTCAGGACCGTGCTGGTGTACGGGATGATGATCCCGTCGCACGGCGAGTACCAGGTCCGGTACACGGTCGGCCCGGGCGTCTCGTCACCCGCGCTCAGCGTGTTGATGAACGACGACCCCGGATACATCTGCTGGCAGGTCGTGAACGTCAGGCAGGCCCCGGCCGACGTCGTCCCGTGGTTCGCCCCGGCCAGCGACGCCAGTCGCCGGACGCTCGACGCCCCACCCAACTGCTTGATGTACCAGAGGCTCACCAGGCCACCCATCGAGTGGTTCACGATGTCCACTTTCGAGGCCCCGGTCTGCCGCTTGACGTTGTCGACGAACGTCGAGAGGCCCTGCGCGTTCGTGATGTTGTTGCCGTACGAGTTGTACTCGTAGGCGAAGAGCCGGCTGCTCGAGTAGCCGCCGGCCCGGAAGACCGACTCGGCCGTCGTCCAGTTCGAGGCGCTGCCCGTGTAGCCGTGGACGAACACGACCGGCACGTCGGTGGCCGCCTGGGCCGGTGCCGTCGGCGCGAACGCGATCGCGGCCACCGCGGCCAGTAACAGGATGAGGACTCTGCGCATGGGAACCTCCTCGTTGGGGTTCCCGAACTTTGACTGCACACGGTGACGTAACGCGTCGGTAATATCGCCGGTTCGGGCCTATATCGGTACTCGACCGGTCGGGGCGGATGCACAGAAAACCTAAAACTAACGCTGTTCAGCGTTACCGATCGGTGACAATCGGCCGGTGTTCACCGCACGGGTTCTCGACGAGGAACGACCCGGGCCCGGCCGGTCCGAGGTGCACGAGCTGCTCGATCGGGCCCGCGCCCACTCCGGCGGCGGCCTGGTCGTCCAGGGCCAGCCGGGCATCGGCAAGACCTCGCTGCTGCGGTACGCGGCCGACGCCGCCACCGGCTTCGTCGTCCTGACCGCGGAGGGCGTCGAGGCGGAGTCCGATCTGGCCTTCGCCGCGCTGCACCGGCTGCTGATGCCGCTCTCGGCCCGGATCTCGTCGCTGCCGAGGATGCAGGCGGCGACGCTGACCCGGGCGATGGCCGGTGATCCGGCGGACGTGCCGGGGGAGTTGCCGCTCTGCGTCGCGGTGCTGGAACTGCTGGTGCGAACGGCCCGGCGGCGTCCGGTGCTCGTCTGCGTGGACGACGTCCACCTGATCGACGACGCTTCCCGGGACGTGCTGGCGTTCGTCGGGCGGCGGTTGGCGTCGGAGAAGGTCGCGATGCTGTTCGCGGCGCCCGACGACCGTCCGGCGCCGGCCGGTCTGCCGTCGCTGACGTTGCCCGGCCTCGACCCGTCGGCCTGCACCGCGCTGATCGACCGGTTGCTGGCCGGGGACGTCGCCGCCGACGTCGCCGCGGTGGTGGGGCAGTCGTGCGCGGGGAACCCGCGCGCGATCGAGGAGCTGACCCGGACGCTCTCGGCCGACCAGCGCGCCGGCCGGGTGCCGCTGCCGGACACGTTGCCGCTCTACAGCCGGGTGCGGAAGGAGTACGACGACCGGATCGCCCGGCTGCCGATCGCTACCCGGCGGCTGTTGGTGCTGGTCGCGGCCGATGAACAGCTCGACGTGCGGACGCTCGGCCGGGCCGCCGAGGCCGGTGGAGGGTCGCTGTCGGCGTTGGCGCCGGCCGAGGCGGCCGGCCTCGTCCACGAGTCCGACGGCGCGGTCCGCTTCCGGTTCCCGCTGCTGCGGGCCGCGGTCTACCGGTCCGCCGCCGCGTCCGACCGTCGCACGGCCCACCGCCTGCTGGCCGACGTCCTTCCCGCGGACGCTGACGCCGCGCCGCCGTCGGAGGGGGCGCCATGGTCCCGGGCCGAAGCGGCAGCCCGCTTACGCCGAGCCTGGCACCTGGCCGCCCTCCTGGAGACGGATGCCGCCCCGCCGCGCCCGGGCGCGGCGGCTACGGCGGCCCCGCCTACGGCGGCCCCGCCTACGGCGGCCCCGCCTACGGCGGCCCCGCCTACGGCGGCCCCGCCTACGGCGGCCCCGCCTACGGCGGCCCCGCCTACGGCGGCCCCGCCTACGGCGGGCCCGGGCGCGGCGGACCCGGACCCGGCGGGCCCGGGCGCGGCGGGCCCGGGCGCGGCGAGTCCGAACCCGGCCGTCGTGGCCGCGGCTGGTCCGGTTGCCGGCGGGGGTGACGTCGTCGGGGGCGGTGCCGGTAGGGGTGACGTCGTCGGGGAGTTGGCGGCGGCGGCCGCGGCCGTCCGGGGGAGCGGGGATCATTCCGCGGCCTCGGTCGCGGCCGAGCGGGTGGCCGAGCTCTCGGCCGAGGCCGGCGACCGAGCGTCCCACCTGCTGGCCGCGGCCCAGGACGCCTGGCTGGCCGGCCAGCCGCACCGGGCGGGCGTGCTCCTCGCCCGGGTCCGGCCGCCCCAGCCGGAGACCGCGCTGCACGGCTTCCGCGACCTCCTCCGCGGCGAGATCGAGCTCCGCACCGGCCTGCCCGCCGCGGCCCAGGAACACCTCATCCAAGCCGCCACCCGGCTCGGCGAACCCCACCGCACGGCCGCGATGATCGCGCTGATCCACGCCGGCGAACCGGACTTCCTGGCCGGCGACCAACGCCGCTACCTGAGCGTCCTCGACCGGGTTCTGGCCCTGCGGACCGGCCACGAGTCACCCGAAGCCGAGCTGATGTTCGAGTTCTGCGCGGGCATGTCGGCCACGTTCAACCGCCGCCACCGCGAAGCGGTCGCACCCCTGAGGCGGGTCCTCGAGCTCGCGCCGCAGCACGACGACCCCACCCTCCTGGTCTGGGCGAGCCTCGTCGCCTGCATCCTCGGCCAGGAGTCACTCGGCCTCGGCCTCTCGGTCCGGGCCCGGGCCGCGGCCCAGGTCCGGGGCGAGGTCGCGGTGATACCGCGGACGTTGGAGCTCACCACCTACGCCCAGCTCTGGCTCGGCCGCCACCCCAGCGCGGCGGCCAGCGCCGAGGAAGGGCTCCAGCGCGCCCGCGAGCTGGGCCAGGTCGGCTCGGCCAGCTTCCAC
Organism: Cryptosporangium phraense; assembly: GCF_006912135.1. Lineage (NCBI taxonomy): Bacteria > Bacillati > Actinomycetota > Actinomycetes > Cryptosporangiales > Cryptosporangiaceae > Cryptosporangium > Cryptosporangium phraense. The sequence goes on along the minus strand of NZ_VIRS01000004.1, from coordinate 242,539 downwards.
CTGGCGACGCTCGCGCTGCTCGCGGTCCCGAGGGGCGACGAGCAGACCTGCGTCGTCCGGGCCCGGGCCGCGATCGCCGAGGCCGACGACCGAGGACTGGCGATGTCGGTGGCGATGGCCAACTGGGCCCTGGCCGCCCTCGATCTGACGGTCGGACGCACGGCCGAGGCGGCCTCGCGGCTGCAGGTGCTGGTGTCCGACGCCGGCGCCGGCCGGTCGCACCCGCTGGTCCGGATGATGGCCGCGCCGCACTTCGTCGAGGCCGCGCTGCGCTGCGGGGACCGCCAGGCCGCGAGCACGGTCGGCCGCTACTTCACCGAGTGGGCCGACGCGACCGGCAGCCCGGCCCCGAAGGCGCTGGCCGCCCGCATCCGGGCGATGGTCGCGACCGAGCCCGGCGTCGCCGAGGAGAACTACCGCGAGGCGATGCGGCTGCACCTGCTGGGCGATCACGACTTCGAGCGGGCCCGCACCGAGCTGCTCTACGGCCACGAGCTGCGCCGTCGTCGCGGTTCGCTGGCGGCCCGGAACGTGCTGCACAGCGCGCTCGAGACGTTCGAGCGCCTGGACGCGAACCCGTGGGCCGAGGCCTGCCACGGTGAGCTGCGGGCGGCGGGGGAGGCCTCGGGGCCGCCGAAGACCAACGACAGCCTCACCCCGCAACAGCTCCAGATCGCCGGCCTGGCCGCCCAGGGCGCGACGAACCGCGAGATCGCCGCGAAGCTCTACCTGAGCGTCCGGACGGTCGACCACCACATGCGCAACATCTTCGTCCGCCTGGGAGTGCGCTCCCGAGTGGAGCTGGTCCGCCTGATGTTCTAGCGAGTGTGTCCTGCCCGGCCCGGACCGATCCGGGCGACCCGGATCCCGTCGAGCATCGGCAGCAGCTGAGGGTTGTCCCCGGCCTGGCCCGGGGGAGCAGGATCCGCGTCTACGTCCCCCGCGGGGCGTACATGATGACGGCCACTCCGACCAGGCAGATCACCGCGCCCAACACGTCGAACCGGTCCGGCCGGAACCGGTCGACGACGACGCCCCACAGCAGCGACCCGGCGACGAACACGCCTCCGTACGCGGCCAGGATGCGGCCGAAGTTCGGATCGGGCTGGAACGTCGCGACGAACCCGTAGATCCCCAGCGCGACGATCCCGCCCGCGATCCAGAGCAGACCCCGGTGTTCGCGCCAGCCTTGCCAGACGAGCCAGGCCCCACCGATCTCGGCCAGCGCGGCCAGCGCGAACAACGCAGCTACCTTCACATCAGTACGGTGCCACGTCCCGGGCCGGAAGCACCCAGTCGCGCACCTCCGGCATGTCCTCGAGGTGCTCCACGACGTACGCCGAGTGCTTCTCCAGCTGCGCCTCGCACCACGCCTTCAGGTCGCTCGCCCCGGGCGGCGTCCGCTTGGCGTTGTTCAGCGCGTCGATCACCAGGTGGTACCGCGACGCCTTGTTCTTCACGACCATGTCGAACGGCGTCGTCGTGGTGCCCTCCTCGATGAACCCGCGGACGTGGAACCGGTCGGCGTCCGGACGGCCGTGGACGACCTGGTGGATCGCCCCCGGGTAGCCGTGGAACGCGAACACGACGTCGACGTGGTCGGTGAACAACTCGCGGAAGAACGTGCCCTCCATGCCGTGCGGGTGGTCCTTGCGCCGAGGCAGCGTCATCAGGTCGATCACGTTCACGACCCGGACCCGGAAATGCGGGAGCTTCTCCCTGAGAATCGAAGCCGCCGCGACCGTCTCCATCGTCACCACGTCACCGGCGCAGGCCAGCACCACGTCCGGGTCCACCGACCCGTCGTCGTTGCCGGCCCAGTCCCAGATGCTCGCGCCCCGCGTCGCGTGTTCGATCGCCTCGTCGATCGTCAGGTACTGCAGCTGGGGCTGCTTGTCGATGACGATCAGGTTGACGTACGACCGCGACCGGAAGCAGTGGTCGGCCACCGAGAGCAGGCAGTTGGCGTCCGGCGGGAGGTAGATCCGCGACACCGAACCCCGCTGGGTGAGCACGGTCTGGATCAGCCCGGGCCCCTGGTGCGAGAACCCGTTGTGGTCGTTGCGCCAGGCCGTCGACGTCAGCAGCACGTTGAGCGACGGCACCGCGGCCCGCCACGACAGGTGGTTGGCCTCCTCCAGCCACTTGCTGTGCTGGATCGTCTGCGACGCGCTGACCATGGCGAACGCCTCGTACGTGGCGAACAGCCCGTGCCGCCCGGTGAGGTTGTAGCCCTCCAGCCAGCCGTGGCAGTTGTGCTCGGACAGCACCTCCATCACCCGGCCGTCGCGGCTCAGCGACACGTCGGACGGCAGCACCTCCTCGGCCCAGGCCCGATCGGACGCCTCGAACACCGCGCCGAGGCGGTTGCTGTTCGTCTCGTCCGGGCAGAACAACCGGAACCGGTCGGGGTTGCGGGTGTAGATGTCACGCATCAGCTCGCCGAGCTTGCGCGTCGACTCGGCCCGCGCGCCGGCCGGCGCCGGCACGTCGATCGCGTAGTCGCGGAAGTCGGGCAGGTCGAGGTCGCGGGTCAGCAACCCGCCGTTGGCGTGCGGCGACGCCGACATCCGCAGGTCTCCGGACGGATTGGCCGCGAGCACGTCGGAGTTCGGCTGTCCGTCCGCGAAGAGCTCTTCCGGACGGTACGAACGCATCCACTGCTCGAGCAGCGCCAGGTGCTCGGGGTTGTCGCGAACGCCGGACAGCGGCACCTGGTGCGCGCGGAACGTCCCCTCGACCGGCACGCCGTCCACCTCGTGCGGGCCCGTCCAGCCCTTGGGCGTCCGCAAGACGATCATCGGCCACCGCGGACGGGAACCGTCCCACTCGCCGGACCGCGCGCCCTCCTGGATGCGCTTGATCGACGCCCACGCGGTCGCGAGCGCTCCGGCGAAGCCGTAGTGCATCCCGGGCAGGTCCGAACCCTCGACCTCGATGACGTCGTACCCGTGGCCCGACAGCAGCGACCGGACCTCCTCGGGAGACTTCCGGCCCAGCACCGTCGGGCCGGAGATCTTCGCGCCGTTGAGGTGCAGCACCGGCAGCACGGCGCCGTCGCGGGCCGGGTTGAGGAACGAGATGCCCTTCCAGGCGCCCTCGAGCGGCCCGGTCTCGGCCTCCCCGTCGCCGACGACCGCGAGCGCGAGCAGGTCGGGGTTGTCCATCACCGCGCCGAACGCGTGCACGAGGACGTATCCGAGTTCGCCGCCCTCGTGGATCGATCCAGGAGTCGTGACCGACACGTGGCTGGGGATCCCACCCGGCGCCGAGAACTGGCGGAACAGGCGGCCCATTCCCTCGAGGTCCCGCCCGACGCGCGGGTAGATCTCGGAGTACGTGCCCTCGAGCCAGCCGGCCGCGACCAGCGCGGGACCGCCGTGGCCCGGGCCGGCCAGGTAGATCGCCTGCTGGCCGGTGATCCGGATCAGCCGGGACACGTGCGCGTAGAGGAACGAGAGGCCCGGGCTGGTGCCCCAGTGGCCGAGCAGCCGCGGTTTGATGTGCTCGGGCCGGAGCGGCTCGTGCAGCAGCGGGTTGGCCTGCAGGTAGATCTGCCCGACGGTGAGGTAGTTGTTCGCCCGCCACCAGGCGTCGACGCGCGCGAGGTCGGCGTCGTCGACCTGCCGGACCCGCTCGGCGAGATCGGCGGGAGTCAGCTGTCGGTCGGGTTCGGTGCCGAGGGTCACCGCGAATCCTTCCTGCGCGCGCCGGCCCCGGACGGACCGGCTCTGCAAGCAGGTTTGCGCAGTGTCGCCCCGATAAACAGGGCCGGACGGCACTGTTCGCCGGGAGTTCGAACCGTTCGGGCCGCGGAGCCGTCCTCTACGTGTGCTGGATGTCGCCGATGCGCCGCTGTTGCGGCTGGAGAACGTGACCGTGTCCGCACTGCGTGATGTCTCGCTGGTCGCGCGGCCCGGCCGGGTGACCGCGCTGACCGGTCCCGGGACCGAAACGGCGCTGGCCGTGGCGCTCGGGCTGGTGCGCCCGGCCCGCGGCCGCGTCACGCTCGGCGGGATCCCGCTCGAGGATCTGGACCCGTCCGCCCGCTGGACGACGGTCTGCTGGGTGCCGCAGCTGCCGGTCCTGCTGGCCGCGACGATCGCCGAGAACATCCGGCTTGGTTGGTCGGCCTCCGACGCCGAGGTGGCGGCCGCCGCGGCCGCCGCCGGCGGTCTTCCGCCCGGCCTGGACACCGTCGTGGGCGAGGACGGCGCCGGGCTGACCGCGGGCGAGCGTCAGCGGATCGGTCTGGCCCGCGCCTTCCTGCGCGACCCCGCCGTCGTGGTGCTCGACGAGCCCGCCGACGACGACCGCTTTCTGGACGCTCTGCGCAGGCTGGTGCCCGGGCGAACCGTGCTCATGGTCGCGCACCGCCCGTCGCTGCTGGCGCTGGCCGACGAGGTCGTCGCGCTCTAGTGGCTGCTAGTGGCTGCGGTGGCGCCACTCGCGTTCGTAGACGATCCACTCCCGGGCCCACTCGGCGTCCCGGCGGCGGTTGAGGCGGCTCAGCGCCCAACCGAACGCGCCCCAGACCAGCACCGCGAACAGGCTGACGCAGCCGAGCGCGTCGACGATGGCCCGAAACTGCAGCTCGGTGGGCTGCGCCGGCGGCCGGACCGGGACGTAGTCGTCGTTCATCCAGACGTCGACGCTCGTGCCTCTCCGGGCGGACACCGGCGTGTAGACCGCCCCGGTGCGGATCGTGCCGTCGGGCAGCGTCCACTTGGCCTGGACGCCGGGCACCGGGGCGGGCGAGACCGCGCCGTTCTCGGTGCGGGCGCCGGCCGGATCGTCGAGCAGCAGGACCGGCACCTGGTTCAACGTCGACTTCTGGGCTTCGACGCGGTCGAGCATCCGGTGGTAGCTGCCGACGCCGAACAGGACCGACAGCACGACGACGGCGAGCGTCGCGGTGACCGCGGCGATCCGGAACGCGCCGTCGAGCCGGTCGACCGGCCGGCAGAGCGGATTCCGGCCGAGACCCAGAAGCCGGAAGGGCCGGCGCCAACGCGAATACATCGGTTCCTGTGTCTCCTACGTTCGGATTCCGCGCCAACGATAGGAAACGCGCGCCAGTGATTCCTATCGGACGAGCATCCACACCGCGGCCGCCCGGGAGGGGGAGTTTCGGCCGGCCGCGGTGTGACCCGGAACGGGTACTCCGGATACGCGCGTGGAGCCGTCCGCGGTTCAACTTTGCCGGCGTTACTACAACCGAATGTAGTAATAATAGGGGTAGTTGAACGCTGAAGGAGTTGCCATGGGTCCGACCGAGGTCAATGGGCTACCGGCCCACGTCCTGCTCGTGCACTTCGTCGTCATCATGATTCCGATCACCGCGCTGCTGCTGGTGCTGAGCGCGGTCTGGCCGGCCGCGCGGGCCCGTATCGGGATCGTGTTGCCGCTGGTCGCGCTGGCGTCGCTGATCAGCGTGCCGCTGACCACCCACGCCGGCGAGTGGCTGATGGGGAAGATGAACGGCGGCGGCCCGCTGGTCGCACGTCACGAGGAACTGGCCGAGATGATGCTGCCCTGGGCGATCGGCCTGTTCGTGGTCTCGGTGGCGGTCTGGGCCGTCCACCGCTTCGTCCCCCGGACCCGGACCGTGCTCACGGTGGGCCTGGCCGTGCTGGCCGTCGTCGTCGCGGTGGGGTCGGTCTTCACCGTCTACCGCGCGGGCGACTCCGGAGCCAAGGCGGCCTGGGACGGAGTGGTCGACACCGCCTCGAAGTGAGCCCCGCTGGCGCAGAATGGGGTGCACAGCGGTGGTGGGAGGTAACAGGTGGACGAGCAGCGTGGCCCCGGGCGTCGCGCCAGCGGTTCGTTGGAGCGGGCAGTGCTGGACGTACTGGCGAGCGCGCCGGTACCGCTCACGGTGCCGGAGGTCCGCGACGCGCTCTCGGCCGACCTGGCCTACACCACCGTGCAGACCGCGCTGGTCCGGCTGCACGCCAAGGGCGTGTTGGCGCGGGAGCGGTCCGGCCGGTCGTTCGCGTACCGGCCGGTCGAGACGCCGGAGACGATGCAGGTCGGCGCGGCCGCACGGCGGATGCGCAAGATCCTCGACTCCGGCGGTGACCGGCGCGGGGTGCTGGCCCGCTTCGTGGCCGACCTGAGCCCCCAGGACGAGGCCCTCCTCGCGGACCTGCTGGCCGCGACCGAGCCCGAGGGAGGCGGGCAGCCTTGAACTGCTTGCCGTTCGTAGCCCTCCTGCCCTGGATCGAGGGGGCGCTGGTCGGCCTGCTCGCTCCGCGCCTGGCCCGGCGCGTCCACCCCGGCACCGCGACCTGGTGCCTGACGCTCGTCGCGGTCGGCGTCGCGGCGGCCACCGCGATCGGGGTGGCCGCGGTGGCGGTGGCGCTGGCCCGGCCGGCGCTCTGGGACGTGCCGGTCGACCCGGACAAGCTCGCCGCGCTGCTGCTGGTCGGGTTGCCGCTGCTGGCCTGTGCCGCGGCCGCCGTTCCGGTCGCCTGGTCGGCGGTCCGGGACCTGGTGGCCGCCAAGACGACCTGGCGCCGGGCCGAGCCGGTGAACGGCGTCCTGATCGTCGACGACCCCGACCCCGAGGCCTACGCGGTCCCCGGGCGTCCCGGGCTCGTCGTCATGCACACCGGGCTGCTCGACGCGCTGAGCCCGGTGGAGCAGCAGGTGGTGCTGGCCCACGAACGGGCCCACCTCGACCGCCGGCACTACGTCCACGTGCTGCTGGTCCGGGTGGCGACCTGGCTGAACCCGCTGCTGCGTCCGCTGACCGCGTCGATCGCCGAGCAGGTCGAACGCTGGGCCGACGAGGACGCGGCCCGGGCCGTGGACGACCGCACGGTCGCGGCCCGCGCGATCGCCAAGGCCGCGCTGGCCCGGTCGGCCGCGCGCCGCTCGGCGGCCCACTCCGGCGCGCTGCGCCGTCGGACCCCGGTGCTCCGGGCGACGTCCGGGGACGCCACCGCTCGGGCGACCGCGCTGATGGCCCCGCCGCTGCCGGTCGGGCGTCCGCTGCTGGTGCTGGTGACGGTCGTCGCGCTGGCCCTGCCGCTGCACTCCTCCTGGGGTGCGCACGCGGTCGAGCAGGCCTACGACAAGGCCTGCGAGCAGATCTCCCGGACCGTCCACCCGGGAGCGCCGAGCGAGGCCGTCGGGCACCGGAAACTACCCTGAGTCATCGGGTGGTGTAAACGGCAGATGAACGAGCGGTGACCAATCCGTCCCCGCGCCGTTCACTCTAAACACACTGCGTAACAATGGATTCATGACCGAAACCGCCTGCGCCTTCGGGGTGAAAGACGCCGAAGAGCTCGCGCGGACGCTGCTGCACCCGTTGACCGAGCGCTGGCAGCACACGGCGGCCGTCGCGGTCCGGGCCGAGCAGCTCGCCGGCACCGTCGACGCGGCCGACCGGGAAATCCTGGTCGCCGCCGCCTGGTTACACGACATCGGCTACGCCACCGCGACCCACGACAGCGGCTTCCATCCGCTCGACGGCGCCCGCTACCTGCGGAAACGCGGAGTGTCCGAGCGCTTGTGCTCGCTCGTCGCGCACCACTCCGGCGCCCGGTTCGTGGCCGAGGCCCGCGGGCTCACGTCCGAGCTGGCCGAGTTCCCGCTCGAGGTCTCGGCGTTGTCGGACGCGCTGACCTACGCCGACCAGACCGTCGGGCCGCACGGCCGGCCGTACTCGGTCGAGCAGCGGATGGCCGAGGTGCTCGACCGGCACGGCCCGGAATCTCCGCAGGCCAAGGCCTACTCCACCCGGGCGCCGTACTTACTATCCGTAGCAGAGCGAGTTCGTCGCCGGTTCGCTCAGTACAGCCAGCGGTGACCTTCGATCACGTCCTCGATCGAGCGGTCCTGCGCCCAGAGGTGGTCGGAGCGGCGCACCGCCCGGTACGCGCCGGCCAGGTCCGCGCCGAGCACCTGCTCGATTCGCGGGTTCTCGGTCAGGACGGCGATCTGCTCGTCGGTCGTGATCGGGAGACGTCGGATCTTCAGCGACGAGCGCTTGTCCTCGGTCCAGGTGCCGATGTCGTCCTGGATCGGGTCGGGCAGCTTCAGTGACTCCTCGATACCGGCCAGGCCAGCGCCGATGACGACGGCCAGCGCCAGGTACGGGTTGCCGGAGGCGTCCGACGGGGTCATCTCGACGTTCGCGTGCGCCGACCCGAGCATCGTCGTCGACGGCAGGAACCGCAGCGGGGCCTCCCGGTTGCCGATGCCCCAGAACGCGTAGGCGCCCGAAAACGCGCTCGGCCGCAGCCGGGTCATCGACGGGACGCTCGGCGCCGTGACCGCGGCGATCGCCGGCAGGTCGCGCAGCAGGCCGGCCAGGTAGCCCGCGCCCGCCTTCGACAGGCCGTGCGGACCGTCGCCGACCAGCAGGTTCTCCCGTCCGCGCCAGATCGAGCTGTGCAGCCGCCAAACGTTCCCGATCCCGGCGACGTCGACGACCGGCGCGAAGCTGGCCCGCAGGCCCTGGGCCCGGGCGGCGGCGTGGATCGTCTGCCGGGCCAGCATCTGCCGGTCGGCCGCGCTGATCGGGTCGGTCGCGGTGATGCTCACCTTCAGCCGGGCGGCGCCGTGCTCGGCGTGCAGCTGCCCGACCGGGACGCCGTCCGCGGCCAGGTCGGTCAGCAGCTGGGCGGCGAACTCGTCGACCCGGAGCAGCGCGGTCGGGCTGTACGCCGGGCCGCGGTGCGCGGGCGTGAGTTCGGCGTCGCGGGCCAGGTAGAACTCGAGCTCGTACCCGGCCCGCACCGTGAAACCGGCGTCCTGGGCCCGCTCGACCTGGCGCTCGAGCACCGAACGCTGGTCGTAGGCGGTGGGGCAGCCGTCGGCGCCGAGCTGGCGGCCGGGCGCCCAGGCGAACGCGGGCTGCCCCTTCAGGCGCACCAGCCGGTCGATCACCGGCACCAGCCGGACCTCGCCGGACGGCGTCGACAGGCCCTCGTGGGCGAACGTCGTGCCGTCGTGCGAGTCGAGCACCGCGAACAGCGAGCTCAGGCTGACGCCGTAGGCGGCGGCGCTGGAGAGCTGGTCGATCGGGACGGTCTGCGAGCGCGGGATGCCGTTGTTGTCGGCCCAGACGATCGTCACGCCCTTGACGCCTGCGGTGGCGAGTTCCTCAGCCGCGCGGGCCCAGAGCTCCTCCGGCGTCGGAATGGCCGGTGGGCTCACGGTGCTGAGCGCCATGATCTCTCCTAATCTCCCAAAACGGTCATTACTGCACAGATCATGGCAGCCGAGCTGAGCGGGAGCAATGAGCCGGTGTCATCTGCAACGAATCAGGGGTTAGGCTGCCCTTACTAACGACAGAAGGAGTCCCCGGGATGACTCAGCCCCGACGTCCCCGTCAGGCCCGCCAGGCAACGGTGTTGCGCACGGAGCAGCTGACCCCCCATCTGATCCGGGTCGTGCTCGGTGGTGAGGGGTTGGCCGGCTTCCCCGCCGGTGAGTACACCGACCACTACGTGAAGATCCTGTTCCTCCGGGACGGCGTTCCGTACCCGGAGCCGTTCGACCTGGAGAAGGTCCGGGCCGAGTTCCCGCGCGAGTCCTGGCCGCGCGTCCGCACCTACACCGTGCGCAGCTGGGACGCCGAGACCGGCGAGCTGGCGATCGATTTCGTCGTCCACGGCGACGAGGGTGTGGCCGGTCCATGGGCCGCCGCCGCGCAGCCCGGTGACGTCCTGCTCTTCCAGGGCCCGGGCGGGGCCTACGCGCCGGACGAGGACGCCGACTGGCACCTGCTGGTCGGCGACGAGGCCGCACTGCCGGCGATCGCCGCGTCGCTCGAGCGGGTGCCGGCCGGGCGCCCGGCCCACGTGTTCGTCGAGGTCGGCGGCCCGGACGAGGAGCTCAAGCTGGCCACCGACGCGGACGCCCGGATCACCTGGGTGCACCGGGGCGACCGCGTGGTGGGCGAGGCCCTGGTCGACGCCGTCCGGATGCTGGAGTGGCCGTCCGGTGCCGTCCACGCGTTCGTGCACGGCGAGGCGAACTTCGTCAAGGAGCTGCGCAAGCTGCTGCGCGTCGAGAAGGACGTCCCGCGCGAGCAGCTCTCGATCTCCGGCTACTGGCGTCGCGGCCGCGACGAGGACGGCTGGCAGTCGACCAAGGGCGAGTGGAACGCCCAGGTCGAGCAGGAAGAGGCCTCGGCTATCGCGTCCCGAGGATGACCGACCAGATCGGCACGTTGCGGGTGTCGCGCCGGTAGTCGGCCCCCAGCGACGTGTACCCGCACATCAGCGTGGAGCGGGACACGAGCTGGACGGTGATCGGCAGTGCCTCGTCGGCGTCGCCCGGCGCCGGGAAGCCGTACGAGGCGGCCTCCTGCGCCGAGTCGGCGCCCAGCACGACCGACTCGACGACCCGTCGGCCCGGGAAGCCGGCTTTCCCGGCCCGGTCTCCCGGGTCGGTGCCGTCCGGCGTCTTCAGGTCGAGGTAGCCGGTCGCGACCATCGTGTCCATGTGGCTCCTGGCCGCGGCGACCAGCGTCGGATCGAGAGTCACCGGGCGGCACCCGAGCCGGTCGAGCTGCTGGTTGACCGTCGTCAGCACCGCGTTGTTGACGACGTCGGCGGTCGGCGTCGGGGCCGGTGTCCCGCCGGGCGCGGCCGACGGGATCCCCGGCACCGCCGCGGCGGTGGGCAACTGCGGCGGGTCGTCGTCGTGGGTCGTGTAGTGGTCGAGTTCGCTGGTCAGCAGCGCCCCGAGCACGAGGACGAGCGCGACGAACCCGGAGGCGATCGTCCCGACCCCGCTGAACCGGCGGCGCGAGCCGCTGTAGAGGTCCGGCCGTGAACGCCGACGGCTGGTGGATGGGTAGGCGGATCCGGACACTCCGGCTCCCTTCGCGATTCGGCCCCGACACTCTGCTAGTTGTGTCTCGAATCACGGGGAACCACGGGCCTAATTGGAGCGAGGTTCACACGAACCACGCCATCAACGGCAGGCTCAGTAGTGATCTCCATCTTGGGGTGCATCCGGTGAACAGCGCCCGAATAGTACGAAATCACTATGGAAATGGACGCATACCTCGAGTGCCCCGGCTGCGACTACTCGGTGCGGTTCCACGCGCCGGACGTGGCCGCACCGCCGGAGGCCCTGATCCGCGCCTGGCGAGGTCTGCTGCACGAGGAGCACCCGCGGCACCCGCGTCCGCTGCCGCGCTACCGCGACCGGTCGGTCCCCGCGTAACCCGGCCGACCTCGGGTAAGACGCCTCCGAGGTCTACGGCGTGCTGCATACTGTAGACAACAGTCTGCGGAACGGAGTCCGCCGTGACGCTTCTCGAAACACGCCGAGCCACGGAATGGCGAACGGCACGCGTCCGCGCCCGGCAGCTCGCCCGGCCGACCGGCTGCGAGTCGATACCGCTCGCGGACGCGGCCGGCCGGGTACTCGGCGCCGAGGTCTGCTCGCGCACCCAGGTGCCGGGGTTCGACACCGCGGCGATGGACGGCTACGCGGTCGGCGGCCCCGGGCCGTGGGTGGTCGTCGGACGGGTGCTCGCCGGAGCCGCGTCCCCGGGCGCGCTGGCGCCGGGCACCGCGGTCGAGATCGCCACCGGAGCGCCGGTGCCGAGCGGAACCGGGGCGGTGGTTCCGTACGAGGAGTCCCGGGTCGACGGCGACCTCGTCGACGCGTCTCCGCCCCGCAAGACGCACGTCCGGCGGGCCGGGGAGGACCTGCGACCGGGTGACGTCCTGGCCACTGCCGGGAGCGACCTGAGCGCGCCCCTGCTCGGGCTGCTGGCTCAGGGCGGGGCCGACACCGTGTCGGTGCGGCGTCGGCCGTCGGTGCGGTTGGTGGTGACCGGGGACGAGGTCGTGCAGCTCGGCCTGCCCGGGCCGGGCCAGGTCCGGGACGCGCTCGGCCCGCTCGTATTGGCGCTGGTGGAGCGGGCCGGAGCGGCGCGGCCCGAGCTCGTCGCGGTGCCCGACGACCACGACCGGCTCCGAGAGGCGATCGCCGGCTCGGACGCCGACGTCGTCGTGGTGACCGGGTCCTCGTCGGTCGGCCGGGCCGATCACCTGCACGCGGTGCTGGCCGAGCTCGGTGCGTCGCTGCACGTCGACGGCGTGGCCTGTCGTCCGGGGCACCCGCAGGTGCTGGCCGAGCGACCGAACGGCCGCTGGGTCGCCGGGTTGCCGGGAAACCCGTTCGCGGGGCTGGTCGCCGCGCTGACCGTGCTCGTCCCGCTGCTCGACGGCCTGCTCAGCCGGGCTCCGCGCCCGGTCTTCCGGCTTCCGGTGGGCGGTCCGGTGTCGGCCCCCGGGTCGGTGACCCGCCTGGTCCCGGTGCGGCTCGGCGATGGTGCGGCGGTTCCGGTGGCGGACGCCGGGCCGGCCCGCCTCCGGGCGGCCGCGGACGCCGACGGGGTGGCCGTCCTCGAGCCGGACTGGACGCCGGACCAGCCCGCCGAGATCCTCCGGTGGTGAGCCGCCGGTCTAGGGGTGGACGTCGCCTGCGCAGCACCTGTCCGAACACGGCGACGCGGTCGGGGCGGTCGGGGCGGTCGGGGCGCAGCACGCGTCGCCGCGCCAGGCTGTGCGTCCTTCCCGGACCGCGACGGCCGCGATGGCCAGCGCGGCGACCGGGTCGGCCCACCACCAGCCGAACAGCGAGTTGACCGCCAGGCCGGCGAGCAGGACGGCCGAGAGGTAGGTGCAGAGCAGGGTCTGCTTGGAGTCCGCGACCGCGGACGCCGATCCCAGCTCGCGACCGGCTCGCCGCTGGGCGGCCGAGAGCACCGGCATGACGACCAGCGAGACGGCCGCCAGCGCGAGGCCGACCGTCGAGTGGTCGGGCCTCTCTCCGCCGACGAGCGCGCGGACGGACTCGACCGAGACGTAGGCGGCCAGCGCGAAGAACGAGAACGCGATGACCCGTAGCGCGACTTTCTCCCGGGCCTCGTGGTCCCGGTCGGCGAACTGCCAGGCGACCGCGGCGGCCGACGACACCTCGATCACCGAGTCGAGCCCGAACCCGATCAGCGCCGTGGACGACGCGAGGCGGCCCGCGGTGATCGCCACGACCGCCTCGATCACGTTGTAGCTGATCGTCGCGGCGACCAGCAGCCGCACCCGCCGGGCCAGCAGGTCCCGCTGGACCGGCGGGACCGCGCCGATCAGTGGAAGCGGTGAACTCATCAGCAGCACCCCTTCTCGCCCGAGTCGGCGCAGGCCGCCGGATCAACCGCCAGGACCAGGCCGAGCAGGTCACCCAGCGCGTGCGCGAGCCGCGGATCGGCCAACTCGTAGCGGGTCCGCCGACCCTCCGGGACGGCCACCACCAGCCCGCAGCCGCGCAGGCAGGCCAGATGTACTCAGAGCCGGGTGGCCACGGCCAGGAAACGGGACTCGGCGTCGTCGTAGCGGTCGAGGCGCCAGCCGGTTGCCGCGGCCGAGGCGGTGAGGGGGCCCTCGGACAGGGGCTCGTCCGCACGCAGCACCCGGCCGTGCCTCGCGGCCAACGCGGCCCGCCCGGACGGGTGGAACAGCACCAGACGTCCGCCGGCGCGCGTGACTCGGGCGAGTTCGCGCAGGCCGGCGTCCGCATCGGGGAGGTGCATGAGGAGCCCGGCGGCGAAGACGCCGTCGGCGGACGCGTTCGCCAGCGGGAGGCGGCAGGCGTCCGCGAGCAGCAGCGACGCGCGCTCGGAGACGCTGCGGACGCGAGCCTCGGCCAGCATCTCGGGCGTGAGGTCGAGACCGATGACGAAACCGGTGGGGCCGGCCGCGGAGCGCAGAGCGGGCAGCGCCCGCCCGGTGCCGCACCCGACATCGACGAGCACCCCACCGGTCCGGAAGCCACCCTCCCGCACCGCGGCCGCGTACGCGGGCAGGTCGTCGCCGAACCGGGTGTCCCAGGTCGCGGCCTTGGCCGCGAAGAACGCCCGGGACTCGGTGAGGTACCAGCGGTCGGAGCTGGCCAGCCGTTCGGAGACCCGCCGGATCACCGGCCAGGTCGGATCTTGCAGGTCGAGAACCACGTCGGCAGCGTCGGTGAGCGGTGCCCGAGCGCCGGTACGGAGCCACACGACGACGTCCCAGCCCCCGGCCGGCGGATGAGCGCGGTGCTCGCGGCCGTCGGCCACGGCGATCGTCGCGGGGCCGTCGGGCCAGCACGGGACCTCGCCGTCGAGACCGGCCAGCCGCTCGCACGGATGCCCGGCGGCCCGCAGCGCTTCGGCCAGCCGGTCGGCCACGACGTCGGCATGAACACCGTCGACCACGACGGTGGCGCCGGCCGGAACGAGCTCGGCCAGGCAGACCAGCACGGCGTTCCACCGGAGGGTCTGCGTCGTCGTCAGCGACGACCAGGCCGGAAGCGCGATCATGCACTCATTCTGCCGCGCAACGCAGTTGCGGCGGAATGAGCCGATCAGTTCCGTACCTGCGGTGGCGGAAGACGTGCCGGTACGTCTGCGGCGAGACCTCGACCAGGCGCTGGAAGTGGTGCCGAAAGTTGGCCGGGGTGCCGAAGCCGGCCAGTCGGGCAATCCGCTCGACCGGCTCGTCGGTGCTCTCCAGCAGTTCCTGCGCCCGGCGGACCCGCTGCTCCAGCAGCCACTGCAGCGGCGTCGCGCCGAGCGTGGTCCGGAACCGGCGGGCGAACGTCGTCGGGCTCAGGTGGGCCTGTTTCGCGAGGTCGGCGACGGTGAGCGGCCGGTCGAGGCGCTCCTGTGCCCAGGCCAGCACGTCGCTGAGGTCGTCGGTCTTCCGCGCCGGGATCGGGGACGGATGCTGGGCCTGGCTGCCCTGCCGGGGCGGCGGCACGACCATCCGGCGCGCGACCTCCGCGGCCACGGCCGCGCCGTGGTCCAGCCGGACGATGTGGAGCGCCAGGTCGATCGCGGCCGCGGTCCCGGCGCTGGTCAGGACCCCACCGTCGTCGATGAAGAGGACGGTCGGGTCGACGGTGACGCGCGGGTAGCGGTGGGCGAAGTCGAGCGCGTTCATCCAGTGCAGCGTGGCCCGCCGGCCGTCGAGGAGCCCGGCCGCGGCCAGCACGTAGGCGCCGCCGCAGAAGCTGACGATGCGTTTTCCGGCCTGGTGGGCGTTCTCCAGCGCGCGGAGGAGCCTCTCGGGCGGATCGATCTGGGTGTCGCGGTGGATGCCCGGCACCAGCAGCGTGTCGGCCTTCTCGAAGTCGTCGAGGTCGTACCGGGTCTCGACGGTCAGGCCGGCCGCGGTGCGCAGCGGCCCGGGTTCGGCCGCACACAGCCGCAGGTCGTACCAGGGGTCGACGATGTCGCTGCGGTCGAGCCCGAAGACCTCGCAGGCCACGGCCAGCTCGAACACCGGGAGGTTGTCGGCGACGGCGACCGCCACCACGTGCCGACTCATGGCAGGAATTTAGCGCAGCGCGGTGGTTATCGGGCTGTTCGCCGGTTTGGCCGGCGCCGAAGGTTGCCGGTATGAAACGACTCTCCCTCGCGCACGGCACCGCGTTGTACGTCGGTGCCGTGCTGGGTACCGGCGTCATCGCGTTGCCTGCTCTGGCCGCCGAGGTCTCCGGTCCGGCGTCGCTGTTGGCCTGGTTGCTGCTGGTCGTCGCGTCCGCTCCGCTCGCGTTCGCGTTCGCCGCGCTCGGCTCCCGCTATCCGGACGCCGGGGGAGTCTCGACGTATGCCCGGCTGGCGTTCGGGCCCCGGGCGGCGACGATCGTGGGCTGGTGTTTCTTCTGCGCGATCCCGCCGGGAGCGTCGGCGGCGGCGCTGTTCGTCGGGGCCTATGTGGAGTCGGCGGTCGGCGGCGGACGGGTCACGGTCGGGGTGGCCGCGGTGGCGATGGTCGCGGTGGTCGGGGCGACCAACGCGTTCGGCGTGCGGCTGTCCGGCCGGGTCCAGTTCGGACTCGCGTTTCTGCTGGTGACGTTCCTGCTGGCCGCGGTCGTGCTGGCGGTGCCGCACGGGAGCCTCGACAACCTGCGGCCGTTCGCGCCGCACGGCTGGCTGGCGATCGGGCCGACCGCGGCGCTGCTGGTCTGGAGTTTCGTCGGCTGGGAGGCGATCACGCACCTCACCGCCGAGTTCCGCCACCCGGCCCGCGACGTGCCCCGGGCCACCGCGGCGGCCGTCGTCCTCGTCGGCGTGATGTACGTGGCGGTCGCGTTCGCGGTGATCGCGGTGCTCGGGCCGGCGGCCGGTGCGTCGGCCGCGCCGCTCGGCGAGGTGCTGGCCGTCGCGGTCGGCGGGGACGCCCGGTGGCTCGCCGCCGGCGCGGCGATCCTGCTGACGTTCGGCGCGATCAACGCGTACGTCGCCGGGGGCGCGAAGCTCGGCTCCGCGCTCGGCCGGGACGCTGCGCTGCCGGCCTGGCTGGGGCTGGGGAGCAGTGCCGGTGAGGTCCCTCGGCGCAGCCTCGGCGTGCTGCTGACCGGCGTGTTCCTGGCGCTCGGCGGCGTGCTCGTGACGGGTGTGTCGGCGCGGGCGTTGGTGCTGGTCACTACTGGGTTGTTCGTCACCGTGTACGTCGTCGGGGTGGCGGCGGCGGTGAAGCTGCTGCCGTCGCGGAGTGCGTCCTGGTACACGGCGGTGGCGGCGATGGTGATCGTGCTGGCACTGGCCGCCCTGACCGGCCGGTACCTGCTGTGGGCGGTGCTCGTGACCGCCGGCGCCCTGCTCTACGTGCGGGTCTCCGCGCGGCGGAGGTCCGTCGTGCCGGGCTGAATCCGGTCAGGCGGGGGCGCTCTGGGGGGCCAGCTCGGCGGTCATGGCGGCGGCTGGGATCGGCTTGCTGTAGTAGTAGCCCTGGCCGAGCTGGCACCCCAGCAACCGCAGCACCCGCGACTGCCAGGACGTCTCGATCCCCTCCACCACCGTGCCGAGCCGGAATCCGCGGGCCAGCTGCACGATCGTGCGCACCAGCGCGAACTGGCGGGCGTCGCCGGGCTGGGCGCAGGGGACGAACGCGCGGTCGATCTTGATCGTGTCGATCGGCAGTTCCTGCAGGTAGGCCAGCGACGAGAACCCCGTCCCGAAGTCGTCGATGGCGACCCGGACGCCGGCCCGGCGGAGCTCGGCCAGGTGCGTGATCGCCCGGGGCATGCCGGTGCCGAGCAGCACGCTCTCGGTGATCTCGAGCGTGAGCGCGGACGGCGGCAGGCCGCTGTCGGCCAGCGCGCTCTCGACGACCACCGTGAAGTTCGCCTCGCGGAGCTGGTGCACCGACACGTTCACCGCGACCCGGGTGCCGTGGTCGCGGTGCCAGGCCGCCGCGTCCCGGCAGGCCTGGCGCAGCACCCAGGTACCGAGCGCGACGATCAGCCCGCTGTCTTCGGCGGCCGGGATGAACTGGTCGGGGCTGAACGACTCCCAGCGGGCCAGCGCCTCGACCCCGACCCAGCGGCCGGTCTGCAGATCGACGACCGGCTGGTAGAACACCGAGAACTGGTCCTCGTCGAGCGCCTCGCGGAGCCGGTCGACCATCCTCGCCTGAGCCAGATGTCTGGTCCGGAGCTGCGGGTCGTAGCAGACGAACTGGTCGCGCCCGGCCTCCTTGGCCGCGTACAGCGCCAGGTCGGCGTCACCGAGCAGGCGGGCGGTACCGACCTCGTCCTCCAGCGGACGCAGGCCCAGGCTGGCCGCCGTATAGAGCTGGTACGGGCAGACCCGGAACGGACGGCGCACCGCCGCGAGAATCGCCTCGGCGTACCGGACGCTGGTCTCGTGGTCGGTGTCGCGGAGCAGCACCGCGAACTCGTCGCCACCGAGCCGGGCCAGCAGGTGCGGCGGCGCGACCACCCCCTGGACCCGCTCGCTGAGCGCGACCAGCAGTTCGTCGCCGACCTCGTGACCGTACCGGTCGTTGACGTCCTTGAAGCCGTCCAGGTCGAACAGCAGCAGGGTCGCCGGCTGCCCGGCGCCGAGCGCGGACTCGACCGAGTCGCCGAACAGGGCCCGGTTGGGCAGGCCGGTGAGCGGGTCGTGGGTGGCCTGGTGGCTCAGCTCGCGGCGGAGCGTCATCTGTTCGCCGAGCGCGATCTCGAGCGCCGCGGTGCGGGCGTCGAGCGTCGTCGCGCGCTGCTCGGCGACCCGGGCGACCGCGGTCAGCCGGAACACCAGGAGGACGGCGGTGACCGTCGTCGCGGCGAGCGGCACCACGACGTCCAGCGCCATCAGGCGGGCCGGCTGGTGTAACTCGCGGAGCAGCGAGATCGCGGTGGCGATCGGCCCGACCAGGATGAGCAGCACGTATCCGTGGGCCACCACCCCGCGGCTCGGGCTCTCGGTCGGCGCCGGGTCGACGGCGGCCGACGGGTGGAGGGCCGCGGTCGCCAGCAGCAGCGTGCCGATCAGCCAGCCGAGCATCGAGGGCGACGCCCCGAACGTCGCGCCGTTGTCCAGGCGGGTGGCCATCCCGATCGTGTCGCCGGCCAGCAGCGAGATCAGCGCCAGCACGGTCAGCACGCCGGACGGCGTCCGCATTCCGGCGGTCAGCACGCGGCGGGCCGTCGTCGTCACCATGAGCAGGCCGAGCATCGGTAGCAGGGAAGCGGTGACCGCGACGACGCCGTCGTCGGCGAACGCGTCCAACACCGGGTCGATGACCCCGGACCAGGCGAGGACGACGACGGTGCAGGCGAGGATGCCGACCTCGGTCGCGTTCGTGAGCTTGGTGCGGTGCCGTCCGTGCAGCGGGAGGACGCCGAGGGCCGCGGCCAGCAGCAGGTAGACGGCGAGGAAGAGCCAGTCGACCGCGGCCGGGGGGAGGGGCACGGGCAGGCCGAACAGGACGTCGACGCGCTGGAGCAGCTTCGTGCCGGTCAGCAGCGTGACCGCGATCAGGACGATCAGCCAGCTCAGCCGCTGTGGGGGCCGGTTGATCCGGATGCCGGCGGCCAGCCCGGCGATCGTGGCCAGTTCGGCCAGGCTGCAGAGCAGCGGGCGCGCGTCCGGCGGGGCGAGGTTGACGACGGCGATGGCGCTCAGGCCGCCGAGCAGGAACCAGCGCCACCAGTGTTGCGGGTTGTCGCGCAGAATGGTCTCGCGCAGCATCGAGCGTCTGTTGACGAGTGCCGTCAAACCACTCACACCCCCGGCATCGCGGGTCCCGGTCGCCCCAACCGATGCCAACCTTTGCACCACTGAGGTCGGTCCGCGTGCCAAACCCGAGCACGTGTCGCAAACTTTCGACCGATATGGACAGACGGGTCGATCTGCTCCGCCGTCCGGGTCGGGTCGGGTCAGCCGGGCGGGCGGGGCCAGGCGCGGAACGCGGTGTCGAGGGCGCGGACGAGCTGGACGAACGAGCGGTCGACGTCCTGGGGGAGGCCGAAACCGCCGGCCGCCTCCAGTGACACGAAACCGTGCATCGCACTGCGCAGGGCGCGGGTGGCGTCGATCGCGTCGTCGCCGGTGAGACCGTAGCCGTGCAGCGTGGCGTAGATCGTTTCGACGGCTCGCTCACCGGCTTTCACGTGGACCGGGTCGTTCGGGTCGGGGACGCGCTGGGTGGTCAGGTAGCGGCCGGGGTGGGCGTGGGCGTAGGCGCGGTACGCGTCGGCGACCGCGATCACCGCGTCCAGGCCCGAGCGGCCGATGGCGGCGGTGGCCATGGCTTCGGCGAGTTCCTGGGCGGCCAGGGCCGCGAGTTGCCTGCGCAGGTCGTCCAGGCCCTTGACGTGTTTGTAGAGGCTGGGCAGGGCGACGCCGAGCCGCTGGGCGACGAGCGCGAGCGTCAGCTTGTCGAGCCCCACTTCGTCGGCCAGCCGGGCCGCCTCCCCGACGACGATCGCCGGCGTGAGCCCCGCCCTAGGCATACCTAGTCTCCATAGCCTTCAGGCTAAGATGGCTAGCTTGACCCCGTCAAGGCCGCGACCACCGCGGCAAGCCCCAGCGCAGCGACGCGAGCCACTGAGCGGCGTCGGTCGGCGTCAGTACGGTCGTCACGTCGGGGGGCGGCGCCGGCCGGTCGATCATCACCACCGGCAACCCCAGCTCCCTGGCCGCGGCCAGTTTCGGGTACGTCGCCGACCCGCCGCTGTCCTTCGTCACGACGACCTCGATGCGGTGCTCCCGCAGCAGCGCCAGCTCGCCCTCCCGGGTGAACGGCCCGCGTGACAGCAGCACCTCCGAGTGCGCAGGCAGCGGCACCGACGGCGGATCGACGCTGCGGACCAGGAACCACCCGGCACACCCCGCGAACGGCGCCAGCTCCTGGCGACCGATGGTCAGCAGCACTCTCGTCCCCAGCGACGGCAATGCGGCGGCCGCGTCCGCATAGGACGGAACCCGCAGCCAACGGTCACCGGGACCCTCGACCCACCCCGGACGCCGCAGCACCACCAGCGGCACCCCGGCGGCCGCGCAGGCCGTCACCGCGTGGGACGTCATCTCGGCCGCGAACGGGTGGGTCGCGTCCACCACCGCGTCGATCCCGGCCGAACGCAGATACGAGACCAGCCCGGGAACCCCGCCGAACCCCCCGACCCGCACCTCCCCGGCCGGCCGCGACGGTTCCCGCACCCGTCCGGCCAGCGAGCTGACCACCGAGTACCGGCCGACCAGCAAGCCGGCCAGCTCCCGCGCGTCCCCGGTCCCGCCGAGGATCAGGACTCTCGGCACCGGGCCGACGAGTACAGGTGCGAATCGGAGAACTCGGACGCGGTCAGCACCGCCCCGACGATGATCACCGCGGTCCGGACGATCCCGGCCTCGGCCACGGCCGCGGCGATGTCCCCGAGCGTCCCCCGCAGCACCAGCTCGTCCTCCCGGCTGGCCCGGGCCACGACCGCGACCGGGCAGTCCTCGCCGTACGACGGGATCAGCTCGGACACCACCGCGGTGATCCGCTGCACGGCCAGGTGCAGCACCAGCGTCGACCGGCTCGCGCCCAGCGTCGCCAGGTCCTCGCCGGGCGGCATCGGCGTCGCCCGGGCCGACGTCCGGGTCAGGATCACGGTCTGCCCGACCCCGGGCACGGTCAGCTCGTGCTTCAGCGCGGCCGCGGCGGCCGCGAACGCCGGCACGCCCGGCGTCACGTCGTACGGAATCCCCAGCGCGTCCAGCCGACGCATCTGCTCGGCCATCGCGCTGAACACCGACGGGTCGCCCGAGTGCAGCCGAGCCACGTCGAGGCCGGCCTCGTGAGCGTCGACGATCGAGGCCAGGATCTGGTCCAGGTTCAGGCCGGCCGTATCGACCAGCCGCGCCCCGGCCGGGCACCACGACAGCAGTTCGACCGGCACTAACGACCCGGCGTACAGACACACCGGCGACGCTTCGATCAACGCCCGCCCGCGCAGCGTCATCAGGTCCGCCGCCCCCGGCCCGGCCCCGATGAAGTGCACGGTCATCGCTTGATCACCACCCACTGCGTCACCGGCATCATCGGCTTCCACCCGAGGAAGCCGCCGACCGGCGCCGCCCGGCTGATCTCGATCCGGGTCAGGTCGCCGCCGAGCTCGGCCTGCCACCGCCCCAGCACGGCCTCCGACTCGATCGTCACCGCGTTCGCCACCAGGCGCCCGCCCGGCTTCAGCGCGTCCCAGCAGGCCTCGACGACCCCGGGCGCGGTCACCGCGCCGCCGATGAACACCGCGTCCGGCGTCTCCAGCGCGGTCAGTGCCTCCGGCACCGACCCGACCTCGACGGTCAGCCCCGGCACCCCGAGCGCGGCCGCGTTCCCGGCCAGCCGGGCGGCCCGGTCCGGACGGTGCTCGACCGCGACCGCCCGGCACGACCGGTGCGTCCGCAGCCACTCGATCGCGATGCTTCCCGCGCCCGCGCCGACGTCCCACAGCAGTTGGCCCGGTATCGGGGTCAGGCGGGCCAGCGTGATGGCCCTGACCTCGCGTTTCGTGATCTGGCCGTCGTGATCGAACGCGTCGTCGGGCAGCCCGGGGACCAGCGGGAGCAGCCGGGCGTCGGGCGCCGCGACGCAGTCGACCGCAATCACGTTCAGCGCCCCGGTGACCTCGCCGGCCCACTCGGACGCGCGCGCCGTGCGCCGGGACTCCGCCTCCGAACCCAGGTGCTCCAGCACCGTGATCTGGCTGTCCCCGTAGCCTCGGGCGACGAGCAGCGACGCGACCTGGGCCGGCGTCGTGCCGTCGGCGCTGAGCGCGAGCACCCGGCGCCCGGGGTGGATCGCCGTGTGCAACCGCTCGACCGGACGCCCGACCAGGCTGACGATCTCGATCTTCTCCTCCGGCCAGCCCAGCCGGGCGCAGGCCAGCGAGATCGACGAGGGGTGCGTGATCACCCGCACGCGGTCGGGGCCGAGCTGCCGGACGAGCGTCGATCCGACGCCGAAGAACATCGGGTCGCCGCTGGCCAGCACCGCGATCCGGCGGTCGGCATGGGCGCCGAGCAGCGACGGGATTGCGGGGAGCATCGGCCGGGGCCAGCTCACCCGCTCGGCGTTGAGGTCGGCCGGGAGCAGGCCGAGCTGGCGGCGGCTCCCGAACACGACGTCGGCCTCGCGCAGCGCGGACCGTGCGGGATCCCCGAGCCCGGTCCAGCCGTCGGCACCGATCCCGACGACCGTTACGACTTCGAGGGGAAACACGGAGGTCACGGCAGCAGACGGTAGCCGTTCAAAAGTGCGGTGGCCGCATCGGCGGCTGGGCGGAGTGACGACTGTCTCCCTTTTTCCGGAACTTCCGGCTCCTCCCGAGCGACCAACCCCAGGACGGTCCCTCCGACGAAATGCAGGTTTGCGCATGTGGGTTCGCCGGGCCGCCGTGCTCGTCGCTCTGGTCACCGGGCTGCTCGGGCTCGCGGCCGGGCCGGCGTCGGCGCACACCGTCGGCGGGGTCGGCGCGACCGACTTCCGGACCGAGCTGACGCGGTTCACCGGGGCTCCCGGGGTCGCGCTCTCGGTCGTGGAGAACGGCAGCAAGCTCGAGGTCCGGAACTCCACCGCGATCCCGGTGATCGTCCGGGGCTACCAGAGCGAGCCGTACGCGAAGGTCGGCCGGGACGGCGTGTACGTCAACGAGAACTCGCCCGCGTACTACCTGAACGCCGACCGGTACGGGGTGACCAGCGTCCCGGCGACCGCGGACCCGAAGAAGGCGCCGTCCTGGCGCAAGGTCTCCGGTGATGCGTTCTTCCGCTGGCACGATCACCGGACCCACTGGATGCAGACCACGCTCCCGCCGGTCGTGAGCGCCGACCCGGACTCGTATCACCAGCTCAGCCGCTGGACGGTCACGCTCGACTACGGCGGCCGCACGCTGACCGGCACCGGAACGCTGGCCTGGGTGCCGGGCCCGTCGCCGTGGGGATGGTTCGCCGCCGTCGCGGTGCTGCTGGTCGCTTCGGCGGTGCTGGTGTTGCGCCTCCGCGTGCTCGCCGGGGTGGCGGCGCTGGTCGTGGTGGCGGATGCGGCGCACAGCATCGGGGTCGCGCTGCTGGGGGAGCGGGGGTTCGGCGCGTTCGTCGTTCCGCTGTTGCCGCAGGTGGCGGTGTGGGCGATCGGCGGGTTCGCGGTGTGGTTGCTGGTTCGCCGCCGGGAAGGTGGGGTGTGGGCGGCGGCGATCGTCGGGGTGTGCGTCGCGGTCGCGTCCGGCGTTCCCGACCTGCCGGTCTTCTGGCGCTCGTCGGCCCCGACGGTCCTGCCGCTCACCCTCGACCGCCTCACCGTCGTGGTCGCCCTCGGTGCCGGCCTCGGCCTCCTGGGCGCCCTGGCCCTACACCTCCTTCGCGGACGCTCCCCGCAGCGCCAAATCGTGCCTCCGACCGACGACGCCCCGGAGCCTGAGCTCGACACCGAGCCCGTCGGGGCGGCAGCCACGCCGGTGCTCGGGGGCGCCGGGGCTCGGCGGGGGATCAGCCGGCGGGAGGCCGTCGGGCTGGCCGGGGCGCTGGGCGTCGGCGGGATCGCCGGGGCCGGTCTGCAACTGGCCGCCGGCGACGAGACACCCACAGCGGCCCCACCTCCGACGACCGTCCCGCTCGGCTCGGTGGGCAGCAGGATCGTGCCGTTCCGGGGCGCCCGACAAGCCGGAATCGCCACCCCCACCCAGCGCCAGTCCCACGCCCGGATCGCCGCCTTCGACCTGCTCCCGGGCGTCGACTCGACCGAACTCAAGGCGCTCCTGCAGCGGTGGACCACCGCCGCCGCCGAGCTCACCGCCGGGGACGGCGGCGACGACATGACCGCCGACAGCGGCCCGGCCAGCCTCACGATCACGGTCGGCTTCGGGCCGAGCCTGTTCGGCCAGGCCGGAATCCCGGCCGGCGCCCGGCCGGAAGCCCTCGCCCCGCTCCCGGCCTTCGCGGGCGAGACGCTCGACCCCGGGCGCAGCGACGGTGACCTCGGCGTGCTCGTCGCGGCCGACGACGCGGTCGTCGTGTACTCGGCGATCCGCCGGCTCGAACAGCTCGCCGCCGGGACGGCGCGACCGCGCTGGCAGTTCGCGGGCTTCACCCGCGGCCGGGGCGTCACGACGAACGAAGGCGCGACCGTCCGCAACCTCATGGGCCAGCTCGACGGCACCCGGAACCCGAAACCCACCGACGCGACGTTCACCAGGACCGTGTTCGTCACCGGCGACGGCTGGATGCAGGACGGCTCCTACCTGGTCGTCCGCCGGATCCGGATGCTCCTCGACGACTGGGAGAAGCTCGACGTCGCCGAGCAGGAGAAGACCCTCGGCCGGAAGAAGGACAGCGGCGCCCCGCTGTCCGGCGGCGTCGAGACGACCCCGGCGAACTTCGGCCGCCTCGGCGCCGACGGGCGACCGATGATCGCCGAGAACTCCCACATCCGCCTGGCCACCTCGGCGTTCAACCGCGGGGCGGCGATACTCCGGCGGGGCTACTCGTTCGCCGACCCGCAGCCGGGTGGCGGCGTCGAGGCCGGGCTGATCTTCCTGGCCTGGCAGTCCGACCCGCGTACCGGCTTCATCCCGATCCAGCAGAACCTCGTCCGCGGCCACGACCGGCTCAGCACGTTCACCCGGCACGAGACCAGCGCGCTGTTCGCGATGCCGGGGGGCGTCAGCAGCGGTGGCTACCTCGGTCAGGCCCTGTTCGAGGAGATCGGCCGATGAAGCGCGCCGCGATCGCTCTGGTGCTGCTCGTCGCCGGATGCTCCTGGGGGCCCGAGGGCGGCCCGGGTGGCATCGGCCGGTCGGACGCCCCGGTCACCACCTCGACGTCCGAAGCGCCGGCCGTGGCCGCCACCGCCGGCCCGGACGGCGTCCAACGAATCTCGGTCAGCATGACCGACGACCTGAAGTTCGTGCCCGACCACGTGGAAGCCCGACCGGGCGTGATCGAGTTCCGCCTACAGAACGTCGGCGTGACACCGCACGACATGACGCTCGACGATCGGACGGCGGGGAACGTGAACGGCGGCGAGACCGTCACGTTCACCCTGACGATCACCAAACCCGGCCGGTACCCGTTTCCCTGCCTGTACCACGCCGAGAGCGGCATGCGCGGAGTCCTCGAGGTCAATCCTTAGGACAGCCTTCATTTACCGACCGTCGTCGCCTAACCTCGAACGGTGAAGGGCCCACCAGCCAAGCCCGAGGAGGCGCCATGCGTCGACCGCTCGTTGTGCTCGCCGGAGCCTTAACCATCCTGGCCGTGGCGTCGCCCGCGTCCGCGTTCGCTCACGACCGGGTCCAGAACCCGTACCTGCATTCTCTGTTGGACGTCCTGACGCTAGCCGTGGTCACGGCTCCGCTGTGGACGGCCTACTTCTGGGGCGGTGCCCGCCGTCGGGCGCTGCTCGCGCTGGTGATCGGCCTGCAGTTGCCGGTCGCGGTGATCGCGTTCGTCCCGATCGCCAACCCCGTGCTGCACGCGGTCGCGCTGACCAGCGGGCTCGCGCTGACCGTGCTCTCGGTACTCGTCGTGCGCCGGTCGGCGCGCGTCGAGCAGCCCGCTTAGCGCAGGAACATCCCGACGACCCGGCCGTCCGCGGCGAGCACCAGCTCGGCCCGCGGGCAGCCGGGTCGCGGTGCGTCCCAGCCCCGGTCGGGGAGCCCGACGGCGTGGAACGCGCAGTCCGGCTCTCCGACGTATCCCCAGGCCAGCAGGGCATCGCGGCCGTCGTACGTGTAGTGACCCACCGACGCCACCCGGTCACCGGAGTGACGCCGGTAGAACCGGGCGACGAGACCGGGCACCGCCCGCCCGTCCCCGCACAGATCGATGTCCTCGATCGTGCGGTGCGGGCGGTACCCGGCGAGGTCGGGTGGGAACACGGTCAGGAGGCGGTCGAGCGACGCAGCGCGAGCAGGCCCGCGATCAGGCCGGCCACCCCGGCGACCAGACCGGCGACGCCCAGCCCGATCGCGACCCCGTTGCCGCTGTCGTCGTCCGACGTGCTCGACGCCGACGCGGCCTCGCTGGTGTCGGTGGACGTCGCGTGGTGGTCGTCGTCGCCGGTTCCCTTGACCAGCTTCAGCGTCGGCGCCGGGTTCTTCGGCTCGTCGCTGCCGGTCTGCTCCTCGATCCAGCGGACGACCTCACCGTTGGAGTACGTCTGCAGCGCCTTGAACACGACCTTGTCGGTCTCCGGCAGCGGCCCGACCGAGATCGAGAACTCTTGGAACTGACCCGGGGCGATCTGGCTGTCCTTGCTGGTGGCGGTCCAGACGATCCGGCTGACCGCCTCGGTCAGCTGCCCGTCGTCGGTGGTGACCGGCTTGGCCAGCTTCGACGTCGTGGTCTCGATCTTCCAGCCCGGGACCGGCTTCACCGACACCGACGCGATCGGGTTGTCGGTCGGGAGCGCGACCTCGAGCTTCGTGGTGCTGGCGGCGGCTTCCTCGTTGGGGACGCGGAAGGTCAATGCGGCGTAGCCGCCCTGCGTCGCCTCGGACGGGTTGACCGTCACGTGCGCGAACGCCGGGCCCGCGAGGCCCAGCACGGCGAATCCGGCGGCGGCCACCACCGCAGCGGTACGGGCCAGGAGCCGTTGTGCCGTCATTGTGGGGTTCCTTTCACAGCGAAGAGAGGGCAGCGGCGAAGCCGGCCACCCAGGAAGGGATGTTTCAGACATGAAGGGACACGGCGCGTCCGCGCGCCGGTGGAGGCGTCTGCGCGTCGGGGCGCCGGGTGAGGCGTGGTGCGCCTGGGCGCCGGTGGCGGATCAGGCCGCGGGGAGCGCCGGCGGGCCCCGCCGGATGACGCTGAGCTGCCAGCCCGGTATCGGCCGGACGACCGGCTGCTCGGCCCCGTCGACCAGGGCGGACGGGCGCGTCGGCAGAACGAGCGCGCGGACGAGCGTCCAGAGCAGGCGCAGTGGGCCGGCGCCACGGGCGAGCCGGCGGCCGATCCGCCACACGGCGGTCTCGCCGCCCCGCAACCAGGCGGCGGCCGACAGGCCGGCGGCGAGGTGCGCCAGCACCATCGTGACGCTCGGCAGACCGCCGAGGGTCACCGGCACCTCGCCGTGGTGACCGGCGTGCGGCAGGACCTCGAACAGGACGTGCAGTGCCGCCTGGGCGGTCAGCATCGTCGTCAGGATGAACGGATAGCGCCGCTCACGCCCGGCGAGCCCGAACGCCACCACGAGGACGAGGCCCGCGCCGGCGAAGATCGCGGTCGTCGACGGCAGGTCGCGGGAGACCCACGAGTGCAGCGCGATCGACAGGCCGAGGCACACCAGGGTGAAAACCCCGGCGCGCGCTTCCCGCGCGAAGCCTTGGCCGGTCATGGCCGTGATCGTCCCACACCAGCCCAACGAGACGACCGCCACTGTGGTTCAACTGATCCACGATGATCCGACCGGCCGGCGCGCCCGGGATCGCTCCCGGGTGGGTCAGGAGCGGCGCCGGCCTCGGGGTGGCTCGGTCTCCAGCGCGTCCAGGCCCTGATTCCAGAACCGGCGATACCGGTCGAGCCACTCGTCGATCTCCCGCAGCGGTGCCGGGGCGACCGCGTACAGGCGGCGGGCCCCCTCCGGCCGGACGGTCGTGAAACCGTTCTCGCGCAGTACGCGCAGGTGCTGGGACACGCCCGGCTGGGAGAGCCCGAACTCGGCCCGCACCGCGGTGGTCACCTCGCCGGCGCTGAGCTCGCCGTCGGCCAGCAGTTCGAGGATCCGGCGGCGGACCGGATCGCCCAGGACATCGAACGCGTGCACCGGCTGATTATAAGTCATTCCTTATATAGGCGGCGGTGTCGACCGGCAGCAACCCGTCTTCCAACGGTCCGCTGGCCAGCACGACCTCGCCGTCGAAGGCCACCGGGGCGTCGGACAGGTTCACCACGCAGCCCGGCCCGGAGTCCCGGGTGAACGCCAGCACCCCGCCGTCGGCGTCGAGCCAGCGCAGCCCACCCCGGAACTCGCGCCGGGCCCGCAACACCTCGCGGTAGAGCGTCAGCATGGAGCCGGGCGTGCCGTCCTGCGCCTCGACGGTCAGGTTCTCCCACCCGGCCGGCTGCGGCAACCACGTCGGCGTCGCTCCGAAACCGTACGGCGGCCCGCCACCGGACCACGGAAGCGGGATCCGGCAGCCGTCCCGGCCGGGGTCGACCCCGCCGGACCGGACGTGCATCGGGTCGCGGATCGCGTCGGCCGGGACCTCGTACTCCGGGAGCCCGAGCTCCTCGCCCTGGTAGACGTAGACGGCCCCGGGCAGCGCACAGGCCAGCAGCGCGGCCGCGCGGGCCCGGCGGGTGCCCAGCTCCAGGTCGGTGGCGAGTCCCACCTTCTTGGCTTCGAACGAGAACGACGTGTCCTTCCGCCCGTACCGCGTGACGACCCGGGTGACGTCGTGATTGGACAGCACCCAGGTCGCCGGGGCGTCGACCGGCGCGTGGGCGGCCAGCGTGCGGTCGATCGACTCGCGCAGCCGCGTCGCGTCCCACGGGCAGGCGAGGAAGTCGAGGTTGAACGCGGTGTGCAGCTCGTCCGGGCGCAGGTAGCGCGCGAAGCGCGCGGCATCCGGGAGCCAGAGCTCGCCGACCAGGATCCGCGGCTCGTCGTACGAGTCCGCCACCTGCCGCCAGGACCGGTAGATGTCGTGCAGCTCGTCCCGGTCCACGAACGGGTGCGGCTCGCCGTCGAGAAGGTCCGGCAGCGCCGGATCCTTCACCGGCAGCACCGCCGAGTCGATCCGGACGCCGGCCGCGCCGCGGTCGAACCAGAACCGCAGGACGTCCTCGTGCTCCTGGCGGACGGCCGGATGCGTCCAGTTCAGATCGGGCTGCTCGGCGGTGAACAGGTGGAGGTACCAGGAGCCGTCCTCGACCTGGGTCCACGGCGAGCCGCCGAACTCCGACACCCAGTTGTTCGGGCGGTCGCGGAACCAGAACAGCTCGCGCCGGTCGTCGACGAACCACGGGTGCAGGTGCGAGACGTGGTTCGGGACGATGTCGACGATCGTCCGCAGGCCGAGCTCGGCCGCCTCGGCGATCAGCTTCTCGGCCTCGGCCAGGGTCCCGTACTCCGGGTCGATGTCCCGGTAGTCGATGACGTCGTACCCGCCGTCCGCGCCCGACGACGGGTACCAGGGGTTGAACCACAGCGCGTCGACGCCCAGGTCGGCGAGGTACTTCAGGTGCGCGCGGACGCCGGCCAGGTCACCGATACCGTCCCCGTTGCCGTCGGCGAAGCTGCGCGGGTAGATCTGGTAGATCGCCGCGTTCTCGTACCAGCTCATCCCTTGAGGCTCCCTGCGCCGATCCCGGCAATGATGTGTCGTTGGAAAACCAGGAACAGCGCGATCATCGGCACGCTGGCGATCACCATCGCCGCGATCAGCTGGCTGACCGGAGCGTCGCTGGAGAGCTGCACCAGCGCGACGCTGATCGGCGACTTGTTCGTGTCGGAGAAGACGAGCAGCGGCCAGAGGAAGTCCTGCCACACCGCGACCACGGCGAAGATCGAGACCACGCCCAGGACCGGCCGGGACATCGGCAGCACGACGTGCCAGAGGCGACGCACCGGGCCGGCGCCGTCGATCTCGGCCGACTCGAGCAGCTCGGTCGGGATCTGGTCGAAGAAGCGTTTCAGCAGGTAGAGGTTGAACGCGTTGGCGACCGCGGGCAACCAGATGGCCAGCGGGCTGTTGAGCAGGTTGACGTGCACGAGCGGTACGTCGACGACCGTCAGGTACTTCGGCACGAGCAGCGCGGACGCCGGCACCATCAGCGTCGCCAGGATGCCGCCGAGGATCACCTTCCCGAACGCGGGCCGTAAGCGCGACAGCGCGTAGGCGGCCAGCGTGCAGAAGACGATCTGCAGCACCCAGGCGCCGACGGCCTGGATCGCGGTGTTCGCGAGGTGGGTGGTGAGGCTGAGCGTGCCCCAGGCGTCCCGGTAGTTCTCCGGGTGGAAGTGCTCCGGGACCAGCGTGGGCGGGGTGCGGACGAGTTCGTCGGACGACTTCAGGGCACCGGTGACCATCCAGTACACGGGGAAGAGGAATGCGAGGACGAAGGCCGCGATCGTCGCGCTGAATATCGTCCAATAGAAGAGTTTTCGGCGGTGGAGGACCGATTCGGAGACCAGCGTTCTCACGGGGCCTCCCTCGTCAGACGCAGGTAGAGCGCGGAGAACGCGCCCAGGAAGACCAGGAGCATCGCGCTCAGCGCGCACGCGCTTCCGTAGTCGAGGTAGACGAACGCGTACTTGTAGATCAGGTAGAGGACGGTGATCGTCGCGTCCTCGGGTCCGCCGCCGGTCATGATGTACGGCTCGGTGAAGACCTGCATCGTGGCGACGATCTGCAGCAGGAGCAGCATCAGCATGACGAAGCGCGTCTGCGGGATCGTGACGTGCCGGATGCGCTGCCAGATGCTCGCCCCGTCGAGTTCGGCGGCCTCGTAGAGCTCGCCCGGGATGCCCTGCAGCGCGGCCAGGTAGATCAGCACCGTGCCGCCCATGTTGGCCCAGGTCGCGACCAGCACCAGCGACACCAGCGCGGTGTTCGTGGAGTTCGTCCAGTCCGACGTCGGCAGGTGCAGGAAGCGGAGCACCTCGTTGAACAGGCCGGGGCCGGGGTCGTAGAACCACTTCCACAGGAGCGCGGTGACGACCGGCGGGATCATCACCGGCAGGTACACCGCGAGCCGGAAGAACGCCTTCGCGTGACGCAGTTCGTTGAGCAGCACGGCGAGCGCGAACGGGACCGCGAAGCCGATGACCAGCGCGATCCCGGTGAACGCGAACGTGTTGCGCCAGGCCGCACCGAACTCGGGGTCGCTGAACAGCAGCCGGAAGTTCTCCAGGCCGACCCAGGTCGTCTCGTCCACCGAGTTCGACTGCTGGAACGCCAGGATCAGCGCGCGGATCGCCGGATACCAAGAGAACAGTGCGAAGCAGATCAGGCCGCCGGCCAGGAACGCGTACGCGGTGAGGTTGTCGGTCAGCTTCCGCGTCCCGCGGCTCGTCTTCACGAGCCGCGGGACGCCGAGGGTGAGTACCGCCATCAGCGCTGGTTCGCCAGCAGGCGGTCGATCTTCGTGGACGCGTCGCTCAGGAGGCCGTCGATGTTGGCGTTGCGATTCGTGAGCACCGCGGACATGACGCCGTCCAGAACCGAGTAGATCTGCTGGGCCTGGGGCGGCTCGAGCTTGCCGGGTACGACGGTGTCCTGGAACTTCGCGTAGTTGTCCACCGGGACGTTCGCGTACTGGGCCTTGAGCTTGTTGTCCTTCTCCGCGGTGGCGCCGGACCACAGGTTGGGCTGGGGGAGCCCGACCGGGGCCTTGTTGGTGGCCGCGCGCTGCCAGTTGTTCGCGCCGCTGCCCGGCGTCAGGTTCTGGAACTCGACCCACTTGACGCCGGCCTCGATCTGCTTCGGCGTCGCCTTCTTGTTGAACATGTAGCCGTCACCGCCGAGCAGCGTCCCCTTGCTGCCGGGCATCGGGGCGATCGCCAGATCGGTGTACGAGCCCTTGTACTTCTTGACGACCTCGGGGATGTTGTCGGGCGCCGAGAGGTACATGCCGAGCTTGCCCGCGCCCATCATCTGCTGGACGTCGGTGATCTGGAGCAGCTGCTTGGTGCCCATGCTGTTGTCGGTCCAGCGCATGTCCTTCAGCGTCTGGAGCACGGCCTTGCCCTCGGGCGAGTCGACGGTGGCCTTCTTGCCGTCGTCGGAGACCATCGTGCCGCCCTGCGAGTACATCTCGGCGGTGAAGTGCCAGCCGCCCTGGTTGCTCGCGCTGTAGTCGGCGTACCCGACCGTCCCGTTGCCCAGCGCGGCGATCTTCTTGGCCGCGGCCCGGACGTCGTCCCAGGTGGCGGGCGGGGTGTTGGGGTCGAGGCCGGCCTTGGTGAAGAGGGCCCGGTTGTAGATCAGGCCCATCGAGTAGTTGGTGCGGGGCAGGCCGTAGGTCTTGCCGTCCTTTTTGAAGATGTCGGTGACCGACGGCTGGATGTCTCCGTAGCCCTGGACTTTGCTGGTGTAGTCCGAAATGTCGGCGGCCTGCTTGCGCTTGACGACGTTCGCGACGTCGGTGAAGTAGACGTAGAAGACGGTCTCCATCTGGCCGCCGGCCAACTTGGCGTCGAACGTCTTCGGGTCCATGCACGGGAACGCGTCATGGGCGACGATGTCGATGTCGGGGTTCTGCTTCTCGAACAGCGCGATGTCCTCTTCGAAGCTCGCGCGGTCGATCGCGGCGGACTTCGGGGGTTCGCAGTTGACCGTGATGCGGGTCTTTCCGCCTGCGCTCGAGTCGTCGTCGGCGCTGGAGCACGCGGTCGCGGCCAGCAGTAAGCCGGCAGCGGCGAGTGCGCCTGCGGCACGCAGTTTTCTCATCGTTGAGTTGCCCTCCGTAGTGGCATGCGGCTGACACCCCACAGCGCCCGCCGTCGCGGGGTGGTTACGGAGAGCGCGTGCCGCAGACCATAGGGCGGCATTCGTTGGCGCTGCAATATCTGGATCGAAACACGAAAATCTCTGACTGAGGTGCTGACCAGGGCTTACGTCAGGCTTGCGACGGCCTTGCGGTGCTTGCGCGGACGACGAGCTCGGGTTCGAAGAGCAGCTCGTCGGGCGCGACCGAGATGCCCCTGATCTGGTTCGCCAGCAGCTCGACCGCGGCCCGGCCCATCGCCTCGATCGGCTGCCGGACCGTCGTGAGTGGTGGGTCGGTGCAGGTCATGAACGCCGAGTCGTCGTAGCCGACCACCGAGAGGTCCTCGGGGACGCGGAGGCGACGCCGGCGCGCGGCCCGCACCGCGCCCAGGGCCAGGACGTCGCTGGCGCAGATGATTCCGGTGACCCCGCGGTCGATGAGCTTGTTCGCGGCGGCCTGCCCGCCCTCGACCGAGAACATCGCGTTCTGGATGAATTCGGGCGGATGTTTCAGTTCGATCTCGGTGGCCCGCTGCCGGAATTCCGCAAGCTTGCGCTGGGACGGTATGTGGTCGGCCGACCCGAGCAGCAGCCCGATGCGCTCGTGCCCGAGCGACCGCAGGTGGCCGAGCGCCTGCGCGACGGCCACCCCGTCGTCGCAGGAGACCCGGGGGAACCGCAGGCGTTCGATGCCCGCGTTCACGAGGACGACCGGGAGCCGCCGGGCCGCGAGCCGCTCGTAGTGCGAGTGCTCGGCGTCGGCCTGGGAGAACAGCCCGCTGGCGAACATCACGCCGGAGACGTGCTGCTCGAGCAGCAGGTCGACGTACTCCTGCTCGGTGACGCCGCCGGCCGTGCGGGTGCAGAGCACCGGCGTGAAGCCCTTCTGGGCCAGCGCGTCGCCGACGACCTCGGCGAACGCGGGGAAGATCGGGTTCTGCAGCTCCGGCAGCACCAGCCCGACGAGGCGCCCGCGGTCGCCGCGCAGCTGGGTGGGCCGCTCGTAGCCGAGGACGTCGAGCGCGGTGAGGACGGCTTCGCGGGTGGCGTCGGAGACTCCCGGGCGTCCGTTGAGGACTCGGCTGACCGTGGCTTCGCTGACGCCGACTTTTTGCGCCACCTCCGCAAGCCGCTTGGTCACGGGTGCAAGCTAGCGCAAATTCTGGACAGTGTTCGGGGTTCGCTAAGGTTCGCGGGTGGCTCGAAGCATCAAGGACATCGCGCGGTCGGCCGTCCGTCGAATGCGTTCTTCGTCGGCGCCGGACAAGAAGGCTCGGCTGAACGGCGGGGTGCCCGCGCCGAGCGGGCGGCACCTCGTCTACGCGCCGAACCTCGACGGCGACGCCGATCCGGGGGAGATCGTCTGGACCTGGGTCCAGTACGAGGACGACCCGAGTCAGGGCAAGGACCGGCCGGTGCTGGTGGTCGGCCGGCGCGGGTCGACGCTGCTCGGGTTGATGCTGTCGTCGAACAGCGAGCGCGACGGGCAGCGGAACTGGTACGCGCTGGGCGCGGGTCCGTGGGACCGCGAGAACCGGCCGAGCTGGATCCGGCTCGACCGGGTGATCGAGGTCGACCAGGATGGCATCCGCCGAGAGGGCGCGATCCTGCCCCGGGACCGCTTCGATTCGGTTGCTCGGGAGCTGCGGGCCGAATACGGCTGGGAGTAGCCCCGGCCGAGCCCGTTTCGCCGCATCGGCCGGCCGGAACCCGCCGGCGCTCGCCGACGCCGAACTGCTGACCGCCGCGACGACGCGTTGGCCGGGTACGCCCAGCACGGCTACTGCGCATCGCAGTCCCGCTGGTTCAGACCGCCCACGACCACTGACGACTTCGGAATCAACTCATCTAGGGCTTGGCGGCTCGGAGTACCGGATCATCCAGGCGCGCTCGCCCCGCGGAAGACTCGCAGGTGACCCTCAGCGTCAAGACCTCGGCCCCGAGGATCGGCGCTCGAACCTGCGAACGCGATCCCATTCGAACGATCGTGTTGCCCACCCGGCTTTGATCGGCGAACACCTCGAGTTGGATTCGGGTCTCCCGGGGAGCGGAACCGGTCGCGATCAACTCGGTCGCGAACTCGGAGTACGAACGGTAGAGCGGGTACGAGACCTCCCGATCCCGATCGCCACTACTCCCCGATCCGCACGCGATCTGTAATGCCGATCCGTCGGGATCAACATTGGCTGCGCCGCGGTCCGGAGTGATGCCGACGAGGGATTTCGCCGTTGAATTCGGACCCGTCGTCGGCGAACCGGAAGGCACCGATTCCGGTGTCGCTGAAATCGGCGCCGAATTGCTCGCCGATGCGGATCCGGTTGCCGCGGGAGGACCCGAGCCCGGCTGGTCGGAGCGCGGAAACAGCCACGCAACGAGCCCCACCAGCAAGCTCAGAACGGTCGCCAACTCGGCGACCAGCGTCAGCCGCCGTGTCGTCGTACGCCGTCTACCGGAATTGCTCCGCACCTCGCCTCCCGAAGCCGGAGGCCGCTTCGAATCCATGGTCACCAGGCGGATTATGCACGCGCCGGGTGGAGCCGGAACACCGACCGACCTGATCAGCCGAACAGCCGACTCGGCGGAGACCGAATCGAGTTGAGTAATTGGCTGCAATGACCACTGGCCCGGGCGGGAGCGAACCAATAACGTGCCGCCCTGAATCCGATGCACATCTGGTACGGGGGGAAGATCATGCAGCCGAGCGGTGGGCCGAAAAGGAGAACCGGAGGCGCGCCGGGCGTTGTGATTGCCGCTATCGCCCTCGGGGTCGCCGTGTTGTCGCTGATCGTCGCCGGGCTCGCGTTGGCCCGGTCCGGAGGCAACGGAGACAGCGACGTCGTGGCGCAGCCACTGCCGTCCTCGGCTCCGGCGCCGGCCGAACCCAGTTCGGCCGTCTCCGTCGCCCCGGTCCCGTCGGGGGAGAATTCCCCGCTCGACCCCGGCCAGCTCGATCCCTCGTCGACCTACCAGTCCGCGTACGAGAACCAGACGCTGACCGTCCAGTCCGGTGGCGACTTCGTCCACATCGACGTCGACGAGCCCCGCGTCCGACCGGAGAACGGCGGCGACGTCACCTACGTGGCCGGTGGCGGAAACGGCACGCTCAACTTCCAGGACGCCGATCGGGTCGCACCCGTCCAATCGGCCCAGTCCTCGGCCGGCGACTGCGTCGAAGCCATCCGGTCCTCGGCGAGCGTCAGCAGCATGGCCTCGGCCGCGAACCTGACGGTCTGCGTCCTGACCTCCCGAGCGAACGCGTCGAGCGAGGGCATCACGCAGAAGATCGTGCGCTTTCACGTCGACTCGATCGCTCGCGACAACGACACGTTGACCGTCTCACTGACACCCTGGAACGTGCCCTGAGCCGGTTCGGTCGGCTCAGCCGCGCGTCTCGACCTTGAACTGGAGCAGGAACTCGACGATCTCGGTGTGGTGACGGGCCTGCAGCAGGTCGCGGCCCCAGGCGTACATGCCGTGCCTCGCGACGACGACCGCGGGGACGCCCGGGTCGAAGACCTTGGCCACGTCGTCGCCGAGCACCTTCATGTCCTGGGAGTTCGGCACTACCGGGATCGTGACGGTCTCGTCGTGCGCCAGCCGGCCGATGCCCTTGAGCATCTCGAGGTCGCGCAGCTCGATGCCCTCCGGCCACCAGTGTCCGGCCAGGACGGCCTGCAGCGCGTGCACGTGCACCACCGCGCCCGCGCCGGAGAGCGCGGCTACCCGGGCGTGCAGTTCGGCCTCGGCCGACGGGATCAGGTCGGGCCTTGGCTGCTCGGGCACGGCGGCTCCGAACTCGTCCACGACGACGACGTCGCTGCTGGTCAGCTCGCCCTTGTCGAGGCCGCTGACCGTCACCGCCAGGCGCAGCGGGTCGCGGTTGAGCACGATCGAGAGGTTCCCCGAGGTGCCCCGCATCCAGCCGATGCCGGCGAACCGCGCCGCTTCGGCGGCCAGCGCGCGGCCGGCGCCTTCCAGCGCCCCGCGGAAGTCCGTCCGGAAGTCCGGTGCACTCACGACTGCTCCCCGTCCGCCTCGCCGGCGGCCCCCGCCGCGAACCCGCCCGCGCCCCCATCCGCCGCGGGCCCGGCTCCCGCCGCAAACCCGCCGGCCGCGCGGCCGGCTCCCGCGGCGAACCCGCCCGGGGCGACCACGTCCACCTCGTCGAACGTCGCCACGACCGGGTGGCGGCCGAAATCCCCGCCGTAGTTCGGTTCGCCCTCCCGGCGGACGCCGACCACCTGCCACCCCGCCGCGGTCGCCGCGTCCAGCTCGGCGGGCAGGTCGGTGAGGAACAGCGCCTCGTTCCCGGCCACCCCGAGCGCGGAGGCGATCTTCTCGTACGACGACGCTTCGCGCTTGCTCCCGGCGCTGACCGTGTCGAAGTAGTCCTCGATCATCGGCGTCAGATCACCGGCGTCGGCGTGCCGGAACCACGGCACCTGGCTGGCCACCGACCCGGACGAGAACACCGCCAGCCGCACCCCGCGCTCGTGCCAGGCCCGCAGCTGCGGCACCACGTCGGCGAAGAAGTGCGACTGCAGCTCGCCGGCCGCGAACCCGGCCGCCCAGAGCTGGCCCTGGATCGTCTTCAGCGGCGTCGCCTTCACGTCGGCGTCCATCCAGCCGTGCAGGACCGCGACGACCGCGTCCACATCGGCGTCGGGCGACAACCCACCGTCGGCCCGCGTCTGGGAGACGGCCGCCGCGATCGCCGGATCGTCGGCGTGCGCCTCGATCCACGGCCGCAGCCGCGGCCGCGCGTAGTCGTACAGATCGCCCTGGACGAAACCGGCCGCGCTGGTCGTGCCCTCGATGTCGAGGACGACCACGCGTGCGGTGTGGGTCATGAGATCTCCCTGTGGTACTCGCCGACCCGCGCCGGCTCGAAAACACCTCGGTCGGTGACGATGCGCCGGACGAACCGTGGCGGCGTGACGTCGAACGCCGGGTAGTAGCCCCGCTCGACCAGCGACGACGCCGTCCGCGAGCCGAGCGTCGACAGCACCTCGGCGCCGTCCCGCTCCTCGATCACCACGTCGGACGCGGTTGCCGCGGTGCGATCCGGGGCCAGCACCAGCGCATAGAACGGGATATCGAACGCCGAGGCCGCGATCGCGTGGCCGAGCGTCCCGACCTTGTTGATCACGTGCCCGTCCATCGTCACCCGGTCGGCCGCGGTGACCAGCGCGTCGATCGGGCCGAGCGTCGACTGCGGCGACATCGCGGCGGCCGCGGTGCCGTCGGTGATGAGGGTCAGTTTCTGCCCCATCTCGGCCAGCGTGTGCGCGGTCAGCCGGGCGCCCTGCAGGTACGGGCGGGTCTCGGTGACCACCCACTCGTAGCTGCGGCCGGCCGAAGCAGCCTCCTGGACCACGCCGATCAGGTACGCGTCCATCCAGCAGTGGGTCATCACCCGGGCGCCGTCCGGGATCAGGGCCGCGGTCAGCCGGCCGAGCTCGGCGCTGCCTCCGCGGTAGGCCGACTCCAGCCGGCCCGTCTCCGCCTCGACGATCTCGGCCAGCTCCTCGGCCGAGTCCGGAGCCGCGAGAGAGACCGCGGCCAGGACCTCGCGCACCGCGTCCCGCACGTGGTTGTTCGTCGGCCGGGCCGCGGTGAGCAGCTCACCGTCGTCCACCAAAGCTTTGAGAGCAGTCTCGACGCCGTCACCACGATGGAGGCGAGCGCTCAGGCGGAGGCCCGCCAGTCCGGCGTAGAACGGACCGGAGCTCTGCGTGACCATCTCGCGGATCGCGACCGCGACCTCGCCCGCGGAGCGGGCCAGGACCCATTCCTGACGCGC
The DNA here is from genome assembly GCF_006912135.1 of Cryptosporangium phraense. Classification (NCBI taxonomy): domain Bacteria; kingdom Bacillati; phylum Actinomycetota; class Actinomycetes; order Cryptosporangiales; family Cryptosporangiaceae; genus Cryptosporangium; species Cryptosporangium phraense. The sequence goes on along the minus strand of NZ_VIRS01000004.1, from coordinate 204,012 downwards.
GGGGAAAACGCGACGGTCGAGGATGAGGACACCCTCGTCGGTCAGTCGGACGCTGTCGTCGAGTACCGGCCTGTTCACGAACGCTCCCACATGGTGCTGACCAGGTGCGCCAACGCACGCGGATCCGGACGTCCACCCTCGCCGCCGCAGACGCCCCGGTCGACCAGCAGCCGGTGGCCGAGGCCGAGAACGACGGCGGAGGCCGGTCCGGGGTCGGGCAACGTCTCCAAGTCGGACGCGTGCGAGTAGCCGGCCACCCGGCGAACCATCTCGACGGCGGCGAACCCCAGCGAGTCGTGCCAGACGTTCCGGAGGTGACGCAGCAGCCAGCCGTCGTCGAGGAGCGGGTCGACGCGGTCCGGCCAGCCGTCGCGCCAGGCCGCGCAGAACGCGTCCCAGAGGCCCTCGATCGAGGCCAGGTGGTCGGTGTTCCGCGACCGCACCGCGGCGATGACCACATTGGCCAGGTAGAGACCCAGGTCGAGGCCGATCGGGCCGACCATCGCGAACTCGGGGTCGATGACCCGGACGACCGGCTCGCCGTTCCGGACGCCGACCATGACGCTGCCGCTGTGCAGGTCGCCGTGGACGAGCGCCTGGGCGCTGGAACCGAACGCGGCCCGCAGCGTGGCGAGCTCGGTCCGGACGGCCGGGTCCTCGCGCAGGTTCCGGACGGCCCCGTCGAGCGAGGGATGGTTCGAGTTGTGCTCGGCCTCGACGAACGGGTCGCCGAGCAGGTACTGCAACGTCACCTCGGCCAGCAGCGGGTTCACCGACCGGGCCAGCAGATCGGCCCGCTCCCGCGGTTCGGCGCCGGCCACGCTCGTCGCGAACGTCACCCGTCCGACCAGCTCGCCGACCTCGGCCGACGTGGTGCCGATGGCCGCGCCCCGGTTCAGCGCGGTGCGCAGCACCGTGAGGTCGGACAGGTCCTCCATCGTGAACGCGAAGCGCTCCTCGTCGACGTCGAGGACGTCCGGGGTCTGCTTGGGCGCGTACTCGGCGAACGTGCGGAGGGCACGGGCCTCGATCAGCGCCCGCTCGGGGCTCATCGGGGACGAGGGGCCGAGCTTCTGGATCCAGGGCGGTGCCTGCTTGACCGCGACGCTCGGCACGGCGGGATCGTCGGGAATTGCGAGGAAGACCCGGTTCATGTTGCCGTCGCCGACTTCGCGCACGGTGCCGGTGCCTGCGGCGAGGTTGCGCTCGACCAGGTAGGCCCAGACGTCGTCCGGTTCGAGCACCACCGTCATCGAGCTTCCTCCGTCGTCGCCGCCTTCCTTTCAATCTTGACTAGCGACGATTCGTTCCCCGGGAGCGGGGTCAGTCACCCGGGCACTCGTTGTCACCGCCACTGTGCTCCTGGCAATGAATCGGTCCCGGCTGCGGCGTCGGCGGGTCGTACTTCGCCGCCGCGAGCAGGGCGATCGAGCCGGCAACGGCCAGCACGACCGTCATCACGACGATCGTCGCGGTCAACCGCACCCACCAGCCCACGGCGATCCCGACCGACGACGCCACCAGGGCCACGATCAGGGCGGCGAGCATGAGGTGGTCGGAGCGGGCCTGGGCCTGAGCGTCGTCGCCGACCAGGAATCCCGCCCAGAAGCCCTGGTACACCAGGACCGGGACGGCGCAGACGCCGAGGAACGCCGCGATCAGCAACAGGGTGGCCAGGAGGCCGGGCTCGGTGCGCCGCATACCGGCGAGGGTAGGGGTCGCGCCGAGCCCGGGACCGAGCTGAACTACTCGTCCTCGAGGTCGCCCTCGGTGGCCAGGTAGAGCTCCTGCAACGCGTCCAGCGTGGCCGGCGAGGGGTGCTCCCACAGGCCCCGGTTCGCGGCTTCGATCAGCCGCTCGGTGATCGCGTGCAGCGCCCACGGGTTGGACTCGGTGAAGAACTTCTGGTTCTCCTCGTCGAGCGCGTAGGTCTGCGCCAGGTTCTCGTACATCCAGTCGGCGACGACGCCCGCGGTGGCGTCGTAGCCGAACAGGTAGTCGACGGTCGCGGCCAGCTCGAACGCGCCCTTGTAACCGTGCCTGCGCATGGCCTCGATCCAGCGCGGGTTGACGACCCGGGCCCGGAACACCCGGGCCGTCTCCTCGTGCAGCGACCGGGTGCGGACGGCGTCCGGGCGGGTGCTGTCGCCGATGTAGGCCTTGGGTGCGGCGCCGGTCAGCGCGCGGACCGTCGCGATCATGCCGCCGTGGTACTGGAAGTAGTCGTCGGAGTCGGCGATGTCGTGCTCGGTCGTGTCGACGTTCTTCGCGGCGACGTTGATCCGCCGGTAGGCGTTCTCCATGTCCGGGCGGGCCGGGATCCCGTCGACGTCGCGGCCGTAGGCGAAGCCGCCCCAGACCGCGTAGACCTCGGCCAGGTCTTTGTCGTCGCGCCAGGTGCGCGAGTCGATGGCCTGGAGGATGCCCGCCCCGTAGGCGCCGGGCTTGGAGCCGAACAGCCGCAGCGTGGCCCGGCGTTCGTCGTGATGTTCTTCGACGTCGGCCAGCACGTGGTCGCGCACGTAGTTGTCGGGTTCGTCGAGCTTGGCGACCAGCTGCACGGCGTCGTCGAGCAGGGCCACGACGTGCGGGAACGCGTCCCGGAAGAAGCCCGAGATCCGGATCGTGACGTCGATGCGGGGGCGGTCGAGTTCGTGGCGCGGGATGAGCTCGAGGCCGGTGACCCGACGGGAGGCCTCGTCCCAGAGCGGGCGGACGCCGAGCAGCGCGAGGACCTCGGCGATGTCGTCACCGGCCGTGCGCATCGCCGAGGTGCCCCAGATCGAGAGACCGACCGAGCGCGGCCAGTCGCCGGTGTCCTCGCGGTACCTCGCCAGCAGGGAGTCGGCCATCGCCGAGCCGGTCTCCCAGGCCAGCCGGCTCGGCACCGCCTTGGGGTCGACCGAGTAGAAGTTCCGCCCGGTCGGCAGCGTGTTGATCAGCCCGCGCAGCGGCGAGCCACTCGGCCCGGCCGGGACGTATCCCCCGTTCAGCGCGTGCAGGACGTGCGTCATCTCGTCGGTGGTCTTCGCCAGCCGCGGAACGACCTCGGTGGCCGCGAACGTGAGCACCCGCGCCACGAGCGAGCGGTCGACGGATTGACGACTTTCCGGGGTCTCCGAGCCCCTCACAACCCCGGAAAGTCGTGGATCCAGGACGGAGGCGGTGACGTCGGCCGCGGCCGCCGGGTCCCAGTCGCGGGCTTCCATCTCCGCGACCAGCGAACGGGCCAGGGCCTCGACCTCGTCCACGTTCGACCGCGCGGAGTCGTTCTCGACCAGGCCGAGCGCCTCGCGCAGACCGGGCAGCGCGGCGACCTGGCCGGCCCACATCTGCCGGGCCCGCAGCATCGCGAGTACCAGGTTGACCCGGGCCTCGCCGACCGGCGCCGACCCCAGCACGTGCAGGCCGTCCCGGATCTGGACGTCCTTCACCTCGCAGAGCCACCCGTCCACGTGCAGGATGAAGTCGTCGAACTCGGCGTCGTGCGGGCGGTCGTCCAGCCCCAGGTCGTGGTCGAGGCGCGCGGCCTGGATCAGCGTCCAGATCTGGGCCCGGATCGCCGGGAGCTTCGCCGGGTCGAGCGCCGCGATGTTCGCGTGCTCGTCGAGCAGCTGCTCGAGCCGGGCGATGTCGCCGTAGGAGTCCGCGCGGGCCATCGGCGGCACCAGGTGATCCACCAGCGTGGCGTGCGTGCGTCGCTTGGCCTGCGTCCCCTCGCCCGGGTCGTTGACCAGGAACGGGTAGATCAGCGGCAGGTTCCCGAGGGCCGCGTCGGACCCGTCGGCGGCCGACATCCCGACGGTCTTCCCCGGCAGCCACTCCAGGTTGCCGTGTTTGCCCAGGTGGACGACCGCGTCGGCGCCGAAGTCGGCGGCCAGCCAGTGGTACGCGGCCAGGTAGTGGTGGCTCGGCGGCAGGTCGGGGTCGTGGTAGATCGCGACCGGGTTCTCGCCGAACCCGCGCGGCGGCTGGATCATCACGACGACGTTCCCGGCCCGCAGCGCGGCCAGCACGATGTCGCCGTCGTGGACGTACAGCTCGCCAGGGGGCGGCCCCCAGTGGCGCTCCATCGCGTCGCGCAGGTCGGCGTCCAGGGTTTCGAAATATGCCTGGTAGGCCGCCTTCGAAATCCGCACCGGGTTCGCGGCCAGCTGCTCCTCGGTGAGCCAGGCCGTGTCGTGCCCACCGGCCGCGATCAGCGCGTGGATCAGCGCGTCGCCGTCCTGGTTCTCGACGCCCGGGAGTTCGCCGATGTCGTACCCGGCCTCCCGCAGCGCGGCCAGGAGCTTCACCGCCGAGGCCGGGGTGTCGAGGCCCACCGCGTTGCCCACCCGGGCGTGCTTCGTGGGGTAGGCGCTGAGCATGAGCGCCACCCTTTTCGCACCCGCCGGGATGTGCCGGAGAACCCCGTGCTTCACCGCGATGCCGGCCACCCGGGCGGCCCGCTCGGGGTCGGCGACGTAGACGGTCAGCCCGTCGTCGTCGATCTCCTTGAACGAGAACGGGACCGTGATGATCCGGCCGTCGAACTCCGGGATCGCGACCTGGGTCGCGTTGTCCAGGGGCGAAAGCCCGTCGTCGCTGGCGTCCCAGGTCGAGCGGCTGCTGGTCAGGCAGAGGCCCTGCAGGATCGGGACGTCGAGCGCGGCCAGCGCACCGACGTCCCAGGCGTCGTCGTCGCCACCGGCGCTCGCCGTGGCCGGCTTGGTGCCGCCGGCCGCGAGCACGGTCACGACCAGCGCGTCCGCGCGTCGCAGGACCTCGAGCAGCTCGGCCGGCGCGGTACGCAGCGAGGCGCAGAACACCGGCAGCGCCTGCCCGCCCGCGTCCTCGATCGCGTCGCACAGCGCATGGACGAACCCGGTGTTCCCGGCCACGTGATGGGCCCGGTAGTACAGCACCGCGATCGTCGGGCCCCCGGTGCGCTCGGTGCGTCCGGCCTCGCGGGAGAGCACGCCCCAGGTCGGGGTGTCGACCGGTGGGGCGAAGCCCAGGCCGGTCAGCAGGATCGTGTCGCTGAGGAAGTGGTGCAGCTGCTCCAGGTTGGGCGCCCCGCCCTGCGCGAGGTACGCGTGCGCCTCCGCCGCGACGCCGGCCGGCACGGTCGAGAGCTGCATCAGGTCCGCGTCCGGCGCGACCTCCCCGCCGAGCACGACGACCGGCCGCGGGCCGGTCAGCAGCGCGTCGAGGCCCTCTTCCCAGGCCCGGCGTCCGCCGAGGATACGGACGACGACGAGGTCGACGCCGTCGAGCAGGCCGGGCAGGTCGTCGACGGACGTGCGGGCCGGGTTCGCGAGCCGGTAGGGCGCGCCGCTCGCCCGCGCCGAGAGCAGGTCGGTGTCGGAAGTCGACAGCAGCAGAATCACGCGGGCGTCCTCACTCGGGGTCCGCGCCCCGGGTCGTGGTTCGGCGACGGCGCACCGCTCATGGCCTCTCAACACTGCGGATCAGTGACGCTTCCGTCAAGTGGGCCCAATTGCGGCTTGCCGGGCGGCACGTAGCATCCGGCGTGTGCCCACTGCTCCGTCCGCTCCTCGTCGCGCGGCTGCCGACCGCTGCCCTGGCGCGTTGCAGGTCCACCCGGCCGCGGACGGCGGTCTGGCCCGGGTCCGCGTCCCGGGCGGTGTGCTGAGCCTCACGCAATGGGACGCTCTCCGGGCGTTCGGTCCGATCGAGTTGACTTCTCGGGCGAACGTCCAAATTCGTGGCGTGTCGGACACCGGGCCGCTCGCGGAGCGGCTGGCCTCGGTCGGGTTGTTGCCGTCGGAGACGCACGAACGGGTCCGGAACATCGTCGCGTCGCCGCTGGGTGGGGCGCAGGCGGTGGTGACCGCGCTGGACCAGGCGTTGTGCGCCGCGCCGGACCTGGCCGCGCTGTCCGGCCGGTTCCTGTTCGCGGTCGACGTCGACCGGGACGTGGCCGGGCTGGGTGCGGACGTGACCGTGCTGCTCGGCGCCGACCGTCTGTTGCTGGCCGGCGTCGATTCCGGGCTGCGGGTCGCTGCCGACCAGGCCGTCGCTGCCTCGATCGCCGCCGCCCGGTGCTTCCTCGCCGAGCGCGAGGCTCAGGCCTCCGCGGCCTGGCGTCTCTCCGATCTGGACGACGGGTCGGCCCGCGTCGCGCGGCGGCTCTCCGACGTTCTCGGCCTCCCCCACCAGGCGGACGTCCGGGGAGCCGGCGATTCGGTGGGCCCGCCGGTGCTCCTGGGCGTCCTCGGCTCGGCGATCGGGGTGGGCGCTCCGCTCGGGCGGCTGACCGTCGCCCAGATGCAGGTGATCGGGCGGGTGGCCCGGGACGAGATCATCGTCACTCCGTGGCGAGGGGTGGTGCTCCCCGGGATTCCGGCCGCGGACGCGCCTGCGATCGTGACGACGCTGGACGCGGCCGGGCTGGTCACCGACCCGACGTCCGCGTGGGCGACCGCCACCGCCTGTACGGGGCTCCCCGGCTGCGCGAAGTCACGCGCGGACGTCCGCGGCGACGCGTCCAGAGCGTTGTCGTTGCTGGCCGACGGCGGGTCGGCCGTGCACTTCGCCGGGTGTGAACGGCGGTGCGGGCGGCCGGCCGGCGCGCACGTGGACGTGCTGGCCACCGACGACGGGTACCGGGTCGACGGCGGGGACGTGCGGGTGGAGGAGCTGGCCGCGACCGTCGCGGCGGCACGAAGGGGCAGCGAGTGAGTGGGCAGTACATCCGCGACGGGGCGGAGATCTACCGTCGGTCGTTCGCGACGATCCGGGCCGAGGCCGACCTGGGCGGGCTCCCGGACGACGTGGCCCGGGTCGCGGTGCGGATGATCCACTCGTGCGGGATGGTCGACCTGGTCGACGACCTGGCGTTCTCGGCCGGCGCGGTACCGGCCGCGGTGGCCGCGCTGCGGGCCGGGGCGCCGATCTTCTGCGACGCGCAGATGGTGGCGGCCGGCGTGACCCGGCGGCGGCTGCCCGCGTCGAACGACGTGATCTGCACGCTGTCCGACGCCTCGGTGCCCGGGCTGGCTTCGTCGCTCGGGACGACTCGCAGCGCGGCCGCGGTGGAACTCTGGCGCGACCGGCTGGAAGGCTCGGTCGTCGCGATCGGGAACGCGCCGACGGCGCTGTTCCACCTGCTGGACATGGTCGCGGCCGGAGCCGGGCGACCGGCCGCCGTGCTGGGGATCCCGGTGGGCTTCATCGGCGCGGCCGAGTCCAAGGACGCGCTGGCCGCGAACGACCTCGGGCTGGAGTACCTGATCGTGCGCGGACGCCGGGGCGGCAGCGCGATGACGGCCGGTGCGCTCAACGCGCTGGCCAGCGAGGACGAGTGATGAGCGGGCGGTTGTACGGGGTCGGGGTCGGGCCGGGCGACCCGGAGCTGGTGACCGTGAAGGCCGCGCGGCTGATCTCGTCGGCGCCGGTGATCGCGTACCACTCGGCGCGGCACGGGCGGAGCGTCGCCCGGTCGGTGGCCGAGCCCTACCTGCGCGAGGGTCAGATCGAGGAGCAGCTGGTCTACCCGGTCACGACCGAGACGACCTCGCACCCGGGCGGGTACCAGGGCGCGATCGACGAGTTCTACGAGTCGTGCGCGGCCCGGCTGTCCGTGCATCTGGACGCCGGGCGGGACGTGGTGGTGCTCGCCGAGGGGGATCCGTTCTTCTACGGGTCGTACATGCACCTGCACAAGCGGCTGGCCGGGCGTTACGAGGCTCTCGTGGTGCCGGGGGTGACGTCGGTGAGCGGGGCGTCGGCGGCGCTGGGGCGGCCGCTGGTGGAGCGGGACGAGGTGCTGACCGTATTGCCGGGGACGCTGCCGTCGCCGGAGTTGGCCGCGCGGCTGGCCGGGGAGGACCCGGCGGTCGTGATGAAGCTGGGGCGGACGTTCGGGTCGGTGCGGTCGGCGTTGGAGGCGGCTGGGCGGCTGGACGAGGCGTGGTACGTGGAGCGGGCTTCGACGGGGTCGGAGCGGGTGGCGGCGTTGGGGTCGGTGGATCCGGGGTCGGTGCCGTACTTCTCGATGGCGGTGTTGCCGAGTCGGTTGTCTCCGGGGTTGGGGGGTCCGGGCGCGGTCGCCGGGGGCGCGGCCGCCGCGGAAGCGGCGGAGGGCGGGGCGGGGGAGGTGGTGGTCGTCGGGCTCGGGCCGGCTGGACGGGAATGGCAGACGCCGGAGGCCCGGGAGGCGCTGGCGGCGGCCGACGACCTGGTCGGGTACGGGCCGTACCTCGACCGGGTGCCGGCCAACCCGCGCCAGCGACGACACGCGTCGGACAACCGCGTCGAGGCCGAGCGGGCCGCGTTCGCGCTGGATCTGGCGCTGAAGGGCTCGAGGGTCGCGGTCGTGTCGTCCGGCGATCCGGGCGTGTTCGCGATGGCGGCGGCGGTGCTCGAGGTGGCGGACGATCCGCGCTGGGCCGACGTTCCGGTGCGCGTGGTGCCGGGGCTGACCGCGGCCCAGGCGGTGGCGTCCCGGGTCGGGGCGCCGCTGGGGCACGACTTCTGCATCATCTCGCTGTCGGATCGCCTCAAGCCGTGGGACGTCATCGAAGCGCGCCTGTCCGCCGCCGCGAGCGCCGATTTCGTGATAGCGATCTACAACCCGGCGTCGAAGTTCCGGAGGCACCAGATCGAGGCCGCGCACCAACTGCTCCTGCGGCACCGGGCGCCGGAGACCCCGGTGGTGGTGGGGCGAGACGTCGGTGGCCCGACCGAACACGTCGAGGTGGTGGGCTTGGCGGCCCTGGACGTGTCCACTGTAGACATGCGAACCCTGCTGATCGTGGGCTCGTCCAGAACCCGAACCACCCGACACGGCGTCTACACCCCACGCCGCTACTAGTGCCCTGAGTCAGGGTCTGGTCGGTGGGTTCTGGGACGGCCGCGCTCACGGGCCGACGGCGGACAGACTGCGGAAGACCTCGGCGGTGGGGGAGCCGGGCTCGGCGCAGTACACGATGATCCGCTGGCCGGTCTCCGGAATCTGCAGCACCTGGCACTCGAACTCGAGCGGACCGAGCCGCGGCGACACCACGCTCTTCACGATCCGGCGACGCTCCTCGACGTCGTGGGCCGACCAGAACTCGGCGAACCGCGGCGACGTACCGAGCAGCTCGGTGACCAGCGACTCGATGCCCGGGTCGCCGGGGTAGCGGGCGTAGGCGGCCCGCAGGTCGGCGACCGTCGAGCGGGTGAACGAGTCGTCGCCGTGGGGGTGGCGGAACATCCAGCGGATCATGTTGCGGTCGGCCTCGGGGACCAGCGAGAGATCGCTGAGGAAGTGGACCGCCAGGTCGTTCCAGGCCAGCACCGTGTAGGCCGCGTCGACGACGTAAGCCGGGACGTCCTTCAGCGAGGCGAGCAGGACGCGGATCGCCGGCGTCAGTTCGCGCGACGGCGCGGGCGCGGCCGGCGGGTGCTGACCCGCGATCCGGAACAGGTAGTCGCGCTCGTCGCGCGTCAGCATCAGGGCTCGGGCCAGCGCGGTGAGCACCTGTTTCGACGGGCTCGGGCCGCGCCCCTGTTCGAGCCGGATGTAGTAGTCGATCGACATCCCGGCGAGCTGCGCGACCTCCTGGCGCCGCAGCCCCGGCGTCCGGCGGCGGACGCCGTCCGGGAGCCCGACGTCGGAGGGCCGCAACCGGGCCCGCCGGGCGCGCAGGAACGCGGCGGTCTCCTCGCGCGGGTTCATGTCACCAGGGTCCCGCAGAGTGAACAGCCGCGGGTGGTACCGCGGATACCAGGCTCTTCCCGTCTCTGGTCCCGCGCTCCCCGCCCCCAAAAACTGAGCGCATGACACAGATCGCACTCATCACCGGAGCCAACAAGGGCATCGGCTACGAGACCGCTCGCCTGCTCGTCGCCCGCGGCTTCACCGTCCTCGTGGCCGCGCGGGACGAGGGCCGGGGCCGCGCGGCGGCGGACGCGCTCGGAGCGACGTTCGTGCCGCTGGACGTGACCGACGATGCCTCGATCGAGAAGGCCGCCGCCCGAGTGGCCGCCGAGCACGCGCACCTCGACCTGCTCGTCAACAACGCGGGGCTGATCGGGGACCACCACGGAAGCCCGAGCACGACGCCCCGGGCCGCGCTCCGGCAGGTGTTCGAGACGAACGTCTTCGGCGTCGTCGCCGTGACCAACGCGTTCCTGCCGCTGCTGCGCGCGTCGGACGGCGCCCGGATCGTGAACGTCTCCAGCGAGGTCGGGTCGATCACCGCGGTGACCGACCCGGCGAGCCCGCTGGCCGCGCTGGTCGGAATCCCGTACCCGGCGTCGAAGACCGCGTTGAACATGGTGACCGCGATGTACGCCAAGGAACTGCCGTTCCCGGTGCTGGCCGCCAACCCGGGCTACTGCGCGACCGACCTCAACGGTCACGCCGGCTACCGGACCGCCGAGCAGGGCGCGTCGGTCGTGGTGGCGCTGGCCACGGGCGAGACCGACGCCGAGACCGGCCGGGTCTGGGGTGACCGATCGCTCCTGGGCGGGGACGCCGACGGGATCATCCCCTGGTGATCAGCGCCTTCAAATCGTCTGCCACCTGCCGGACGTGCCGGTCCAGGCCGACGCCGGTCGAATCGTCTACCCAGCGCTGAAAGCCGACGTGGAAGATCGCCGCGCCGAACTCCGCGGCCAGCACCGCGTCGGCATCCGGGACGCCCCGGGCGCGGAGGGCGTCGGCGTTGGCCGCCTTGAGCGCGGACAGCTTGAGCAGCTCGCGCTCCAACAGGCTGGTGTTGGACGCGATCGCGGCGGCGCGGCGGCGGGCGAACTCGTGACGCTCGGCGAAGAACGGGCCGACCGACTCGAACGCCCTGGTGACGACCTCGATCAGGTCGAGCCCGTCCGGCGCCGCCGCGATGGCCTGGGTCACGCCGTCCTGCAGCGCCGACGACCCCTGGAACAGCACCTCGCGCTTGTCGGCGAAATGCCGGAAGAACGTCCGCTCGGTGACGCCGGCCCGCTCGGCCAGGCCGGCCACCGTCGTCTGCTCGAAGCCCTCTTCGGTGAAGGCGTCGAGTGCCGCCATCAACAGCCGTTCCCGGACCCCGGGTTCCCATCGCGCCACGGACCCATTCTAGTGATGGCAGTCCCTGACATCAGGGTGTAGCGTCGATGTCAGCCACTGACATCGCTAGGAGAGAGTCATGCGCGTTTTTGTCACCGGTGCGTCCGGCTGGATCGCCTCCGGCGTCGTCCCCGAGCTGATCAAGGCCGGCCACCAGGTCGTCGGCCTGGCCCGGACGGACGAGGGGGCCGCCAAGGTCGAAGCGATGGGCGCGGAGGCCGTCCGCGGCAACCTCGACGACCTCGACAGCCTGCGGAAGGTCGCCGAGACCGCCGACGGCGTCGTCCACCTGGCCTTCAACCACGACGACTTCGCCGCCGCCGGATCGACCGAGCGGGCCGCGGTCGAGATGTTCGGCGACGTGCTCGCGGGCACCGACAAGCCGTTCCTGTTCGCCTCCGGGGTGGCGTTCATCAAGCCCGGCCAGGTGCTCACCGAGGAGGACGCGACCCCGTTCTCCGGCCCCCAGGCGCCGCGCGGAGGCGGCGAGCAGCTCGCGCTGAGCTACGCCGACCGGGGCATCCGTTCGGTGTCGCTACGGTTCGCGCCCACCGTGCACGGCGTCGGCGACCACGGCTTCATCGCCTACCTCGTCCAGGCGGCCCGGCAGCAGGGCGCGGCGGGATACGTCGGCGACGGCGCCAACCACTGGGCCGCGGTGCACCGCGACGACGCGGCCACGGCCGTCGCGCTGGCGCTGGAGAAGTCGGCGCCCGGCAGCATCGTCCACGCGATCGCCGAGGAAGGCGTCCCCACCCGGGAGATCGCCGAGGCGATCGGCCGCCAGCTGGGCGTGCCGACCGAGTCGATCACCGCCGAGGAGGCCCAGACCCGGCTCGGGTTCATCGGCATGGTCTACAGCGGCGACATCCTCGCCTCGAACACGCTCACCCGGGAGCGGCTCGGCTGGGAGCCCACGCACGCCACGCTGCTGGAGGACCTCAACGCCGGGGCGTACACGGCCTGACGAACGCGTCGAGCTCGAGGTTCTTGCGCAGTGAGCTGAAGCCGGGCGGGGTCGTCTTCCGGCAGGGTTCGTCGGAGTACTCGACGTGGAACACCGCCTTGCCGGCGTCGACGAAAGGCTTCAGCTCGGAACACTCGTCATAGGCGAGGCACTCCTCGTTGACCGCGAACTGGAAGTCGTTCACCAGGTCGGGCACCTGCTCCAGGTCGTTCTTGAGCCCGATCGAGAGCCCACGCGAGTGGGCGAGCGCGGCGATCCGGCGGTTGTAGGTCAACTGGTCGGCCGAAGTCAGCGGAAAACCGCTGTCGTTCGCGAACCCGTCGACGTTGTCGGGCTCGATCGCGTCGAAGCCCTTGGTCCGGCACATGTCGAACCGCGCCGACATGATCGGTTCCAAGGACTCCCAGCGCCGGACGTCGAGCCAGCGCTCGCCCGGCCAGCCGTCCAGGCCCTTTCCGAGCACCGCGGCCGGGAACTTCCGGTAGTCCGACCGGAAGTCCTCGGCCGCGCCGACGTTGACGTAGCAGATGACCTTCCGGCCGGCCGCGTGCAGCGACGCCACGACGTCGGCGCCGTTCGTGAACCCGTCGATGTCGTAGACCGCGACGTCGACCGACCGGTCGACGGTCCCGGACAGCTGCCACTGCCAGGTGGTCCCGGGCGCAGGCGTCCAGTACTTCCCCGAGGAGACCGGCGAGACCGACGAGACCGGCGAGGGCGGAGCAGACGGTTCCGGCTCCGAGCAGCCGGCCACGACCAGCAGGGCGACCAGCACGGTCGCCCACCACCGGCCTACGACAGCCCCAGCGGCGCGGCGGCGATGTCGGTCAGCGCGGTCGGATGCGGTCCGGTGCCTCCGTGCAGCGTGTGCGTGATCAGCGAACGGGAGGCGCGAAGCGCCACCCGCGCCGCCACCACCCGCTGCGACTCGGGCAGCGACTCGATGTCCGCGACCTTCGCGAACCCGATCACCCGGCGAGCCACCTCGGCCCCCGCGTACGTCACCGCGTCCTCCCAGACCTGCGTCAGATACGACGACAGGAACGCGTCCCCGAACACCCGCGGATCGAACCGCGACCCCCACCGCTCCCGGTACGCCGCCTCGAACGCGTTCCAGGTGATCCGCCCGAGTCCGAGCAACTGCATCGCCCGGGGCGACTGACCCATCGCCACCGCCCGCGCGGCCGCCAGCACGTAGTTCCCCCAGAGCATCCCCAGGTCGAACCCGAGCGGCCCGTAGAACCCGAACTCCGAGTCGAACACCCGCACCGACGGCGCGGAACCGAAGCGCACGAACACCGACCCGGTGTGCAGGTCCCCGTGCAGCAACGACTCGGCCCGGGTCATGAACGCCAGCTTGGCCAGCCCGGCCGCGTGCAGCACGTCCTCGTCGGAGGCCAGCGCCTCGACGTCGGGCACGTTCAAGTCGTGCACCACGTTGTGGTCGTGCGACACGAACGGCTCGGTCAGCACCAGATCCTCGGTGATCTCGCACAGCTCCGGGTTGATCGCCCGCGCCACCGCCTGCTTGTGCGCCGCCGACCCCACGCCGAGCACCGAGGTTCCGAACCCCACCGCCCCGATGTACTCCCCGAGAGCGGCCGCGGCCACCGCGTCGTCCTCCGACGGGGAGGAGCCCCGGGTGTTCAGCACCGTCCGCCAGACCCGGTGATCGGACAGGTCCTCCAACGCCAGCACGTACTGCGTCTCGTCGTAATGAAGCAGTGAAGGCACGTGCGCCGGAGAAAGAGCCTGGTGCGACGCCAGTACGTACGCCTCCCGCGACGACCGCTCCCTGGTCATCGGCCAGTTCGGGTCGGTCCGCACGTACGGCAGCGACTGCTTCAGCACCAGCGAGCCCGCCGAGCCCCGCACGATGAACACCAGGTTGAGGTTCCCGTCCCCGACCTCCCGGACGTCGGTCACGTCCCCGACCCGAGCGGCCAGGTCCCCGACGGAGGCCACGTACGCCGGTACCGACGAGACGTCCAGCAGGTCACTCATCAAGCACCCCTACGTCGGCTGGCCGGGCAGCGTGGCCCGGCGGGTGGACAGCGTGTAGCTGAACAGCAGCGCGACGAGCAGCACCGCGCCCTTCGCGACATCCTGCACGTAATACGGCAGGCCCATCATGCTGAATCCGACAACCATCGTGGTGATCAGGATCGCGCCCAGCACGGTTCCCCAGGCGTTCGGCACGTTCCGCCCCAGCACCGAGGTGCCTACCAGCGCCACGGCCACGGCGTCGAGCAGCAGCGAGTTGCCCGCCGACACGTCGCCCTGGCCGATCCGGGCGGCCAGCAGCAGACCGGCCACCGAGGCCAGCACGCCCGCGGCCACGTAGGCCGCACTCCGGTAGAGCCCCACCCGCACCCCGGCCAGCCGCGAGGCCTCGGGGTTCGCGCCGACCGCGTACAGCAGCCGGCCCCAGCGCGTCTTCTCCAGCAGGAACCAGACCAGCACCGAGATCACGATCAGCAGGATCGCCGGGAACGGCACCGGCCCGATCTTCCCCTGGGCCAGGTAGAGGAACCCGTCGGTGAACTTGCCCGGCGCGGTCGAGCCGTCGTCGAGCGTCATCCGCGAGGAGATCGACTTTCCGTCGACCAGCACCAGCTTCAGGCCCTGGATCGCGAACATCGTGGTCAGCGTGGCCAGCAGGTCGGGTATGCGGGCCCAGACGATCAGCGCCGCGTTGATCAGGCCGACCAACGCCCCGGCGACCAGCGCGACCCCGATCGCGACCCCGCCGACCTGGTTGCCGATCACCATCGTCCAGGCCGACAGCGACACCGCGAACCCGGCCACGCTGCCCACCGACAGGTCCAGCCCGCCGACCGTCATCGCGATCGTCACGCCGAGCCCGGCGATGCCGACCGGGGCCGCGTAGACCAGCAGCCCCCACAGGTTGGACGACGTCCGGAAGTTCGGCTGGCTGATCAGGAAGTAGCCGATGAGGATCACGGTGACCGCGACGAACCCGTAGCGGACGATCGCCTCCCGGACCGGCAGGGCCCGGGCCGCGAACGAGGTGGCAGGCAGTGATTCGGTGGCCATCTATGCTCCGGAAAAGGCGCGCACGACGTCGTCGCGGCTCACCTCGGTGATAGGGGAGTCGAGGGTCAGCGCGCCCTCGACGAGAACAAGAATCCGGTCGGCGATCTCGAAGACCTCGTCCACGTCGGCCGACAGCACCACGACCGCCCCGCCGGCGCCGGCCACCGCGCGGACCTGGTCGCCGATGTCCCGGCGCGCCCCGAGGTCCACCCCGCGGAACGGCTCGTCCAGCAGCAGCAGCCGGGCCTGCTCGACCAGCCAGCGCCCGACCACGACCTTCTGCTGGTTGCCGCCGGAGAGCTCGTTGAGCTCGGTCCGCGGTCCGCGGGCGACGATGCCGAGCTTCTCGATGACGGTCGACGCGCGGTCCCGCTCGCTCCCGCCGTTGAGCACGCCCACCCGGCTGGAGACCTTGGTGATGAACGGCAGGCTCAGCGTCCGCTGGATCGACCACCCGGGCAGCAGCGCCTGGTCCGCGCGGTCCTCCGGCACGAGGTAGATCCCGTTCCGGATCGCCTCGCCCGGCGTCCGCGGCGGCCGGGCCAGCCCGTCGAACTCGGCCGTCCCGGCCGTCCAGCCGGCCGACCCGAACAGGCCGTGCGCCAGCTCAGACTTCCCGGCCCCGATCAAACCGACGATGCCGGTGACCTCGCCGTTGTAGATCTGCAGGTCCAGCGGTGGTGACTCGTCGAGAAGTTTTACGCGACGCAAGCGAACCACCGCCGGACGGTCGCCGTCCGGGGCCTTCCGCTCCGGGGCCGGCGTCTCGGGGGTGTCGTGCTCGAGCACGGTGGCCTTGAGGCCCTCGGCGCTGGCCCCGAGCATCGCGGGCAGAATCACCGGCCAGCTCAGCGGCTTGGCGACGTCGGCCGTGACCCGCCCGTCGCGGAGCACCACGGCCCGGTCGGCGATCGCGTCGACCTCACCCAGCCGGTGGCTCACCAGCACGACGGCCAACCCGTCGGCGCGCAACTGCCGGACGACCCCGAACAGCCGATCGGCCTCCGCCGACGACAGCGCCGACGTCGGCTCGTCGAGGATCAGCAGCCGCGGCCGCTGCAGCAGCGTGCGGGCGACGACCAGCAGCTGAGCGTCGGAAATACCCAGCGTGGCGACGTCCCGGCGCAGGACGGCGTCCGACCAACCGAGGTCGAGGACCTCGACCGCGCGCCGGGCGACGGACATGACCTCCCGCCGACGGAGGAGCCAGGAGGCTCCGCCCCCGGCGAGCTCGTCGAAGGCGAGGTTCTCGGCGACCGTGAGGCCGGGGACGATTCCTTCGCGGACGCGCTGGTGAACGGTGGCGATCCCGAGCGCGCGGGCCGCGGTGGGGGAGGAGAGCCGGGCCGGCTCGCCCCCGATCAGCACCTCGCCGGTGTGATCGGGGTGCGCGCCGGCCAGGATCTTGATCAGCGTCGACTTCCCGGCGCCGTTGGCGCCGAGCAGAGCGACGACCTCGCCGCTCGAGATCTCCAGGTCGACGCCCTTGAGGACGACGTTCGGCCCGAAGGATTTACCGACGCCGCGCACCGAGACGACAGCCTCGGTACGCGGTTCGGCAGTTAACGGCGGAGTCATGTTTTTCCAGGTTAGGCGGCGTTCGGGAGCCAGTCTGCCACCGAGGTCGTGTCGAGCTTCAGCTTGGGCTCGGCCTTGACCACGTCACCGACGGTCGTGATCTTCTGGTCCTGGAGCACCTTCTGCGTGATCAGCACGCCGGGGAACTGCACCGAGGCCTCGTTGAACTGACCGGCCAGCTTCAGCGCGATCGTGCGGACGACCGCCGCGCCGATCTGACCCGGGTCGGTGGCCGCGGTGGCGACCCACGGGCTGCCGCTCTCGGTCATGACCTGGAGGTCGGCGTTCGAGATGTCGATGCCGTAGACCTTGACCTTGTCTTGCAGGTTGTTCTGCTTGACGGCCTGGACGACGCCCTTGGTGATCTCGTCGTACGGCGCGAAGATCGCCTTGACGTCCGGGTGCTGCTTGAGCGCCGCGTCCACCAGCGGGATGTTGTCGGTCGCGGTCGACTCGGTGACCTTGCCGGTGAAGAACACCTGCTGGAGTTTGTTGTCGGCGACGACTTTCTTCCAGACCGCGCCGCGCCGGTCGAGCGGGGCGAAGCCGGTGGCCGAGACCAGGCCGACCTTCTGACCCTGGCCGATGTCCTTGATCATCTGGCCGAGGACCTGCTCGGCCAGGCTCTCGTCGGACTGGCTGGTGGCGATGTACCCGGTGACGTCGGCGGGCAGCGCGACGTCGTACACGATCGTCGGGATGCCGGCCGCGACGGCCTTCTTCACCAGCGGGGCGATCGTGTCGGTCTGACCGTGGTCGACGATGATCGCCGCGGGCTTGGCGTCGATCGCCTGCTGCAGGTCGGAGGCCTGCTTGGCGTTGTCGTTCCGCGCGTCGGTGATCGTCAGCTTGATGTTCGCCGCGGTCGCCTGCTTCTGCGCGCCTTGACCCCAGGCCTCGAAGTAGTCCCCGGCCCCGCTCTGCCGAACGAGAGCTACCGTGACAGGGGAAGCGTCGAACGGCTTCGGGCGGGGCGCACTGGCGGTCGGCCCGGTGGACGGCGAGGACGATGCGTCACTCTCCGTCGAGTCGCTCTGCGAGCAGGAAGCGACGGCGAGCAGCGCAGCAACAGCGCTGGTCGCGAACAGCATGGTCCGACGGGAGCGTCGGATGTGGTTCGTGATTGGCACGCTGACGAGTATGAACGTCAACTAGGAATTACTCCTACCGCTGAGATAGGAATCTCAGCATGCGGTACTCAGCAACCCGGAGGTTGTCATGACATTACTGACTGTTTGGGTCGACGATGCCCCGGGCGAGCCGACGCTGCGGACCGAGGAGCCGGCCGAGATCGCGGCCGTGCTGAAGGAACACGGCGTCCGGTACGAGCAGTGGCCGCTCCGGGATCTTCCGGATGATTCGACCAACGAGGAGATCCTGGCCGCATATCAGGACCGGATCGATGCCGTCTCGAAGCAGGAGGGCTACGTGATGGTCGACGTGGTCCAGATGCGGCCCAGCGACGACCCCTCGTGGCCGTCGCAGGTGCAGGCGGCCCGGGCGAAGTTCCTCAACGAGCACACCCACGACGACGACGAGGACCGCTTCTTCGCGTCCGGCTCGGGCGTGTTCTACCTGCACGTCGGCGGCAAGGTGCACGCGGTGTTCTGCGAGGACGGCGATTTGCTGTCCGTGCCGGGCGGCACGACGCACTGGTTCGACATGGGGACGAACCCGCAGTACAAGTCCGTGCGCTTCTTCCACGACGACGACGGCTGGGTAGGCAACTTCACCGGCTCGACGATCTCGCAGAACTTCCCGACGTACGACGAACTCGCCGCCACCCGCTGAGCTCCCTGCGACGCGAATTGACGCCTTTCCGGGGTTACCGAGCCGCTCAGAACCCCGGAAAGGCGCCAATCCGGGTTCGGTGTTTGTCAGGTTGAGCAGGACATCACGTTCGTCGGATCTCGCGGCGGTCAGAACCCCCGTGATCGGCAGTCCGGCGGGGGTGGCGACCAGGTGCAGACGCGGGAACCAGAACCAGCGGGGATGCGATGCGCAGGAGCCGTACTGGGCGTATTCGGCCAACGCGCAGGAGCGAACGGTTTCGCGGGAGGCACCACCCCCGACCGGGGTGGGGTCGGCCAGCCACACGTCGTCGTGCCAGAACGTGGTGTCGCCGGGCTGGCGGGGCAGGGAGGCGAACGTGCCGGGCAGGCGGCCGTTGATCAGGCGCAGCCAGCGGCGTTCGGAGCTGACCTGCAGCAAAAGCCTGGGCCGTCGCGGCGGTCAGCAGCTCGGCGTCGGTGAACGCCGGCGGTCGGGCTAGCTGTAGCCGCTTGGGGTGGGGAACGATCCGCGGAGCAGGTGGTCGCCTACCTCGATTGCCTTGTGGGACACCGGGTCGTGGAGGGTGAGCGTGCGGACGTCTCGCCAGAAGCGGTCGAGGCCGGTGCCGGTCTTGGTCGCCCGGGCGCCGGTCAGCTCGAAGACCCCGTTCGTCGCAGCCAGCGCGGCCTGCGTGGTGACGACCTTCACCGCCGACAGCTCGACCGATACCTCTCCCCGCTCGGCATGGGTGAGCTCCCACCCACGGGAAGCCGCCGCCACCCAGGCCGCCGCCGCGCGGTCGGTGAGCGCCCGAGCGGCGCGCACCTGCGACTCCAGCTCCCCGTAGCGAACTCGCACCAGCGGGTCGTCGGCCGCCTCGGAGACCCCTGATGTCGCCCAGGCCCGCGACTTCGTCCGGGTGTACTCGGCGCCGAACCGCAGCGCGCCCTCGGCGGTCGCCACCGCCAGCAACCCCAGCAGCACCTGGAACCCGAGGGCCGAGAGGCTCGGGTAGGCCGGAGCGTCCGGGTCGGTCTGCTCGCCCGGCCCGAGGATGTCGTCCTCGGACAGGAACGCGTCCTCGAACGCGATCGACCCGGACGCCGACGCCCGCTGGCCGAGCGAGTCCCAGTCCTCGCCGTGCACGACGCCGTCGGTGCGGGTCGGCAGCGCGAACCCGTACTTCTGCCCGGTCTCGACGTCGGTGCCGGACGCGATCACCCGGTCCGACACCTCGGCGCCGGTCGCGAAGAACTTCTTGCCGCGGACCAGGTAACCGCCGTCGGTGCGGGTCAGCTCGAGGCCGGCGTCCCGCGGGTTGCCCGCGCCACCCCAGAGCCAGTTGTTCGCCGCGGTGCCGGCCGCGAGCCGCTCGATCACCTCGGTGCGCCGGCCCAGGTTCGTCCGCCAGCTGTGCAGGTAGTGGTACCCGAGCACGTGGCCGATCGACGTGTCGATCCGGGCGACCCGGGCGACGACCTCGAACGCGGTCAGCCAGCTCCCGCCGGGCCCGCCGACAGCGGACGGGACCAGCAGCGGCAGCAGCCCCGAGCTCCGGATGAGCTCGACCTCCTTGTGCGGCGCCGCCCCGGCCCGGTCCCGGGCGACCACGTCGGTCGCGAGCTGGGTGGCGACGTCCTCGGCGACCGCCACCCAGCGGTCGTGGGCAGCGGAGTGGGGGGCGTCGGTCGAGGTATCGCGCATGGCCGAAGTATCACTCAGCGCAGGTGGGCGTAGCTTTCCGGGTTCGCGTCCAGGAACTGCGCGAACGTGCGGGCCGGGTGCCCGGTGATCTGCGGCACAGCGTCGGTGACCGCGCTCAACTCGCCCTCGGCGATGGCCTGGTACGAGGTGACCCACCCGGCCACCTCGAACTCCGGCGCGTCGTACACCGCCCGCGAGGCGTAAGCCTCCTCGAGCGTCTCCGGCTGGTAGACGACCGGCCGTTCCACCCGCCGATCGAGCTCGGCGGCCGCCTCGGCCAGCGAGATCGCCGAAGGTCCGGTGAGCCCGTAGGACTGCCCGTCGTGGGCTGACGGGTCGAGCAGCACGGTGGCGGCGACCTCGGCCACGTCGTCGGGGTCGACCGCGCTCACCCGGCCGTCGCCGCCGGGGCCGCGCAGCACCCCGTCCGGCCCGACCAGCGCGGGCAGCATCGACGCGTAGAACGAGTCGCGCAGGAACGTGAACGCGAGCCCGGTGCCCTGGATGTGCTGCTCCGTGTGCCAATGGTCGCGGCCGAACGTGAACGTGCACTCCGGGGCCGCACCCAGGAACGAGAGGTAGACGATCCGCTGCACGCCGGCTTCGGCTGCGGCGTCCACCACGCTCCGGTGTTCGTCGAGACGGTCCGCCGACTCACGTCCGCTGACGAGGAAGAGCGAGGAGACGCCGTCGAGAGCGTTCCGCACGGCGGCGGAGTCGGCGTAGCCGGCGCCGAGCGAGGTGAAGTCCGGGACCCGCGACCCGGCGCGGGCGAGCAGCCGGACCGGCGCACCGGCCGCGGAGAGACGGGCGGCCACCCGACCGCCGACCTGTCCGGAAACGCCAGTAATGCCGATCAGATCACTCATTCGGACCACCCTAGATCGATCAATACACCACAATGAGTAGCTCGCCCACGACCCTGAGGAGTCACGGTGGAGGACGCGCGCACCCTACTGGAGGACTACGTCCGGTCCGGCAAGGTGATCCAGTTGGCGACGCTGGACGCGACCGGGGCGCCGGTGGTGTGCAACCTCTGGTTCGCGAGCGAGTTCGGGCCGGACCGGATCTGGTTCATGTCCCGGCCCAACCGCGAGCACTGCGTGAACCTCCGGTCAGACCCTCGAGTGGCCGGCGCGATCCTCGCGATCGAGCTCGAAGGCATCGAGCAGGACGTCCGCGGGGTGACGTTCAGCGGGCAGGCGCGCGAGCTGCCGACCACCGGCATCGACGAGCAGATCGCGGGCTACACGAGCCGCTGGCCGGACGCGATCGACCCGGTGGCGATGGCCGCCGACCCCGACGGCCACCACCTGTACGAGATCACGGTCTCGCGCTGGGTGCTCTTCGACGAGCAGTACTACCCGGATCAGCCGCGCCAGCCCGTGCCCGCCCAGCGCTCTTAGCGGGTCGCCTCGGCCAGCAGCTTGCGCACGGTCTCGGCGTCGCCCGGGACGGGGTTGTCCAGCGAGCCGTTCGCGTAGGCCGCGCCGTACGCGGGCGTGTCGGGCTGGTAGCGCCACCCCTCGGCCAGCGGCCCGGCGTCCACGGTGTCGTAGCCGATCGCGTCCAGGAATGCGGTGACCTGCGCCTTCGCGTCGGCGTCGTCGCCGGCGATCGCCAGAGCGGAGCGGTCCGGCGCGCCGGACGGCCGCGGGAGGTCGCGGAGCGCGCCCCAGAAGATGTTGTTGAACAGCTTCACGACGTGCGACGTCGGCAGGTGCTGCTGGAGCAACTCGCTGCTCGTCGTGGAGCCGTCGTCGAGCGCGGCGACCTGGCCGTCGCGCTGCGGGTAGTAGTTGTTCGTGTCGATGACGGTCTTGCCGGCCAGCGGCTCGACCGGCGCGGCCTGGTAGGCCTTGAGCGGCACCGAGACGACGACGAGGTCGCCGGCCTCGGCCGCCTCGGCCGCGGTCGCCGCGCGCGCCTTCGGGCCGATTTCGTCGACCAGGTCTTTCAGTGTTTCCGGCCCGCGCGAGTTGCTGAGCACCACGTCGTAGCCGGCCGCTACCGCGAGCCGGGCGACGGTGCCGCCGATGTGTCCGCTGCCGATGAATCCCACAGTCGTCATGTACGGCGGCAACTCGGTAGGTGCGGTAGACATTCCCGGCTCAACCGACTCGGCGGAGCCAGCACTGGGAGCCGCTGCTGTCGTCCTCGAGCAGGAGCCGGGCGGTCGTGAGCTCCTTGATCGTCCAGGTGTCGGTGCCGAGGCCGGCGCGGATGTCGAGCTTCGGGCCGCGGCGGTGGTAGGCCAGCGAGTACGTGCTCACGTTGTTCGGGTTGCGGGGCGACTGCACCTGGCGGACCGCGATCGACCCGCCGGAATTGAAGGTGAACTCGCGCTGGGTGATCCCGGTGTCCTCGACCATCACCGCGAGGCCCCACGGGACCTGACAGCCGGTGAAGTCGACGGGCTGCCAGGTGTTGCCGGTCAACGCGGGCTCGGGGCCGCCCTGATCAGGCGCGATGGCCTCGGCGGCGAGGCCCGCCTCGGGCGCGTCGGGTGCTCCGGCCGCCTCGGGCGTGGATTCGCACCCGGCCAGCATCACGGCCGTCCCGACGATGAGCGCTGCGAGTCTGGTGGACGCCATAAACCGCATTATTAGGGTGATAGGTAGCAATTCATCTCGGACGCGCCGGGTCCCGCCGAGCGCCTAGGGTGAGGCCCGTGAGGGCGTTCCGGCGGTTCGCGGTCGTTCCGGCGGCCTACGTGGTGCTGCGCCGGGACGACGGGCGGATCCTGCTGCAGCGCCGGCAGAACACCGGCTATCTCGACGGGCACTGGGCCGTCGGCGCGGCCGGACACGTCGAAGCTGGTGAGTCGGTCCTGGACGCGGCCCGTCGCGAGGCCCAGGAGGAGCTCGGCATCGCGGTCGACGACCTGCGCCCGATCACGGTCATGCACCGGACCGTGGGCACCGCCCGCATCGACCAGCGCGTCGACTTCTTCTTCGAGTGCCGCCGCTGGACCGGCGAGCCCGAGCGGCGCGAACCCGACCGCGCGGCCGAGCTGCGCTGGGTCTCGCCCGACGAACTGCCGACGCCGGTCGTGCCCCACGAGCGGTGGGTGCTGGAGAACTGGCGGGACGGCGATATTCCGGCCGTCACGACGTTCGGATTCAGTACGGTGAGGCGTGCCTGACGCATCGTCACCGACCAGGTTGCACAGCCTGGAGTTCCACGGCCCGCTGTCGGCCGCTCGTGCCAACCGTCTGGTGGTACGGCTCGCCGCGGCCAAGCCCGCGACCGTCCTCGACATCGGCTGCGGCTGGGGTGAGCTGCTGCTCCGGCTCGTGGACGCCGTCCCGGGCGCGCACGGCGTCGGCGTCGATCTGAACCGGGAAGACCTGGCCCGGGGGCGGAGCACCGCGGCCTGGCGCGGGCTGGCCGACCGGGTGCAGTTCGTCGAGGAGTCGGGCATCGGCACCCGGCGCGGGCCGGCCGACGTCGTCCTGTGCGTCGGGTCGGGGCACGCGCTGACCGACGCGGCCCCGCCCGACCACCTGATCGGCGCGCTCCGCGAGCTGCGCCGGCTGGTCAACCCGGGCGGCCGCGTGCTGTACGCCGAGGGCTTCTGGGAGCGCCCGCCGACCGTCCTCGAACTCTCCCGGATGTGGCCCGACGCCGCCGCCCACGACCACTGCGACCTCGCGCGGCTGACCGATCTCGCGGTGGAGGCCGGATTCCGTCCGCTCTGGGTCGAGACCGCCGGGCCGGACGAGTGGGAGCAGTTCGAGTCCGGCTTCCAGGCCGACGTCGAGGAGTGGTTGGCCGCGAATCCCCAGCACCCGCGGGCGGCGGAACTCCGGCACAACGCCGACAGCCACCGGGCGAGCTGGCTGCGCGGCTACCGGGGCATCCTCAACATGGCCTACCTGACTTTGATACCTGTTTCCTAAGGGCCTTCGCCCTCGCCGTCCGGCGGACCGTCTCCCATCGCGGGCTCCTCGGTAAGCGTACGAAGTGGACGCTCCCGAGCCTGCGATCCGCCGCTCCCGACCTCTATTCCAGATGTGGGTCAGTCAGCGATGGGCCGGACAATTACCGGTCAAACCCAGCGCAGGCCGTAGCCGAGGCCGGGCGTCAGCGCCTCGAAGCGGGCGGTGGCCTCGCCGGCCCGGTCGGGCTCGACCCGCGTCAGCGCGCCCGGCGGATCGTCCAGGCTCCGCGGAGGCACGCCCCGCAGCAGGTACGTCGTCGGCGTCGGAATCGGGAAGCGGACGCGCAGCGCGAACCGGTCGCAGCGGCTCAGCGGCGTCAGCGCGTAGTGCGGCGCCATCCGCTGGCCGGGCGCGAGCCGGTACCGGAACCCCACCCGGTGGGCGTCGTCCGGCCCGACCGTGCGCGGTAACGCGATCTCGGACCGGAAGTGGCTGGTGCTCGGCCGCTCGCTGCTCAGCAGCAACCCGCCGTAGAGGACGTCGACGAACAGGTCGGGCGGCTCCCCGTCGGGCTGCCGGGGAACGCTGATCGCCACCCGGATGACGTCGATCGGGGCGCCGGTGGCGGCGATCGTCCGCTCCTCGAACACCTCGGGGTCGTCCCGGTCGAGCATCACCAGCGAGCGGACCGAGTGGTTGTACCAGCCGGTGCCGCTGGGGTCGGCGGTCTCGGCCGGCGGGGTCGCCGAGCCGGTCACCGCCTCCGCGAGCAGGGCCAGGGCCTCGTCCAGCCGACGCCGGACCGTGCGTTGCTCGCGTCCGAGATCGGTCGCCAGCCAGTCGAGGCGCTCGCCCAGGAAGCGGGCGTCGGCCGGGGGATGCAGCCCCAGCCCGACGGCGGCGGCCAGCCGCAGGTCGCCGGGGAGCCGCCGGACGTGATCGCGCAGCCAGTCGACGATCGCGGAGCGATCGCCGGCGTCGCTGACCAGCGCCGCCACCCGGGGGCCGACGCGCTGGGCGAGGTCAGGGGCCAGGACGCCGCGGCCACGGCAGAGCCGGCGCAGCTCCTGGCGCAGCTCTTCCCGCTCGTCCACGGCACCTCCTGCCGCTCGCCACTGTCTAGACGGGACGGTCTGATCGCGACAACGGTAACCGCCGACCTGCAGCAGAGCGCGAATCCTCCCAATCACCGCCTAAGATGATCGCCTAAATCACGGGCTCGTCGTCGGGGTGGGGGATGGCGCACCTTTCCGAGGAACTTCGTCGCACGATCAGCGCGCGGTGGTACTCGTCGGTGCTCTCCGAACGGCAGAGCGTCACCGGCCAGACCAGGACGCGGTACTACCGGGCGTTGTCGACCCATCTCGATCACCTCGAACCTTTTGACGACTCCACCGCGCAGTGGAGCGAGGCGCGAATCGACCGGGCCGACCTGGCCACGCTGGCCGGCGCCAAGGCCACCTCGACGCTCTACTCTCTGTTCGGCCAGCGGGCCCGCTCCCTGGCCGCGCACTACGCCGGCAGCCCGTACGTCGCCCGCAGGCACCCCGGCCCGGTCGACGCCCTGATCTTCGAAGCCAAGGCCGTGAGCTTCTGGCCGTGCCGGGAGGCCTGGGCGTCCACGCTCGGGGCGCTGAGCCGGGACGATCGGCAGTTCGCGGCCGAGACGCTGGTCCGGGTGCTCGCCGAATGGGCGTCGGCCAACCGCCCGCTGGCCGCCGTGCGACGCTCGGCCCCACCGGTCTGCGCGGTGGAGGACCTGCGGCTGGTCAGCCCGGGCGACCCGCCGGTCGGGGCGGTCGTCGCGCTGCTCACCCGGGTGGTCGAGCTGGCCCACAGCCCGCGCGGGCTGTCCCCGCTGGGGACGCTCGACGCGGTCCACGACGAGCTGATGACGCTCGGCTTCGTCCGCGGCGAGCCGCTGGAGACGCTGCTCACCGAGGTGTCCGAGGGGCTGGCCGCGGTCGAGTACCTGGTGCCGCAGCTCTCCACCGCGGACCGCGAGAACCTGGCCGACCACCTGGTCCCACAGCTGCGGGACGTCCTCCTGCTGCTGCGGGGCGAGAAATGACGGCCGCGGCCGCCGACGAGTCCCCGGAGGGCGATGTGGTCGCCGTTCTACGAGCCCGCCTGCAGGTCGTCCTGCACCACACCGACGAGGTGGGCGACGCGGCCCCGGTCCGGACGCTGCACCAGGAGTCGGTCGCGCTGCTCGGGCCCGAGCACGAGGTCTCGCTGTTCGTCGAGTGCGCGCTGGAGGAGGCGCTGTCCCGGCACCGACCGCCGGAGGAGTCCCGAGTCGCCTGGCGCGGGCTGCTCCGGCGGGCCGAGCGGGCGCTGTCCTGGGACGACACGACGCTGATGAGCGTCCGGGCCTTTGCCGCGCAGTACGAGCGGCGGGGCGGGGATGCCGCCGATCTGGGCCGGTACGAAGCCGAGTGGAACCAGCGGCGGCGTGCGCTCGGCGGCGACGACTACCGCACCCGCATCGCCCGGGCCAACTACGCGTTCGCGCTGCTCGAACGTCGGCAAGGGACGGATCTGGCGGACGCTCGGCAGCTTCTCGACGAGGAGGTCGCGCACCGCGCGCGTCACTACGGCGAGAACGCCCCGTTCACCTGGAACGCCCGGGGGCTGTTGGCGGTGGCGCTGATCCGGGCCGGCGAGGCGGCGGCGGTGGAGCTGGCCGAGGGGTTGGTCCGGGTGCGCCGGGCCCGGTACGGGCGGTTCTCGGCGCCGGCCGTGCGCGCGCAGGTGCTGCACGTGCAGGCGCTGCTGGCCGCGGGCCGTCCGGTCGAGGCGGCGACCGAGCTGCGGTACCTGCGCACGGCCGTCAACCGCCGCCGAGCGGCGCTCGACGAGAGCGTGGTGTCGCTGGTGGACGATCTGTCTAGCCAGGGGCGCCCTGCTCCGGAGGGGTAGTGGAGCAGGACGCCGCCAGCTGGTCCGTCGATCCCGCGCTGCCCCGTGCCGGCGCGGAACCCCGGGCTTTCTCCACCTTCTCTGACCGATCCAGCGGAAATCTTGCGCAAATCTTGTGTGATGTATGGGCAGGGTTCGGTGCAAGACGGCGCAGGAGGAGATAGATGCCGCAGTTCCGGCTGCTCGGCCCGTTGGAGATGACCGTCGACGGTCGTCCGATGGACCTCGGGCCGGTGAAGCGTCGGACGGTGCTCGCCGCGCTGCTGGTCGACGTCGGTCGACCGGTGCCGGTGGAGGCGCTGATCGACCGGGTCTGGGGTGACGACCCGCCGGCCAAGGCCCGCGAGGTCCTCTACGCCCACATCGCCCGGATCCGACGGCTGCTGGCCGACTCCGCGGTGGTCGAGCGCCGTTCCGGCGGCTACGCGTTGCTGGTCGACCGCGACGTGATCGACCTGCACCGGTTCCGGTCCCTGGTGGCCGACGCCCGGTCCGACGACTGCCCGGACGCCCGCCGGGCGGCCCTGCTCGGCGAGGCGCTCGATCTCTGGCAGTCGACGCCGCTGGCCGACGTCCCCGGGATCTGGGCCACGGCCGTCCGCGAGGGGCTCGAGCAGCAGCGGCGCAGTGCGGTCGCGCTCTGGGCCCGCACCGAGAGCGCGCTCGGGCACGCGAGCGCGGTCGTCGACCGGCTCCAGGAGCTCGTGGCGGCCGAGCCGCTGGCCGAGCCGCTGTTGGTCGAGCTCGTCCGGGCGTTGCACCTGGCCGGCCGCACGGCCGAGGCGCTCGACACGTACGCGCGGGCGCGGGCCCGGCTGATCGAGGAGCTGGGGGTCGACCCGGGCCCGGAGCTGCGGGCGGCGCACGAGGCCGTGCTCCGGGGCGTCCCGGAGCCGGAACCCCTCCGGAGACCCGTGCCCGCTCAGCTGCCGGCCGACGTTCCGGCCTTCACCGGCCGCGCCTCCGCGCTCGCCGAACTCTCCGCGAGCCTCGTCGACGGCTCGGGCGCCGTCGTGGTGTCCGCGGTGTCGGGCACCGCGGGCGTCGGGAAGACCGCGCTCGCGATCCGCTGGGCGCACGAGGTCCGCGACCGCTTCCCCGACGGTCAGCTCTACCTCGACCTCCGTGGCTACGGCACCGAGCCTCCGGTGACCCCGTCGGCCGCCCTCGCG
Source organism: Cryptosporangium phraense (assembly GCF_006912135.1). Lineage (NCBI taxonomy): Bacteria > Bacillati > Actinomycetota > Actinomycetes > Cryptosporangiales > Cryptosporangiaceae > Cryptosporangium > Cryptosporangium phraense. The sequence continues at coordinate 175,911 of NZ_VIRS01000004.1, read as the reverse complement.
GGCTTCCTCACCGCGCTCGGCGTCTCCGCCCGAGACCTTCCTCTGGACGTCGACGAGCGCGCCGCCCGCTACCGCACCGAACTGTCCGGGCGGCGGCTGCTCGTGGTGCTCGACAATGCGTCGTCGGTGGAGCAGGTCCGGCCGCTGTTACCGGGCTCGCCGACCTGCGCCACGCTCGTCACCAGCCGGGACACGCTGGCCGGGCTGGTCGCCGTGCACGGCGCGCACCGGCTGATCCTCGACCTGCTGGATCCGGCCGAGGCCGTCTCGCTGCTGCGCTCGCTGATCGGCCCGCGGGTCGACGCCGAACCGGAGGCCGCGCGTGCCCTGGCCGAACAGTGCGGACGCCTCCCGCTCGCGCTGCGCGTCGCCGCCGAACTCGCCGGTGGACGTCCGGACAGCACGCTCGCCGACCTGGTCGCGGAACTGGAGGACCACCGGGCCCGCCTGGACCTGCTCGACGCGGGCGGTGACCCGCGGGCCGACGTCCGCGCGGTGTTCAGCTGGTCCTACCAGCGCCTGCCGGGGCCGGCCGCGCGGATGTTCCGGCGCCTGGGACTGCACCCCGGTCCGGAGTTCGACGCCCACGCGGCCGCCGCGCTCGCGTCCGAGAGCCTGGCCGACGCCCGGCAGGCGCTGACCGTCCTGAGCCGGGCGCACCTGATCCGCGGGGCCGCGAGCCTGCACGACCTGCTGCGGGCCTACGCGCTGGCCCAGTCGGACGCCGAGGACCCGCCGGCCGCCCGCGACGCCGCCCGGGCCCGGCTCTTCGCGTACTACCTGGCCGCGGCCGGCGCCGCGATGGACGTCCTGTACCCGGCCGAGCGACACCGGCGCCCCCCGGTGGAGCCGATCAGCTCCCCGCTGCCGACGTTCCCCACCCCGGAGGACGCGCGGGCCTGGCTCGACCGGCACCGTCCGGCCTTTCTCGCGGTGTGCGAGTACACGGCGTCGCGCGGGCCGGGCTCAGTGGCGTCGGCATTGGCGTCGACGCTCTACGTGTACCTGGACAACGGGGGGCACTCGGCGGACGCGCTGACCGTCCACACGCTCGCGTTGACGGCCGCGGAGCGGACCGGAGACCGGGCCGGGGTCGCGGCCGCGCTCTCCCACCTCGGGGTCGTGTACTGGCAGATCGGGAGGTATCCGGAGGGGATGGAGCACCTGACCCGGGCGCTCGCGGTCTTCCGGGAGCTGGGGGACCGCACCGGGGAGGCGAGGGCCGTGGGGAACCTCGGCGTGATCAGCCAGCAGATCGGCCGCTACGACGACGCCGAGCGTTACCACCGAGCCGCGCTGGCGCTGTTCGGCGAGCTCGGCGATCGGGTCGGGGAGGCCAACACGCAGACCAACCTCGGCGACATCCTCATGCGGGTGGGCCGGAACGAGCAGGCGATCGGCATGCTCCGGGAGGCGCTGGAGCGCTTCCGCGAGCTGGGTCACCAAGGCGGTGAGGCGACCGCGCTGACGAACCTGGGCGAGGTTCACCTGAGCCTGGATCGGCCGGCCGAGGCCGCGGAGTACCTCCGCGAGGCGGTCAGGCTGTTCGCCACGATCGGCGAGCGGTACGGCCAGACGTGCGCGCTCAACGGGTTGGGGGAGGCGGAAGTGGGCCGAGGGTGCGCCAGCACGGGCGCGGTGATGTTCACCGAGGCGCTGGCGCTGGCGACGACGATCGGGGAGCGGGCGGAGCAGGCTCGGGCGTGCGTGGGGCTGGCGCGTGCGGAGCCGGAGTCTGCCCGGGGGCGGTTGCGGGAGGCTTTGGCTTTGTACGTGGAGCTGGGGTCGGCGGAGGCCGAGACGGTCCGCAAGGAACTGGAGTCCTTTTCGGCCAGGTGAGCTGGGACGTGGTGGCCGCGGGGGTTTTGGCGGTGGCCGCCGGTCCTCAGCCGTGGCGGCCGCCGTGCGGCGGTGGCTGGGCCGCGGAGCGGCGGGGGCTGGGCGGCGGCGGAGGTGCCGGCCTGGGGCGGCGGTAATTCGGCCACCCGGGCACGGGGGTGCGCGTGCGCCGGCCGGCGTCCGCCCCGGTCGCGCCGGAGCGGGCTGACCGCCGGCGTGCGGCGCACGCGAAACGAGCCCGCCAGGGAGCGGCGGGGCCCGTCGCGTGGAGAGGAAACGCGCTAGCTCAGCACTTGGACTTGTAGATCGCCTTCGCGCCGTCCCCGTCGATGTTGTCCTTCGTCAGGATCGTGAACCCGGTCTGCACCTTCGCCGTCACCTGGCCACCATCCAGCGAAGCGACCGCCGCGTCGACGCCGAACTTGCCGATCTCGGCCGGCTGCTGGGCGATCAACGCCTGCACGGTGCCGGCGCGCAGCGCCGCGACCTGGTTCGGCCCGGCGTCGAACCCGACGACCTGGATCTTGCCCGACTTACCCGACTGCTTGATCCCGGTCGCCGTACCCTCGGCCGAGAACAGGTTCAGCGCGAACACCCCGACGATGTCCGGGTCCTTCTGCAGCGCGGCGCTGATCAGCTGCGACGCCGTCGCCGGGTCGTTGTTCGAGTACTGGATGCCGACGTACTTGAACTTCGAATCGGCCTTGACCGCGTCCTCGAACCCCTTGGCCCGCAGGTCGGTCGTCGAAATACCGGGCGTGACGCCCATGGCCAGCACCTTGCCACCCTGCGGAGCCAGTTTCTGGATCGCCTCGAAGGCGGCTTTGCCGCCGCCGAGGTTGTCCGACGCGATCGCGGACACCGCGACCGACGGGTCGTCGACGGTCGTATCCACGAGCACGACCTTGACCCCGGCCGCCTTGGCCTGGTTCAACGGCCCCTGCATCGCTTTCACGTCGGTCGGGGCGACCAGCAGCGCGTCCGGCTTCGCCGACACGACCGAGTCGACGATCGGCTTCTGCAGCGTCGGGTCGAACTTCGTCGGTCCCTGGGTGTGCACGGTGACGCCGAGCTTGCGCGCCTCCTCCTCGATGCCGCACTGCATCGTGATGTAGAACTCGTCGCCTTGGACGCCCTGGACGAACTGGAGGTCGTAGTTCTTGCTGGCCTTGTCCACCGCGGCCTGGGACGACGCCGCCGAAGCGTTGTCGGAGGCCGCGCTCTTGTCCTCGTCGGGCTTCGACGAGGAGCAGGCCGCCAGGGCGAGGGCAGCGACGCAGACTACGGCGAAGGGGGCTTTTTTCATAGGAAGCGTCCTTGATTCCGATTGTGGGGGCGAAGAGACGGACCTATCGGGAGCGGAGCAACACTGACCGCAGGGAGGAGCGCTTGGCGCCGGCGCCGCGGGTGGCGGCACGACGGCGACTCTGATCGAAGTAGACGGCCGCGACCAGGACGGTTCCGACGGCGACACCCTGCCAGAAGGGCTCGACGCCGATGATCACGAACCCGGCCTGCAACACGGCCGGGATGAACAGTCCGACGACGGTGCCGAAGATCGACCCCTCGCCGCCGAAGATCGAGGTGCCACCGATGACGACGGCCGCGATCACGTTGAGGTTGGTCAGCGACTGCCCGGCGATCGTCGTCGTGCCGTACTGCGAGAGCGCGAGGACGGCGGCGAACCCCGACAGCAGTCCGGCCAGCCCGTACACCGAGATCAGGTGCCGGTCCACGCGAACGCCGACCCGCCGGGCGGCCAGCTCGTTCGAGCCGACCGCGTAGGTGTACCGGCCGAACTTCGTCCGGTGCAGGACGACGCCTCCGATCACGACGACGATGAACGCGGTGAACGGCAGGGCCGGGATGCCGGCGATCTTGATGTACGTGTTGTAGTCGGTCATCACCTCCGGTACCGAGCGGATGTCGATCCCGTCGGTGATCACCTGGGCCAGGCCCAGCGCCACCGACAACGACCCGAGCGTGACGATCAGCGGCGGCACCTTGGCCTTCGCGACCAGGAAACCGTTGACGACGCCCCAGGCCAGGCCGGAAACGAGGGCCGCGAGCAGCCCGAGAGCGGCGACGCCGTAGCCCTCGCCGCCGGCGGCGTCCATCGTTTTGGCGGCGATCACCGACGAGAAGACGAGCACGGACCCGACCGAGAGGTCGATGCCCGACGTGACGATCACGAACGTCATGCCGACCGCGATCACCGCCCAGACGGCGATGTTCTGCGAGATGAGCGAGAAGTTGTTGGCGGAGAGGAAGCGGTCGCCGGCGACGATCGAGAAGAACAGCACGATGACGACGAGGACGCCGAGAATCCAGACCGATTGGGTCTGCCCCAGCCGCCGGAGCAACGACTGCTCCTGTTCGTCCCAGTCGTCCGACCCCCCGTTCCCGCCCTCCCCGAGCCGCCCCGCTCCGCCTGCGGAGGCAGTTGGGTTGGTGGCTGCGGCCCCGGCGGCGGCGGTGGGGTTTGCGGTTACGTCGTCGGCGGCGACGGCGTGAGTGGTCGCTCCGGTCGTGCCCGGCGTGGCGCCGCCTTCAGAGGTGATCGGGTTGGTCTCCGCGGTAGCTGGCGCGGTGGTGGACTCGTCGGCCGGGTCTCCCGCGGGCTCCTCGGCCGCGCCGCCTCCGTCGGCGGCGGGGTTGGTCGGCGCGCCACCCGCGGTACGCCCGGCGTCCGCATTGGTGATGGACGCAGCGTGCGGATGGGCGGAAGCGCTGTTCGCGGACATCGGGTCCGGAGAGGTGCCGTTCGAGGCGGTCGGCCGCGCGCTCGCTCTGCCGTCCGCAGCGGTGGCGCGGAGGCTTGCCGGGCCACCCAGGGCGGTGGATTCGCCCGGCCCGCCCGCGGCGGTGCCCGCGCCCGCGGCGGTGCCCGCGTCCGCGGTGGTGCCCGCGTCCGCGGTGGTGCCCGCGTCCGCGGTGGTGCCCGCGCCCGCGGTGGTGCCCGCGTCCGCGGTGGTGCCCGCGTCTGCGGCGGTGCCCGTGCCTGCTCCGGCTGAGGCCGGGGCCGGGGCCGTGGCGTGGGCCGGGTCTGCGCCCTCGGCGGAGGTCACGCGGGTGGGGTTCGGCTGGTCGGCGGCCGGACCGGGAGAAGAGCTCGTCATCGGGTCGTCTCCAGGGAACCCGTCATCGCTCCGACCAGCTGATCCACCGACGTCCGCTCCGCATCGAACGTCGCCACCCTCGTCCCCAACCGCAGCACCTGCACCCGATCCGCCACCTCGATCACCTCGGGCATCGAGTGCGAAATCAACACCACCGCGACCCCCTTGTCGCGCACCCGCTTGATCGTGTCGAGCACGTTCCTCGTCTGCACGACGCCCAGCGCCGCCGTCGGCTCGTCCAGAAAGACGAGCCTGGCCGCCCAGGTGATCGCCCGCACGATCGCGATCTGCTGCCGCTGCCCACCCGACATCGACCCGACCGGGGCGTTCAACGCCCGCACCGTCCCGCCCAGCTCGGCGAACCCCGCCACCGCTCGCGCGCGCATCGCTTTCTCGTCCAGAAAACCGAACAAGCCCAGTGGTCCTCGCCGAGGAATCTCCCGGCCCAGGAACATGTTCTGCACCGGGTTGAGGTGCGGGGCCAGCGCCAGGTCCTGGTACACGACCTCCATCCCCAGCGCGGTGGCCTGCTGGGGCGTCGAGATCGTCACCGGCGAGCCGTCGAAGAACAGCGAACCCGAGTCCAGCTCCAGGTTTCCCGACAGCGCCTTCACCAGCGTCGACTTGCCGGCCCCGTTGTCGCCGATCAGCGCCGTGACCTCGCCGGGATACACCTCGAAATCGACGTCTCGGAGTGCTCGCACATGTCCGAAGCTGCGGTTCAAGCCCCGCGCCTCGAGAAGCGGTGTGGTCAAGCGGATCACCCCGTTCATCCGGTGGTAACGCACCCTAAGCGTGTCACAGCTCACTGTCACCGGTGTCAGGTAACGAATCGGCATCGGATGTCACCGGTGTCAGATAACGGGTACCATCCGCTCACTCGACAAAGGAGACGCCGTTGGCCACGATGCGGCAGGTCGCCGAACGTGCCGGAGTGAGCGCGAAGACGGTCTCGCGCGTGGTCAACAAGGACAGGTACGTCTCCGACGAAGTCCGGGCCCGCGTGGAGCAGGCCATCGCCGACCTGCAGTACACGCCGAACCTGCTGGCCCGCACGTTCCGGTTCGGACGCGACCCGGCGATCGGCCTGGCCGTCCCCGACATCTCCGACCCGTTCTTCGCCGCGGTCACGCACACCGTCGAGCAGGTCGCCCGCGGCCGCGGCGTCGCCACGTTCGTCACCAGCCTCGGTACCGACGGAAGCCTGGAGCGCGCCGCGGTCGAGGCCCTGCTCGGCCGTCAGGTCGCCGGTCTCATCTCGACGCCGGTCAGCGGCGACCAGTCCTACCTCGAACCGTGGAAGGCGCGCACGAGCCTGGTCTTCATCGACCGGCCACCCCGCAAGCTGACCGCCGACACGGTGGTCGAGGACGACGTCGGCGGCGCGCACCAGGCCACCGCACACCTGATCGGCCACGGCCACCGGCGCATCGCCTACATCGGCGACGAGGTCCGGATCGCCACGACCCGCCGCCGCCTCGCGGGTTACCGAGCCGCCCTCGAAGAGGCCGACATCGAGGTGGACGAAGCCCTCATCCGCTTCGCCGGCGCCGGCGGAACCGCAGCGGGCGAACAGGCCGAGGAGCTCCTGGACGCACCGAACCCGCCCACCGCGATCCTCTCCAGCAACCCCAAGTGCTCGATCGCGATCGTCCCCGCCCTGCAGAGGCTCGAGCGCACCGACGTCGCTCTGGTCAGCTTCGGCGACTTCCCCCTCGCCAGTTCCCTGCGACCCGCCCTCACCGTCGTCGATCAGGACCCCGAGGAACTCGGTCGCTTCGCGGCCACCCGCCTCTTCGACCGCATCGACGACCCGGGCCGCCGCCTCAAGCGGCTCACCGTGCTCCCGGTGCGCCTGGTCGAACGCGAATCCTGCAACGGAAGGTTTTCTTAACCATTTCATCGGAGCCGACGTGAACTCGGCCCGGAAGAGCCCCGTGCCTCTCTTACAAGGACGGCACAGGAGGCCAAACCATGACCGCCACGCTGAATCAGCAGTACGTGCCGGCGCACGGGGTCAGAGCACCGGCCGGACGCGCCCCCTCACTCCGCATCGGCCCCACCCCGGTCCTGGCCGGCATCGGCGTCGGAGCCGCCGCCGTCCTCGCCCTGTGGTGGACGAACACCACGACGATCTCCACCCTCGGCGACTACCTCACGAACGCGGGCCGCATCACCGGCCTGCTGGCCGGCTACGGCGTCATCATCCTGCTCGGCCTGATGGCCCGCGTGCCCGCGCTGGAGCGCGGTATCGGCACCGACCGCCTGACCCGCTGGCACGCGATGGGCGGCCGGTACACGGTCACGATGCTCACCGCCCACGCGCTGCTGATCACCTGGGGCTACGCGGTCACCGCGCGCACCTCGGTCGTCGGCCAGGGCCTCTCGCTCGTCCGCGGCTACCCCGACGTCCTCTACGCGACGATCGGCGCCGTCCTGTTCGTGATCATCGGCATCGTCTCGGCCCGCGCGGCCCGCAAGCGGATGAGCTACGAGGTCTGGCACCTCATCCACCTCGGCACGTACCTGGCGATCGCGCTCGCGTTCCTGCACCAGTTCTCCACCGGCGCCGACTTCGCCGGCAACAAGCCCGCACAGATCGCCTGGTCGACGCTGTACGGCGTGGTCACGCTGCTGCTCGTCTGGTACCGCGTGGTCACCCCTCTGCGCGTCGCGGCCCGGCACCGGTTGCGCGTCGAGGGCGTCCGCCAGGAGGGTCCGGACGTCGTCTCGGTCTACCTCTCCGGCCGCTACCTGGACGAACTCAAGGCCGAGCCCGGCCAGTTCTTCCGCTGGCGGTTCCTCACCCCGGACAGCTGGTGGGCGTCCAACCCGTACTCGCTCTCGGCTCCGGTCTCCGGCGGCCGGCTGCGGATCACGGTCAAGGAGGCCGGCGGCCACAGCGCGTCGCTCGCCCAGCTGCGGCCCGGCACGAAGGTGATGGCCAGCGGCCCCTACGGGGCCTTCACCGGCGGCGTCCGCCGCCGCCGCAAGGTGCTGCTGATCGGCGCCGGCGTCGGCATCACTCCTTTGCGGACGCTTCTGGAGACGCTTCCCGGCCGACCGGGCGACATCACGCTGATCTACCGCGCCCGGCACATGTCCGACCTGGTGCTCCGGGCCGAGATCGAGGAGATCGCGTTCGACCGCGGGGCCCGCGTCCACTACCTGGTCGGTACCCGGGAACAGCTCGGCGGTGACCCGCTCGCCGCCGAGCAGCTCGAGTACCTCGTCCCCAACCTGAAGCACCACGACGTCTACCTGTGCGGGCCGGAGTCGCTGACCGCCGCCACCCGGGACTCGCTCCGCGAGGCCGGCGTCGCCCGGCGGCGGATCCATCACGAGTCGTTCGAGTTCTGAGGAGCCCGTTCGTGCGGAAAGCCATCTACGCCCTGCTGGGGACGATCGCCGGCCTCGGCGGTCTGCTGGGGCTCAAGGCCAACCTGGCCCCGGCCGACACGACCGCGCAGGCGGCGGCCCCGCCTCCGGCGGCCGCCGTCGAACCCTCCGCGGACGCCGCCAAGCAACCCGCGGGGCAAACAGCCGGGCAGCCGGCCAAGACGGCGACGGGGAAGGAGTCGACCAACCCGTACGAGTCCGTCCAGGTCAAGGTCACGGTCTCGGGCAAGAAGATCACCAAGGTGGAGATCGCGAAGTTCGCCCCCAAGGACGCCCAGTCGAAGTCGATCGGCGGTGGCGCGCTACCGAAACTGCAGCAGGCGACGCTGGCCGCGAACAGCGCCGACGTCGACACGGTCTCCGGGGCCACGTTCACGACCAAGAGCTACAAGGAGTCGCTGCAGAGCGCCCTGGACCAGGCCGGCCTGTGACGCTCACCGCCGACGCCCCGGCAAGCGCCGCCCTCTTCGAGGCGCTCCCCAGTGCCCCGGTCCGCCGGGTCGAGGAGTGCATGGGCACGGTCTTCTCGATCGACGTCCGGTCCGGGGTCAGCGTCGCCGCGCTCGACGACGTGATCGCCTGGCTGCACTGGGTCGACAGCACGTTCTCGACCTACCAGCCCGGCAGCGTGGTCAGCCGGCTGAGCCGGGGCGAGCTCACCCCGGACGAGTGCCCGCCCGAGGTCCGGGAGGTGCTCGCGCTGGTCCGGGAGGCCTCCGCCAAGACCGACGGGTACTTCACCGAGGCGCCGCACGGCATTCTCGACCCGACCGGCATCGTCAAGGGCTGGGCGATCGAGCGGGCCAGCGACCTACTGGCCGCGGCCGGGTCGTCCGCGCACTCGGTCAACGGCGGCGGTGACGTCCAGCTCGTCGGGACGGTCGGTCCGGCCCGACCCTGGCGGGTCGGGATCGCGCACCCGTTGCGTCCCCGCCGTCTCGTGGCGGTGGTGACGGCCGAGGACGCCGCCGTCGCGACGTCCGGCACCGCCGAACGCGGACGGCACATCGTCGACCCGCACCGCGGTGCACCACCGGAGGGCCTGGCCAGCATCACCGTCGTCGGCCGTCGCCTGGCCTGGGTGGACGCGGCCGCGACGGCCGCGTTCGCGATGGGCCCGGAACGGGGTCTGGCCTGGGCGGAAGCCCAAGCCGACCTCGAAGCCCTCGCCGTCACCACCAGCGGACGCACCCGTCAGACGAGCGGCTTCGCCCGCTGGGGGACGTTGACCTGAGCGCAGTCGCGGGCGCGCGCCGTCCGGGCGAGCCCGGCGTACAGGACGCCGAAGACGACGAAGTGCAGCGCGACGAGGACCCAGGTGCTGTGCGTGTCGGCGGCCGACCCCAGTGGGCCGAGCAGCGACAGCGCGAAGACCGCGATCGAGACCACGGTCCAGTTGCGGAATGCGCGCTTCGTCGTGCGCTCGAGGATCGCCAGCACCGCCCACCCGGCCAGCCCGGCCAGCACGCTGGTGACGAGCACCGCGCCGGCGTCGACGGCCTGCGCGGGCTCGCCGACCATCGGGTGGGCACCGGAGGCGGCGAAGAGCACGAGCGCGGAGAGCGCGGCCGCCCCGACGGCGGCGGAACGGGAGAGGATCGAACGGGACATCGTGGCCTCCTGAAGGCGTCGTAACGTCCCGATCAGAGTCGGGCGCGGGCCCGGGGACTCACATCGCCAACCCGGCGAGACCCGCTCCCACCGCGGTCGCAGCCGACTTCGACCTTGGTCGGTATCGCCGCCGCAGACCCCGACCTAGCCTGACGCCATGCCTACCGACGACGACTGCGCCCCGTACGGCCGGGAGCGCGTGCCCGGGCCGCGGGTCGCGATCCCGATCATGGTGGCGCTGACGTTCATCGTCGGCGTCACGATCTTCGGCCTCCCGGAGGCCGCCCGCGACCTGTTGGTCGTCGACATCGCGGTCGGGGTCGTCGGCGTCGCGCTGACGCCGGTGATGCTGCGGTGGCCGGTGCCGGCCGCGATCGGGCTGGCCGTGCTGACGCTGGTCTCACCGGCCGCGACGCCCAGCGCGTCGGCCGCGACGATGCTGGTCGCGCAGTCCCGGCCGTTCCGGCTGGCCGCGCTGATCGGCGTCGGCAGCGTGGCCTGTCAGGCCGTGCAGGCGGCCTGGCGGCCGACGCCGAGCATCGGGTACTGGTGGTGGCTGGCGCTGATCACGGTGGCCTGGGCCGCGTTGATCGGCTGGGGCACGGTGATGCGGGTCCGCCGCGAGCTGCTCATCTCGCTGCGCGAACGCGCCCGGCGGGCGGAGGCCGACCAGGAGCGCCGGATCGCCGAGGCCCGGCTGGCCGAGCGGACGCTGATCGCCCGGGAGATGCACGACGTGCTGGCCCACCGGCTGTCGCTGCTGGCCACGTACGCCGGTGCGCTGGAGTACCGCCCGGACGCGGCCCCGGAGAAGCTCTCGGCCGCGGCCGGCGTGATCCGGGCCGGCGTGCACGAGGCCCTGGAGGAACTGCGTGCGGTGATCACGGTTCTCCGGGACGATGACCCGGTGGGATATCCGGAGACCCGTCCGCAACCGGGCCTGCACGACCTCGACCGGCTGATCGCCGAGTCGCGGGACGCGGGCACTCCGGTCTCGGTGGACGATCGGCACGCTGACGCGGAACTGCCCGCCGCCACCGGGCGAACCGCCTATCGGATCGTCCAGGAGGGACTGACGAACGCGCGCAAGCACGCGCCCGGTGTCCCGGTGACGCTCGTCCTCGACGGGGCGCCCGGCGACGGCCTGCGGATCGAGCTGCGCAACCCGGTGCCTGCGGTCGTCGGTTCCGGCGTCCCCGGCGCGGGGATGGGGCTGCTCGGGCTGGCCGAGCGGGTCCAGCTGGCCGGGGGCGAGATCGAGCACGGCCCCGCCGGTCCGAGCGGCGACTTCCGGCTCCGGGTCGAGTTGCCGTGGCCGACGTGATCCGCGTGCTCATCGTCGACGACGACGCGATGGTGCGGGCCGGTCTGACGATGATGCTCGACGGCGTCGCCAAGAACGACCGGACGATCGCGGTGGTCGGGGCGGTCGCGGACGGCGTCGACGTGCCGGAGGCGGTCAGCGCGCACTCGCCCGACATCGTGCTGATGGACATCCGGATGCCCCGCATCGACGGCGTGACCGCGACCCGCCGTCTGCGCGCGCGTCCGCAGCCTCCCGACGTCATCGTGCTGACGACGTTCGACAGCGACGAGAACGTGCTGCGGGCGTTGCGCGCGGGGGCCAGCGGGTTCCTGCTCAAGGACACCCCGCCCGACCAGCTCGTCGAGGCGGTGCTCCGGGTGAGCTCGGGCGACCCGATCCTCTCGCCGCAGGTCACCCGCAAGCTGATCGACCGGGTCGCGGTCGAGGCCGGCGCCTACGAGAAGGCCCGGACGGCGCTGGCGACGCTGAGCCCGCGCGAGTACGACATCGTGCTGGCGGTCGCGACCGGGAAGACCAACGCGCAGATCGCGTCCGAGCTGTTCGTGAGCGTCGCGACGGTCAAGTCGCACCTGACCCGGGTGCTGGTGAAGCTGGGCCTCGACAACCGCACCCAGGTCGCGCTACTGGCCCACGACGCCGGCCTGGCCTGATCCGCGTCCGGCGCCCGCGCCCGCGTCTGCGCCCACGGCGGCAGCGCCCGCGGCGGCGCGGGTGAAACGCTCACCGATCCGGGCCAGCGCGGCGGCGAACTCGGGTGGCCCGGCCACCTCGAAATCGGCGCCGAGCCACCCCAGCGCGGCCACCGGCCACTCCAGGTAGTCGCTGCGGACGAGCACCCGGCACCGCTCCGGCGCCACCTCACGCACGTCGGCCTCACGCCCGAACGCGGCCCGCACGGCCGGCTCCGGCGCGTGCACCAGCACGTCGATCAGGTACCGGTGCGGCCGGTCGGCGAACCCTCGCCGGACGAACGCGACCGCGTCCGCGGCCGGCAGGTCCCGCGGCCGGAAGCGCGCTCCGGTCGGGCGCGGGTCGCTCAGCCGGTCGATCCGGAACGTCCGCCAGTCCCCGCGCTCGGTGTCCCAGGCGACGAGGTACCAGCGGCGTCCGAGCGAGACCAGACGGTGCGGCTCGACCAGCCGGGTCGTGCGATCGGCGCCCCGGGCCGTGTAGTCGAAGCGCAGCCGCTCGTCGTCCCGGCACGCGCTGGCGATGACGGCCAGCGCCGTGGCGTCCACCGTGGGGCCGGTGGAGAAGACACCCGGGACCGTGTACGTCCGCAGGGCCTCGACGCGCCGGCGGAGCCGGGGCGGCATCACCTGGATCACCTTGGTGAGCGCGCGGACCGACGTCTCCTCGATGCCCTCCACCGCGCCACCGGCCGCCGTACGGAGGCCGACCGCGATCGCGACCGCCTCCTCGTCGTCGAGCAGCAGCGGCGGCATCGCCGCACCCGACCGCAGTTGGTAGCCACCGGCGACGCCCCGGCTGGCGTCGACCGGGTAGCCGAGCTCGCGCAGCCGGTCGATGTCCCGGCGCAGCGTGCGCTCGCTGATCCCGAGGCGGTCGGCCAGTTCGCCACCCGGCCAGTACCGGTGGTTCTGAAGCAGGGAGAGCAACCGGAGGGTCCGCTCGCTGGTGTTGGCCATGGCTCCAGACTCCCGAACATTGCGGTCAGAAAGTGGCCGGAATGGCTCCTAGCGTAGGTCCCATGATCAAGACGACGGCACTGACCAGGAATTTCACGGTGAAGAAGAAGACCGTGGAAGCAGTGAAGAAGCTCGACCTCGAGGTGCGGGCCGGCGAACTCGTCGCGCTGCTGGGCCCGAACGGCGCCGGCAAGTCGACGACGCTCCGGATGCTCACCACGCTGCTGGCGCCGACCTCGGGCACCGCGGAGGTAGCGGGGTTCGACGTGGCCCGCGAACCGCGCGAGGTGCGCAAGCGCATCGGCTACATCGGCCAGGGCAACGGCGCCGGCCACAGCCAGCGCGGCCGCGACGAGCTGATCAGCCAGGGCCGCGCCTACGGGCTCGACCGGCCCGCAGCCCGCGCGAGGGCGGCCGAGCTGATCGAGTCGCTCGGGCTCGAGGCGGTCGCCGACCGGCTGGTCTCCTCGCTCTCCGGCGGCCAGCGGCGACGGCTGGACATCGCGATGGGGCTGATCCACACCCCGCCGCTGCTGTTCCTCGACGAACCGTCGACCGGGCTCGACCCGCAGAACCGGGTGAACCTGCAGGAGCACATCCGGCGGCTGCGCGAGGAGTACGGGACGACGATCGTCCTCACCACCCACTACCTGGACGAGGCCGACGCGCTGGCCGAGCGGATCGTGGTCATCGACCACGGCGAGCTGATCGCCGACGACACCCCGGCCCGGCTCAAGTCGTCGCAGGTGGGGGATCGGATCACGCTGACGCTGGGCACCGCCGAGGAGGCGGCCCGGGCGGCCGCCCGGGCCTCGGTCCTCGACGGCCGGATCTCCACCGACGACCGGACCGTCACGATCCGGGTCCCCGAGGGCACCCGGCTGGTGCCCAAGCTGCTGCGCAGCCTCGACGAAGCCGACGTTCCGGTGACCGCGGTCGAGGTCCAGCGCCCGACACTCGACGACGTCTTCCTCGAACTCACCGGCCGTAGCCTCCGGGAAGGGGCCGCGGCATGATCCGCGACACGACGATCGTCTTCAGCCGGGAGCTGCGGCCGGTGCTGCGTAGCCCGTTCTCGCTGGTCTTCACGATGGTCCAGCCGGTGTTCTTCCTGGCCCTGTTCGCGCCGCTCCTGCCCGACGACGTCGGGAGCCTGCAGTGGTTCGTGCCCGGCGTCGTCGTCATGTCGTGTCTGTTCGGGACGTCGGTCACCGGCTCGAATCTGCAGCTGGAGATGCAGAGCGGCTCGCACGAACGGATGCTGGTCTCGCCGCTGAGCCGTCCGTCGCTGCTGATCGGACGGGCGCTCAAGGAGATCGTGCCGATGCTGGCCCAGACCGTGGTGCTGATCCTGGTGACCGTGCCGTTCGGTTTCGAGCTGCACGTCGCCGGCGTGGTCGTCGGGCTGGTGATCCTGACCGGGTTCTGCGTCGGGATCGGGGCCCTGTCGTACGCGTTGGCGCTGGCCAGCCGGGGGCAGGAGTGGATCTTCTGGACGGTCCAGCAGACGCTGCTGTTCCCGCTGCTGCTGATCGCCGGCATCCTGCTGCCGCTCGAGGGTGGCCCGGGGTGGCTTCGGCTGCTCTCGCACTTCAACCCGCTGACGTACGTCGTCGACGCGGAGCGGGTGCTGTTCGACGGGGAAGTGTTCTCGGAGACGGTCGCGCGGGGCGCGCTGGCCGCGGTGCTGGTCGCCGCGGGCGGGCTGCTCATCGGGGTGCGGGCGATGGCCCGGGACTGAGGTGGTGCCGGGGGCGCACTCCTGCGCCCCCGACAACTCAGCCGTGGGCCTCGATGCTCACCGGCTCCCATTCGCGCCACTCGGCCAGGCGTGACTCGTAGTCGGCGGTCGCGATCGCCAGCGGGCCGTCGCCGAAGAAGATGCGCAGCGGAGGCTTCTCGGCGTCGACGACCTTGAGGATCGCCGCCCGGCTGGCCTCCGGATGCCCGGGGGACGACACGCGCTTCTTCCGGTTCTCGGCCGAGATCTCGCGCACCTTCTCGTAGGCCGGCATCGGCGTGGCGTGCTGGGCCGACGAGCCGCCCCAGTCGGTGGAGTACGCGGCCGGCTCGACCAGCGTCACGTGGATGCCGAGCGGAGCCACCTCCAGCGCCAGCGACTGGCTGAACCCCTCGAGCGCCCACTTCGAGCCGTTGTAGATGCCGATGTTCATGAAAGCCGAGATCCCGCCGATCGACGAGACCTGGATGATGTGCCCGCTGCCCTGCTCCCGCAGGAACGGCAGGGCGCCCTGCGTCACCCAGAGCGCCCCGAACACGTTCGTCTCGAACTGCGCCCGCGCCTCCTCCTCGGAGATCTCCTCGATCATCCCGAACTGCCCGTAGCCGGCGTTGTTCACGACGACGTCCAGGCGCCCGAAGTGGTCGTGCGCGGTCTTGACGGTCGCGAACGCCGCCGCCCGGTCGGTGACGTCGAGCTCGAGCGGCAGGATGTTCTCGCCGTACTGTGCGACCAGGTCGTCGAGCGAGGACGTGTTCCGGGCGGTGGCCGCGACGCGGTCACCGCGGTCGAGCGCGGCGATCGCCCACTCGCGCCCGAACCCGCGGGACGAACCGGTGATGAACCAGACCTTTGACGTCATGGCTCGACCGTATCTCTAGCCGGTGACCGTCAGCGTCTTCAGCAGCTCCTGGCAGCCGCGCTGGATGTCGACCTGGTCGGACGACCACGAGCAGGTCACGTCGACGACGGTCCGCCCGTCGTAGACGAAGTAGTCCCAGGCGCCCTTGGCCGCGTCGGCGAACGAGTACTTGTACGCGGAGTACTTGCCCACCTTCACGGCCGCGCGGGTGCTGGGGTCCTGGCCGATCTGGGTGACCCACGTGTCGAGCCGGGTCGTCAAGGCTCCGTCGCTCGCGTTCTCGGTGAGCGGGAACGAGGCCACGTAGAGGTAGTCCCACACCGATCCGCCGGTCGGGGCCGACCACGTCTCGTAGTACTCGGTCAGCGGCTCGGCCTGCGGGCTCGCCCCGTCGGTGGGGGTCGGACCGCCGCTGGAGGTCGGCGCCGGCTGGGAGTGGAAGCCGACCGGCATCCGGTAGCTGAACGGCGCTCCGGCCGGCCGCACGAGCTCCCCGCCGGGCGACGCGGTCGCGCTCGGCTTCGGCGATGCCGACGAGGATGACGACGACGGGGACGCCGAGGTCGACGAGTCGGCCGACGCCCCGATCAGCACGACGCCGAACGTCCCCAGCCCACAGACGACGAGCGCGCTCACGACCAGTGTCGTGAGCACGGTGACGACGACGATCAGCACGGTGTTGGGCCGGTTCGGAGCCGGCGGGTACGGGTTCTCCACCGGCCCGGCGGGGCTCACCGCGTACGGCGGCCCGGACCAGCCCCCTTGGCTCGGGTCCTGGTAGTGGTCGTAGCTCATGGTGTTACCTCGCTCCTCTCGGACCTGGAATCGGTAACGCCATGGTCGAGGCGCGGGCGTGATCACCCCGTGCCGCGCCGGACGGTCGTACCGTCACGGTCCGAACAGAAGCGGTTCAGTACGAGAGAACAGCCTCCTCCTCGCCCGACCGGATCAGCTCGAGGATCACCTCGGCGACCTGCTCGGGCGACTGCGCCGGGGGCATGCCCGGCCGCGCGGTCAGCGACCCGGCCCGCAGCACGTCGTGGAACTCGGTGGCGGTGATCACCGGGTAGACCGTCGAGACGACGACGCCGTCGGCGGCCCACTCGGCCCGCGCCACCGCCGAAAGCATGTTCAACGCGGACTTCGTCGCCGCGTACGCGCCGAGCCCGGGAAAGACCCGGCGTGACGTCCCCGAACTGACGTTGACGATCGCGCCGGCGCCCTGGCGGCGCATGGCCGGGAGCACCGCCTGCATCGCGATCAGCGGGGCCACGACGTTCAGCTCCAGCACGGCCCGGAAGTCGTCCGCCTCGACCTCCTCCAGCGGCACGTGCAGGCCCTGCCCGGCGTTGTTGACCAGCACGTCGATCCGGCCGTAGGTGTCGAGCGCGACCTGCACCGCGGTCGGGATCTGGCCGGAGTCGGCCAGGTCGGTCGGGATCGCGATCGCGTCCGGCAGCTCGTCGGCCAGCGCCTCGATCCGATCGACGCGACGAGCGGCGAGCACCACCCGGGCACCCGCCTTCGCCGCCAGCCGGGCCGTCGCCGCCCCGATACCGGCCGACGCCCCCGTGACCAGCACTACCGCCCCGTCGAGATCCATGGCCCTCACGCTACTCAGGGCCAGGCGACCGCCTGGGGGCACGTGCCGCCGCTCGGCGGGGCGTCGCTGAGCCGCTCGCCGCTGGGCAGCGTCAGGCACCCGGCGTAGCCCGGGCCCGGCAGGGCGTTCCCGTTCGCGTCGAAGGCCTTCAGCACCGGATCCGGCCGCTTGCCCTGGTAGTCGTACCGGACCGCGAACGTGTGGTCCTGCAGGTGCACGTCGACGGTGTCGTCGCCCACGGTCAGCGTCATCTTGGCGACGTTCGCGGCCACCCGCCCGCCGTAGCTAGGGGGCCGAGATCCAGTGCAGGTCGAGCAGGCTGCCACCGGAACGCCGTTCCCGTACATTTTCGCGCACTCCGGCACGATCGACTCGATCCGTCCGGTCGGTGGCGGCCCGATGAACGACGGCACCGCGCTCGGGGTGCTGGTGGCGGGCACGACACGGTCGTCCCCCCGGCCGCGCAGCACGGTGACGACGACGCCCAGCACGACGAGCACCGCGACGGCCGCGGCGACCGGCGCCAGCCAGCCGGACCACCCGCAGGACCTTGGCCATCTGCCGCTGGTCGTCGAGCCGGGCGGCGACGTCGTCGGCGTGGTCGACCTCCGGCGGGTCGGCGACCAGACGACCGGCCAGCGCCACCCGACGCCGGGCCGACCGCTGCTGGTGCTGGCTGACGTTGGTGGCGACGGCCAGCAGCCAGGGCAGCGCCGAGTCGCGGGCCAGTCACACCCCGTCCGTCGCCGGCTCGGCCGGCCACGTTGCATCCGAGAACCGGGCCCGGCGTTTCATCCGGTACATCGCCGCGTCGGCCTGACGCATCAGGCTGTCGGGGTCGTCGCCGGTGCCGACGGCCACGCCGATGCTCGCTCCGACCGAGAGCCGCAGCGCACCGATCACGATCGGCTCGGCCAGCACGGCCCGGACCCGGGTCGCGATCCGCTCCGCGTTCGCCGCCGCCGCGCCCGGCATGAGTACCGCGAACTCGTCGCCGCCGAGCCGCGCCGGGGTGTCGGTCGGCCGGACGCAGCGCCGGATCCGCTCGGCGACGGCCACCAGCACGGCGTCCCCGACGTGGTGGCCGTGGGTGTCGTTGATCGGCTTGAACCCGTCGAGATCGATCGCCAGCAGGCCGACCGGCGAGCCCGCCCCGGCCAGCCGCTCGGTGAACAGCCGCCGGTTCGCCAGCTGGGTCAGAACGTCGTGCTCGGCCTGGAAGCGGAGCTGTTCCTGCAGTTCACGGGCGTCGGTGACGTCACGGCAGTTGCAGACGATCCCGCGGATCGCCGGGACCTCGAGCAGGTTCGTGTTGATGGTCTCCAGCCAGCGCCAGCCGCGGCCGGCCGTACGTAGGCGGACCTGCACGGTCCAGGCGGCGCCCGGCGCCGCTCGCAGCGCGGCCCACCCCACCTGCAGCCGGTCGAAGTCCTCGACGTGCAGCGACTGGCTGAGCTTCACGCCGACCAGCCGCTCCGGACGGATCCCGAGCACCCGCTCGGCGGCCGGCGACACGTACGTGACGACGTCCCGGTCGTCGACGACCAGCGTCATGTCGGACGAGTGGGCGACCAGCGAGCCGAACCATTCCTTCTGCCGCCCGAGCTGGCCGATCAGCCGCTCGTTGTCGCTCATCGACAGCAGCTGCCGGACGACGACCAGCGTGCTGACCAGCGCCGTCGCCACGACCATGCCCCACAGCCGCAGGTTGACGACCGGGTCGACGAGCAGCGTCCCGATCAGCAGCAACTGGACGACCGCCACCACCGCGTACGGCAGCAGGCTGTACGGGCGGCCGGGCTCGGGTGGCCGCGGAGCCGGTTCGATCCCGACCCGCAGCACCTCCAGGCGCGGCCCGGCCGCGATCAGCACGGTCGGCAGCAACTGGATGGCCAGCGACGCCCCGTCGCTCAGCGGGGCAGCATAGATCGGGAGCACCGAGGTCTGGAGCATCTGCACGATCGCCGACGAGATCATCAGCGTCGCGGCCGGCAGCGACACCGGGCTGTGCCCGCTGAGCACGAGCTTCACCGCGAGGAAGCCGACCAGCGTGACCTCGGCCCCGATCAGCAGCGCGCTGAACACGTCGAGGCTGTTCGCGGACGCGGCCCGCGGGTCGGTGAGCAGGAACCAGATGATCGCCCCGACACCGAAGAACACGATCACCGCGTCGAGCAGGAACCGTCTCCGGTCGCCGTTCACCATCGGGTAGGCGATCAGCGCGGCGACGAACACCGCCTGGCCCACCGAGAAGCAGGTCAGCTGCACCGGGCCGGGCGCGGTGGACTCCAGCCCGACGACGCCCTCGATCGCCCGGAGCAGGTCGGCGACCATGAACGCGGCCGCCGCGACGGCCATCAGCCGCCAGAACCGGTGCGCCTTCCGGTCTCCGCGGTAGTGCCGGGTGAGGCGCCGGGCGCTGAGGAAGAACACTGAGTCGCCGGGGAACTGGACCGCCCAGAACACCGTCGTCCGGCCGGGCTCGTCCGCGCCGGCGAAGATCAGCCAGGCCGAGACCAGCACCCAACCCAGTACGAGTGCTAGCAAAACGACGTCGGTGGATGCGGCTCCGAGTAAGCCAGAACGCCGCATCACGCCCTCCTCCGCCCGTTCTGCTCAGCCGGCGGTGATGGACGCCGATGGAAATCAGGTGGCCGCTGGAACCGTACTCCGCCGGAGCCAGGCGTCACGCGTGATCCGGAAGGGGCTGGATGTCCGGGGACTGGGAGCAGGTCGAGCGGCTGCTGAGCCTGGCGCGCCGCCACCTCGGCATGGACCTCGCCTGGATGTCCGAGTTCAGCGCGGGTGACCAGATCGTCCGGGCGGCCAGCGGCGACGCGGCCGCGATGAAGGTGACGCTCGACGAGCGGTTGTCGCTGGACGGCTCGTACTGCATGCGGGTGGTGTCCGGGCAGCTCCCTCCGGTGATTCCCGACACCCGTCGGCACCCGGTGACCCGCGACCTCACCGCCACCGCGCAGCACGGCATCGGCGCCTACGTCGGCGTGCCCTGGCGGCAGCGGGACGGGCAGGTCGGCGGCATGCTCTGCGTGCTCAACCGGTCTCCCAACCCGGATCTCGACAAGCAGTCCGAGCGCTTCCTGGCCCTGATCGCCGACCTGATCAGCGAGCACGTCGGCAGCCCGCTGGAGCCGGCGCAGAAGGCGCCGTGCGACGACGCCGAGCGGATCCGGTCGATCCTCGACGCCGGGGCCGTGCGGATGGTGTTCCAGCCGATCGTCGAGCTGAGCACCGGCAAGGTGGTCGCGTTCGAGGCGCTGGCCCGATTCGACGACCCGGCGCTGCCGACCCCGGCGCACGCGTTCGCGGCGGCCGACCGGGCCGGTCTCGGCGTCGAACTGGAGCTGCTGGCGGTCCAGCGGGCGCTGGAGCGCCTGGACGACCTGCCGGACGACATCGGGATGGGCGTCAACCTGTCGGCCGAGGCGCTGCTGACGCCGGCCGTGCAGGACGTGCTGATCGAGCGGGCGAGCAAGCGGCTGGCGGTCGAGCTGACCGAGCACACCCAGGTCAGCGACTACGCGGCGCTGACCGCGGTGACCGAGCGCCTGCAGCGCTCCGGCGTCCACATCGCGGTCGACGACGCCGGGGCCGGGTTCGCCAGCCTGCGTCACATCCTCAAGCTGCGGCCGGACGCCATCAAGCTCGACATCGAGCTGATCCGGGGCATCGACACCGACCCGGTGCGGCAGGCGCTCACCCGCTCGCTGGTCGCCTTCACCCGGGACATCGGCGCCGCGCTGATCGCCGAGGGCATCGAGGTGCCGGCCGAGCGGGAGATGCTGCTGGCACTCGGCGTCGAACTCGGGCAGGGCTACCTGATGGCCAAGCCGGGTCCGCTGCCGATGACCGTGCGCGCCCTCACCGAATAGGTAAGGCTCGATCGGGCATCACGCCCCGGACGACAACCGGACGGGAAGGTGCCACGATGCGCGCTTTGACCTGGCAGGGCACGGAGAAGGTCTCGGTCGAAACGGTTCCGGACCCCACGATCCAGGAACCCACGGACGCGATCGTCCGGATGACCTCCACCGCCATTTGCGGCTCCGACCTGCACCTTTACGACGTCCTCGGGATGTACCTGGACCCGGGGGACATCCTCGGGCACGAGCCGATGGGGATCGTCGAAGAGGTCGGGTCCGGGGTCACCCACATCAAGCCCGGCGACCGGGTCGTGGTCCCGTTCAACATCTCGTGCGGGTCCTGCTGGATGTGCAGCCGCGGGTTCTACGCCCAGTGCGAGACGACGCAGAACGTCGACCAGGGCAAGGGCGCCTCGCTGTTCGGCTACACGAAGCTGTACGGGCAGGTCCCGGGCGGCCAGGCCGAGTACCTGCGGGTCCCGCAGGCGCACTTCGGCCCGATCAAGGTGCCCGACGAGCACCCGGACGAGCGGTTCCTCTACCTGTCCGACGTGCTGACGACGTCCTGGCAGGCCGTCCGCTACGCCGACCTCCAGCCCGGGCAGACGATCGCGGTGATCGGGCTCGGTCCGATCGGCCAGATGTCGGCCCGGATCGCCCGCTACCTCAACGCCGACCAGGTCATCGCCGTGGACAACGTCCCGGAGCGGCTGGAGATGGCCCGTCGGCACGGCATCACGGTCATCGACGAGCGGGAGTGCGACGACGTCCCGGCCGCGATCGCCGACCTCACCGACGGACGCGGCGCGGACGGCGTCATCGAAGCGGTCGGGATGGAGGCACACGGGACGCCGTTCCAGGAGTTCGCCCAGCGGTCGGCCGGCCTGCTGCCGGACGCGCTCGCGAAGAAGGCCATCGACAAGGTCGGGGTCGACCGGATGGCCGCGCTGCGGACCGCGTTCGCCTCGGTGCGGCGGGCCGGAACCGTCTCGATCATCGGCGTCTACGGTGGTCAGGCCGACCCGTTCCCGATGATGGACCTGTTCGACAAGGGCGTGACGCTCCGGATGGGACAGGCCCACGTGAAGCGCTGGGTCGACGAGATCATGCCCGCGCTCACCGGCGACGGCGACCCGCTCGGCACCGAGGACCTGCGGACCCACGCGGTGCCGCTGGAGCAGGCGCCGCAGGCCTACGAGATGTTCAAGGAGAAGAAGGACGGCTGCATCAAGGTCGTCCTCAAGCCCTGATCGGGCCGGGTCGTCCTCAAGCCCTGATCGGGCCGGCCGGGCCGCGAACGCGGCCCGGCCGCCGGATCACTCGGCCGAGCCGGGCTCGGCCATCTTGCGGTGCAGTTCGGCCTTGAGCCGGTCGGGCATCACCTTCGCCGCGGCTTCCTGGGCCTTGGTGGAGAAGCTCGCCGCCACCACCCGGGGCTTGCCGGCCATCAGCGCCTCGAAGCCCTGCTTGGCCACGTCGGCCGGGTCGTCCTTGCTGTCGCTGGCCCCGACCTTCGTGTCCATCATGTCGGCGCGCTCGAAGAAGTTCGTGTCGGTCGGCCCCGGCATGAGCGACGTGACCGTCACCCCGGTGTCCTTCAGCTCGGCCTGGATCGCCTCGGCGAACGACTGCACGAACGACTTCGAGGCGTTGTAGACCGCCTGATAGGTGCCCGGCATCGTCGAGGCGATCGACGACGTGAACAACACCCGGCCCGCGCCCCGCCGCACCATGCCCGGCAGCACCCGCTTGGCCAGGTGCACGGTCGACCGGACGTTGACGTCGATGATCTCCAACTCGTCACGCAGGTCGGTCTCCCGCGTGAAGTCCCCGCCGGCTCCCCGCCCCGCGTTGAGCGCGATCGCGTCCACCGCTCGCCCGGACGACTCGATCGCCCGGTACAGCTGCTCGACGCCGGTCTCGGTCGCCAGATCGACCCGGACGGCCTCGACCGTGTGGGCGTCGTCCCGGCGCAGGTCGATCGCTGCCGCGACGATGTCCTCGTCCTCGGCCGCGAGCAACAGGTCGAAGTCGTGGGCCGCGAACAGCCGGGCCAGTTCGTAGCCGATTCCGCTCGATGCCCCGGTCACGACCGCAAAGGGGTTTTGTTCCGCCATGTCGGTCACCTCCTCGGGCCCTGACGTGCCCGGAGAGGTCGGACCTATGCGTGCTTCTCGCGAGCGATCGGCGACAGCAGAGTCGACCGGGACTCGACCGACGCCCGGTGGGTGGTGACCCCGAGGAGGCCGAGGCTGATGATCGCCAGGATCAGGTAGGCGACGGTGTTCGCCAACGAATCCCAGGTCGCGTGCAACGCGACCGCCACTGCGAACACTCCGACGAAACGCAGGACGGCCGACGTCTGCCAGCCGCGCTCGGCGGCGTACCAGAGTGCGGCCGCGGTCAGGCCCGTCCACGCCATGTGCGCCGCCGGGCTGAGCACCCCGCGCAGGAACAGCACGTCGTCGAGGGCGGAGATGCTGCCGTTCGACCGGATCAGCTCGACGAACCCGTAGCCCATCGTCTCCAGCGTCGCGAACCCGGCCCCGGACGCGACGCCGATCAGCAACCCGTCGGCCGGGCGCCGGGGCTTCAGGAAGAACACCAGCGCGAGCGGCGCGATCAGCTTCGCCGACTCCTCGATCAGCCCGACCGCGACCATCGGCAGCATGCCCAGGTCGTGCAGCGTGTCGAACTCCAGCACGCCGGCCGTGACGACGCCGATGACCCCGCCGATCAGCGCGGTCAGGGCCAGCGTCCCGCCGGACACCCCGTAGGCGATCCGACGTCCGGCGATGAACGCGACGAACGTGACCGGGATGACGGCTGCGCCGAGCAGGATGAGGGAGGGGATCAGGTTCGGGTTGTCGGTGTGCAGCGTGGCTCGGCGGACGAGCCAGAACAACGCCAGCCCGACGACCAGAACGCCCACCCAAGACCAGCGACGCGCGTGCTCCATGACCCGCTCCCTTCCCCGGCAAGTATCAGATCATGGCCCGATGTCGCACAGAAGACATCGGGTCGTCAGACACCGGCGTGGACGTAGGAGGCCCAGAGCGACGGCGTCGCCGGGTAGCGTCGGCGCAGCGCCGTGACCGCGGTGTGCAGGGCGTGCGCGCCGCCGCGTCCGGGCAGCTCCTGGTAGAAGTGCTCGGCCAACCTGGCCGCGACCCGGTCGGAGACCTCCCAGAGCGTGGCCACGACCTGCGGGAAGCCGGCCAGTTGGAGTGCGGACGCGAGGTGGATGCCCTCGTCGAAGAGACGCCCGGCCAGCGCGCTGTCGCACGTCGAGAGGAAAGCCAGCCGGGCTTCGCCGGAATCCGCGGCCGACAGGTCCGCGACCGTCAGTGGGTGGTCGCCGAGGAGCAGCCGGCTCTGGGACGGATCGGACGAGTCGCTGATGCCGTGGCAGGCGAAGTGCGCGATGCCACACGTCCGCAACGCGTCGAGCACCGCGTCACGGGTGGCCGAGCGTCCGTCGTCGAGCAACGTCGGCGCGGGCAGCAGCGACGCAACCCGTCGCGCCTCCTCGGCGGCGTAGCGCAGATCACCGACGGAGCCGAGCCCGGGCGTCGTCGGCATCGCGACGACGAGCGAACGCCCGGCCGGCCCGGTGCGCCGGGCGGCCAGCCGGCGCGCATGCGCCAGGGCCCGGATGGTCGGCGTGTAGGAAGAGACGACCAGGTCCAGCGCGGAGACGGACCCGTCGGCCCGCCCGGCCGCGTGGACGGGAAGCAGCGCGAGCAGTCCTCCGGTGGCCCACCAGACGCGCGGGGCGTCGATCACCTCCAGCACCGGCCCGACCGCGACATCCCAGAGCCACTCGAGGATTTCCCCCAGCCGGGACTGGTCGTCGAGCCGGAGCGCGTCACGGAATCGGTTGACCTGGTTGATGGCCTCGTCCTGGCTCAGATCCGGCAGCGCCACCACACGGACCCCATCGGGAGTCGCGATCAGAGCGTCGCTGCGCGATCCGCCGACGTTGAACGTGACGATGGGTCCTTCCGACGCCTCCGCCAGCAGTTTCTCGACCGGAGGCGGTAAGCCGAAGTCGGCGAATCCCGGCGTCGCGCGAATCCGAGTCATGACGTCCGCGTAGCGCTCGACGAGTTCCTGGCGGGAATCGGCCGCGGACGCCGACGCGCCGTCGCCGGTCGACATCGGCTCGTGCTGGACCGCGTCCAGCCGCTCGCGGAGCTCGCCGAATCGCGTCGCGAGTGCGGGCGCGGCCTGGCGCAATTCGTCGAGGTCGGTTCGCACGTCCAGCGCCTGACTCAGCAGGACGGCTCGGCCGGCTTCCAGCAGCGTGAGGGCCCGCGCCGCGCGCTCGGCCCCGGGACGGGTCGGATCGGCGAGGACCAGCGCCGCCGCGTCTCCGGCCAGGCCGGGATACCGGTCGATCGCGGTCAGCTGATCGCTGCGGGCCAGCCGGCGGGGGACCGCCTCGGGGAGTAACCGCACCGCTTGTTCGAGGAATTCGGCGGCCCGCGCCGGATCGGTGGCGGCGAGCATCAAACCCCCGTGCCGGGCGCCGCGGACGCGCAGGGCGGGCGTCGCCGTGGGGATGGCGGCCGCCTCGAGGTAGGCGTCGCGAGCCTCGTCGAGGTCGGTCGGCTCCTCTCTCTCGCGCAGCAGCACGGCGAGTTCGGCCAGATACCGGGCGCGGTACGGATCGTCGGCTCGAGCGGTGCCGGCCGCGTCCCGGGCGAGTTCGATCGCTCGGTCCAGCTCGGCGCGGGTCTCCGTCAGCGCGTACCGCCGTGCGGCGACGTCGCTGCGGACGGAGTGCACGAGTGCTCGGTAGCGATGGTCGGCCGGCGTCAGGCGGAGAGCGTCGTCCAGCGCGGCCGCGGCTTCGTCGAGATCGGCGAGCGAATCGGTGCGACGCGCCCGCCCCTCCAGCGCGGTGCTCAGTCGGGTGAGGAGGATCGGCTGGTTGAACAGCAGGCGGTTGGAGGCGGTCGCGGTGCGGAGCACGTCGATGGCCTCGTCGAGATCGTGCGCGGTGTTTCGGGCCAGCAGGGTCGCGGCCAGTTGCCCGCGGTAGACACCGAGGTCCAGCGCGGTGGCGGGTGACTGAGTCACGGCTCCGCGCGAAGCGACGACGGCTTCGTCGAGGTCGGCCCCGATGCCCAGCCCGGTGCCCCGCACGAGCAGTGCGGAGCCCAGCGCGGAGAGGGCGAGCGGCCGCATCGCATGGCCGGGCCAGGTGGCGCCGACCGCGCTCCGGCCGGCCTGGACGGCTTCGTCGAGGTCCGCGACCGAGCCGCGACGCTCGTACCGGGTCAACAGCGAGAGGCCCAACGCGTACCAGAGCCGGGCGCGCTGGTAGTGCCGGTCGGGAACGGCGGCCAGCGCCTCCCGCGCGCGGCCGACCGCGTCGTCGAGGTCGTCGTCGGAACTCGTGGTGACGAACGCGGCCTGACGCATGGTCGAGAGGTTGGCGGCCAGACTGCCCATCTCCACCGGACTGCTGGGGACCGTCATCGCGGACGCGCCAACCGCGAGGGCTTCCTCGAGTCGCCGCGGGTCGCCGCTCTCCTGGTAAGCCAGCAGGAGCGCGCTACCGAGGTTGGCCAGGTCGGTGACGTTGGCCGGATGGCCGGGTGGCCGATCCGCGATCGATCGACGCAGCAGCGCGATCGCGTTCTCCCGGTCCTGCGGCCTCCCGACCACCGTGTGCCGGAGGATCAGAGCGGCGGCGAGATTGGATCGCCGGTTCGCTCGGCTCGTCACCTCCGCGGGGCCGGTCTCGGAGACTTCGAGGGCCCGGGAGGTGAGGCTGACGGCGGCATTCAGGTCGGCGGGATCGCCGGTGGCCACGTACCGCGCCATTCGAGCCTGACCGAGGTCGCTCAGGCGACCGGCGTCCTCGGGATCGCCGTCGAGACTGATTCGGAGCGCCTCGACGGCCGCCTCCAGGTCGGCGCGGTCGCTCGTGCGCTCGAACCGCGATTGGAGGGCCAGCCCGAGGACTCCCCACGCTCCGCCGACCGCCGAGGGATCCTCCCCGAGGGCCTCGCGGGCCGCCGAAATCGCCGCGTCGACGTCCGATGGATCTCCGGCGAATTCGTACCGGCGCCACAGGCCTTCAGCGAGGCCGACGCGTAGCCATCCGTCGGCGCTCCCGGCCTGGACGGCACGCTGGAACCAGTCGACGGCCTCGTTCAAGGACGCCAGGTCGGTGCCTACGCGATCGGTGCGCATCAGGAGCGCCCCGCCCAGCATCCCCGCCGTCAGCCCGCCGTCCAGCGCCTCGGACGCGGCCGTCCGGAGTTCGGCGACGGCGCGGTCCCAGTCGGCCGGTGTTCCGGTCAGCTGGGCTCGGGAGACGAAACCCATTCCGATCAGGACTTGGAGCCGGTGCCGATCGTCCGCGTCCCCGGCCCGGCCGAGCGCCGTCCGGAAGATCTCGATCGACGTATCGAGATCGTCCGGATCGCCGCCGAACTCGTACCGGGCATCGAGTGCGAGCCCGTAGCTTCGCAGTGTGTCGGCGTCATCCGGGTAGGACGCGGCCAACCGGCTCCACGCGTCCACAGCGGCCGCGACGACCGTGTCGTCCGGCGTCTCCTGCGCGCGATCGAGAAGATCGGACGCCTCGTCGAAATTCCCGCCCCCCGAGGTCACGGGCGTGATGGTAGAGCCAGATCAGTTCGCGAAGTCGTGGGTGAGCCAGACCGTCCCGTCGACGATGATCACGTCGATTCCGATCCTCGACAGGTCCGGGTTGAGGATGTTCTTGCGGTGACCGTCGTCCGGGGGGACCTCGGCCAGCATGTCGTTCGTGAGCCGCACCGCCATGTCGCCCTGCGCGCTCTCGGTGTCGGCCACCGGGCCGCCGGTACCGATGTTCTCCGCCACCGAGCGCCAGTCCACGCCGGCCGCGGAGATCCGGTCTCCGAGGCCGCCCTCGCCGTCGCACTGGTGGGAGAGCCCGCACCCGTCGGCCATCACCAGGTTGTGATCGTGCGCGCTGGCGACCAGGCCGCTGCTCATCGACAGGGGTCCGGCGCCGTTCTCGGCCCGGGCCGCGTTGATGACGGCCAACACGCGCTGCTCGGCCGAGCCCGTCGTCGTCGACGACGGCGGAGAGGTCTTCCTCGTGGCCGAGGGCCGCGGGCTCGGCTTCGGGCTGCTCGGCGCGCGCCCGGTCGCCGCGGTCGGCGACCCGCCCGGTAAGCGCGGCCGCACCGAACCCGGCGACGCCGAGGAAGAAGCCGACGAACCCGCCGACGACGTCGGCGCACAACACGGCGTGGGGTCGTCGACCGCCGGCGGGGCCACGGTCTCGGCCGCCTCGATCGCCGCCTTGTCGCCGCCCGACCCTTCATCGGCCCGAACCAGGCCCGTCACCGCGATACCGGCCGTAGCCACGGCGGCCACGACGACCACACCGCCCACCCAGAGCCGGACACGAGAAGGGGCACGGCGATGGCTCACGACGTCCAGCCTCACCAATCACACTCGCCACGGAAACAGCGTTCAGCCGCGCTTAAGGCAACTTTGCGCGGGATCTAAGTGCCGGAGTTCATCCCGCCGTAACTCGGCCGCCCGGTCCCCGGCCCACGCTGCGGAGCGTGAAAATCCTTTCGTTGGCAGTAGCAGGCGCCGTGGCGCTCACAGCGCTCACAGCGACCGGGACGCCGGCCAGCGCGGCCACCTCCGGCGGGACCGTCCTGAAGACGGCGACGTTGCCCGACATCCCGCTCGCCCGGTTCAGCAACTCCCTGCTGCCGGGCAGCGTCACGAACGACCGGAACGTCGACCTCGGCGGGATCGGTAGCGACCTGTACCCGACCGGGGTCCCGGGCGAGTTCTGGGCGATCACCGACCGCGGCCCCAACGGCCAGATCAAGGTCGACGGGAAGAACCGGCGCACGTTCCCGGTGCCGTCGTTCGACCCGGCGATCGTCCGGATCCGGGTCAAGGGCTCGACGATCCAGGTGATCAAGGCGATCCCGATCACGAACCGGCACGGCAAGGGCGTCACCGGCCTCCCGAACCAGAAGACGCACGACGAGGCCCCGTACGACTACGCGGCGGCGACCCCGCTGAACTACGACCCCGAGGGCCTCGACACCGAGGGCATCGTCCGGGCCAAGGACGGCTCGTTCTGGCTCGCCGACGAGTACGGCCCCTCGCTGGTGCACGTCTCGCCGAGCGGAAAAGTCCTCGCTCGTTACGTCCCCAAGGGTCTGGGTCTGACCGGAACCGACTATCCGGTGGTCGAGTCGCTCCCGGCGATCTTCGCGAAGCGGAAGATCAACCGGGGGTTCGAAGGCCTCGGCCTGCTGCCGGGCGGTGACCTGGTGATCGTCCTGCAGAGCCCGCTGTCCAACCCGGACGGCGACGCCGGCGACGCGTCCCGCACCACCCGCCTGGTGCGCTTCTCGACGCACGCCAGGAAGGTGGTGGCCGAGTACGCCTACGGGTTCGACGCGGTCTCGACCGTCGACCCGAGCGAGGACGACCCGAGCGCGCTGAAGTCGTCCGCGGTGATCGGGATCGACAACCACACGGTCCTGGTCGAGGAGCGCACCGACAACGCGGCCCGCCTCTACCGCATCGACCTGCGCAAGGCGACGAACATCCTCGGCTCGAAGTGGGACGACCCGGCCACGTCGCCGTCGCTCGAGGAGGCGACCGGCGTGCCGGTGCCGCCGAAGAAGCTGGTCATCGACCTCGGCGCCACCCCGGGCGTGCCGAAGAAGATCGAGGGGATCGCATTGGTCGACCGGAAGACGATCGCGATCGTCAACGACAACGACTTCGGGATGACCGACGGGGCCGCGGCCTTCGACGCGAACGGCAACCTGGTCGACAGCGGAATCCAGACCCAGCTGCAGTACGTGCGTCTGCCATAGCCGGATCGCCCGGCCGGTCGACCGAATCCGCGGTCGACCGACCGGGTGGGGACTTCGGAGATCACCCTCGCCGGGCAGTCCGGCGCGCGCGAATATCCGGTGGATAACGACGTAGCCGTTAATTCGCTGTTTCTGTTCGGGAGAGGCTTGACACTCTCTGCCCTGCGCAAGAGTCTGTGTTGCACTCAGTGCGCCTGATTGCATGATGCGCAACGGATTCGGCGTGAGGATTTCCGACGTGACCGCATCGACGGCTGAAGCTTCCCCGAATACAGACGTCGGTTCCGACGCCGACATCAGCGTCCGCAACCTGTGGAAGGTCTTCGGACCCCGGGCCGAGCGCGTTCCGGCCGACCCCGAGTTGGCCGCGCTCCCGCGCGCGGAGCTGAAGGAGAAGACCGGCTGCCTGGCCGCGGTCTGTGACCTCAGCTTCGACGTCGAGCCCGGCCAGGTGTTCGTCGTGATGGGACTCTCCGGGTCCGGTAAGTCGACGCTCGTCCGCTGCCTCACCCGGCTGATCGAGCCCACCGCCGGAGACGTGCTGATCCAGGGCCGCAACATCCGCCAGGCCGACGACAAGTCGCTGCGCGAGCTGCGACGGCACTCCGTCTCGATGGTGTTCCAGCACTTCGGGCTCTTACCGCACCGCCGGGTCATCGACAACGTGGCCTACGGGCTGGAGATCCGCGGCGAGAAGAAGGCCGAGCGGCTCCAGCGCGCCCAGGACGTCATCGACCTGGTCGGGCTGTCGGGGTTCGAGAAGTCGCTGCCCAAGCAGCTCTCCGGCGGCATGCAGCAGCGCGTCGGGCTGGCCCGTGCGCTGGCAGGCGACCCCAGCGTCCTGCTGTTCGACGAGCCGTTCTCCGCGCTCGACCCGCTGATCCGCCGGGACATGCAGAACGAGGTCATCCGCCTGCACCACGAGGTCGGCAAGACGATGGTCTTCATCACCCACGACCTGTCCGAGGCGCTCAAGCTCGGCGACCGGATCCTGATCATGCGCGACGGCCGGATGGTCCAGATGGGCACCGGCGCCGAGCTGGTCGGGGCGCCGGCCGACGACTACGTCCGCGACTTCGTGCAGGAGGTGCCGAAGGCGAACGTGCTCACGCTGCGCTGGATCATGCGCCCGCCGACGGCCGACGAGACGCTCGGCGAGTACGAGCTCGGCCCGGACGTCCTGGTCAAGGACGCGGTGCGCGCGGTGCTGGAGGCGTCGGCCCCGGTGAAGGTCGTCGCGGACGGCGAGCTGCTGGGCGTCGTCGGGGACCCGGAGGTGCTCGGGGTGGTGGCCGAATCGTGAGCGTCGCGCTTCCCCGCACCCAGGTGGCCGTCCGGCCGAACAAGGGCTGGACCGTCGTCGGCATCATCGTCGTCTGGCTGATCGGGTACGTGGCGTTTCACGGTAAACAAACCCTGGCATTGGCACCGGCCGACATCAATGGTTTCCATTCGTCACTCAACGACCTGAATGACTCGGTCGGCGCGAATCGGAATTCGAATCCGCTGTTCCTGTACTTCTTCAACGAGATCAAGGTCGGCATCGACCAGATCGTCGTGTTCCTGCAGCACCTGATTTCCCAGCCGGTCGGCGACCGGCCGCTGCCCTACGTCGGCTGGCTCGGCGTCGTCGCGCTGGCCACGTACGCGGCCTGGGCGTTCGGCAACTGGCGGGTCGCGCTGCTGACCGTCGTCGGCCTGCTGTTCATCGGCACGCAGGGCCTGTGGCAGGAAAGCATGGACACGCTCGCGCTGACGATCACCGCGGTGCTGCTGTCGCTGCTGATCGGCATCCCGCTCGGCATCTGGGCCGGCCTCT
This sequence comes from Cryptosporangium phraense, assembly GCF_006912135.1. Classification (NCBI taxonomy): domain Bacteria; kingdom Bacillati; phylum Actinomycetota; class Actinomycetes; order Cryptosporangiales; family Cryptosporangiaceae; genus Cryptosporangium; species Cryptosporangium phraense. The sequence continues at coordinate 144,191 of NZ_VIRS01000004.1, read as the reverse complement.
CGGACCGGTTCAACGCGGTCGTCACCCCGGTCCTCGACCTGATGCAGACGATGCCGACGTTCGTCTACCTGGCCCCGCTCACGCTGCTGTTCCTGATCGGCCCGGCCGCGGCCACGATCGCGACGCTGATCTACGCGGTTCCGCCGGTGATCCGGCTGACCGCGCACGGCATCCGCGAGGTCCCGACCGACAGCGTCGAGGCCGGTGAGTCGCTCGGTTCGACCCGGAACCAGCTGCTGCGCAAGGTGCTGCTCCCGATGGCCAAGCCGAGCATCGTCATCGGCATCAACCAGACGATCATGGCCGCGCTCTCGATGGTCACGATCGCCGCGCTGATCGACGCGCCCGGTCTCGGCCAGGTCGTGGTCCGGGCACTGCAGACCCTCGACGTCGGCACCGCGTTCAACGCCGGGCTGTCGATCGTCGTCCTGGCCGTGATCCTCGACCGGGTCACGACGGCGGCGAGCGTCCGCGTGGAGCAGGAGCGTGCCGCAGGCGCGCCACCCTCGCCGGTCCGGCGCTACGCGCTGGCCGGTGGGGGAGTGGTGGCGCTGATCTGCGCCTACCTCTCCTACACCTACCTCTGGGCGGCCGAGTTCCCGGACAGTCCGAACTTCGGGTCACCGATCATCAAGGCCGCGACCTCGGTGAGCGACTGGTGTGCGCTGCACCTGTCCGGCTTCACCGGTGGCCTCAAGGACGGCTTCACCGCCGCCGTGATCAACCCGCTGGAGTCGCTGCTCAGCCAGTCGCCCTGGTGGCTGGTCTTCGTCGCGATCACCGCGCTGGCCTACGTGCTCGGCACCTGGCGCACCGCGCTGCTGTCGGCGATCCTGCTCGCGCTGCTGATCGGCACCGGCGTCTGGTCGGACGCGATGGTGACGCTGGCCGCGACGCTGGTGGCCACCGTCGTGGTGGCGCTGCTCGGGCTGGCGATCGGCGTCTGGATGGGACGGAGCAGCCGCGCCGACGCGGTCATCCGGCCGGTGCTTGACGCGGCCCAGACGATGCCCGCGTTCGTCTACCTGGTGCCGTTCCTGGGCCTGTTCGCGGCCAGCCGCTTCACCGCGATCGTGGCCGCGGTCGTCTACGGCGCTCCGGTCTGCATCAAGATCATCGCCGACGCCATCCGCGGCGTCAGCCCGACGACCGTCGAAGCGGCCACCGCCGTCGGGTCGAGCAGCTGGCAGATCATCACCAAGGTCCAGGTGCCGATGGCCCGCCGGGGCATCACGCTGGCGGTCAACCAAGGGCTGATCTACGTGCTGGCGATGGTCGTCGTCGGCGGGCTGGTCGGCGCCGGCGCGCTCGGCTACGACGTCGTCGCGGGCTTCTCCCAGGCCAGCCTGTTCGGCAAGGGCCTGGCCGCCGGCCTCGCGATCGTCCTGCTCGGCATCCTGCTCGACCGGATCTCCCGGGCCGCGGCCCGGGAACGCTGATTTCAACTCCCCTCGAATCCCCAGCTCTAGGGAGCCGTAGTGGTCAGAAAGTTCCGAAGGCTCAAGTTCGTCGTACCGCTCGCGGTGCTGGCGCTCGTCACCTCCGCCTGCGGGGGCGCCAAGGTCGGCGACGACGCCGGCAGCAGCGACGCCGGTAGCAAGGGCAAGTGCGGCACGGTCAACCTCGCGGTCAACCCGTGGGTCGGCTACGAGGCCAACGCGGCGGTCATCGCCTACGTCGCGCAGACCCAGCTCGGCTGCAAGGTCGTCAAGAAGAACCTGCTGGAGCAGGTGTCGTGGCAGGGCTTCTCGACCGGCGTCGTCGACGCGATCGTCGAGAACTGGGGCCACCCGGACCTGACCAAGAAGTACATCACCGACGAGAAGGTCGCGGTCGACGCCGGTTCGACCGGCGTGCCCGGCAAGATCGGCTGGTTCGTCCCGCCGTGGCTGGCCAAGGAGCACCCGGACGTCCTCGACTGGAAGAACCTGAACAAGTACGCGGCCCAGTTCAAAACGTCGGAGTCCGGCGACAAGGGGCAGTTCCTCGACGGCGACCCGTCCTACGTGACGAACGACGCCGCGCTGGTGCAGAACCTGAAGCTGAACTTCAAGGTCGTGTACTCGGGGTCGGAGACCGCGCTGATCACCGCGTTCCGGCAGGCCGAGCAGCAGAAGAAGTGGCTGCTCGCGTACTTCTACACGCCGCAGTGGTTCCTCAACGAGGTCCCGGCCGTGAACGTGAAGCTGCCTCCGTACAAGCCCGGCTGCGACGCGGACCCGAAGAAGGTCGCGTGCGACTACCCGGACTACGACCTGAACAAGATCGTCGCGAAGAAGTTCGCGGACTCCGGTAGCCCGGCGTACACGCTGATCAAGAACTTCAAGTGGACGTCCGAGGACCAGAACGCGGTCGCGAAGTCGATCGCGGTCGACAAGCTGTCCGACGAGGCCGCGGCCAAGAAGTGGGTCGAGGCGAACAAGTCCAAGGTGGACGCCTGGCTGCAGGGCACCTGAGGCCCGTGACCGGTCTGCCCACGCTGCTGCTCAGCGTGGGCAGACCGCGTCCCGCGGCGGTAGCTGGTTCTCCACCAGGTACTGCTGGACGAATTGGGCGACGCAGCGGTTGCCGTCGAAGAGGTAGTTCCCGGTGACCCGGAGGGTGGGCGGATCCCCGGCGATCCGCCCGGCGCCGTCGCTCACCACCCGGCGTACGTGCCGGGGGTACGTCCGGGCGTAGGCCTCGCCGAGCGCCCCGCCCGACGACCAGCCGAGGTACGACACGCGTTCCTCGAGCAGGGCGCTGCGCAGGACGTCGAGATCCTGGACGACCAGGCCGCGACCGGAGAGCCGCGGATCGACGGCCACCAGGTCGTGCCGGGCCGCGACCGTCGGCGCGCGATCCACGACCTCGCTCATCCCGTCGAGGGAGCTGCCCGTGTCGAGCAGCAGGGTTCCGACCCGGTGTTTCGTGTCGGTGGCCAGACGGCGGGCCACTGACACGGTGGTCGTCCGGCCCGGTGGCCGGTCGTAGTCCAGCGGCACCGTGACCTCCGCGCAGCGCGTGCCGAGGTCGTCCGACTCGGCTCGGCAGGCGTGCCAGTCGACGTCCTGGCGGTAGAACCGGTCGAGCGCGTACGGATGGCTGCGGACGATCGCCAGGCGGACGACGAGACCCGGCCCCCACACGACGCCGGCGACCACCGCCGCGATCAGGGCGATGGCCACCGGTAGGCGCGGGTTCGACACGGGCCGGACTGTATGTCAGCCGCGCATGTTCCCGAGGGTCGTGCTGGGCCGCGCCGTCAGAGGAGCGTGCCTCCGGAGGCCTCGATGCGCTGGCCGGTGATGAAGCCGGTGCGGTCGTCGAGGAGCGCGGCCACGATGCCGCCGATGTCGTCCGGCTGCCCGACGCGGCCCAGCGCGATCTCCTGGGCCAGCGCCTCCTGGATGGCCGGGGTGTCGCGGACCGCGCCGCCGGCGAAGTCGGTCGCGATCACGCCGGGCGCCAGCGTGTTGACGGTGATCCCGCGCGGGCCGAGCTCGGCCGCCAGGTACCGGGTGAACACCTCGACCCCGCCCTTCATCAGCGCGTAGGCCGCGTACCCGGGCTTGGTGAACCGGGCCAGGCCGGTCGAGAGGTTGACGATCCGGCCGCCGTCGGCGATCAGCGGCAGCATCGCCTGGGTCAGGAAGAACGCGCCCCGCAGGTGGACGTTCATCAGCTCGTCGAACTGCTGGGGCGTGGTGTCGGCGATCGACGCGTAGATGCCGATGCCCGCGTTGTTCACCAGGTAGTCGAAGTTCTCCCGTCCCCAGTGCTCTTCGAGCGCGGTCCGGACGTCGGCGGTGAACTCGTCGTAGGTCTCGAGGGCACCGACCTCGAGCCGGAAGGCGACGGCCGTACGGCCGAGCTTCTGGACCGCCTCGAGGACCGCGGCCGCCTCGGCCTCGTTCGACCGGTAGGTGAGGATCAGGTCGACGCCGTCCTCGGCCAGCGCGAGCGCGGTGTTCTTGCCGAGGCCGCGGTTGGCGCCGGTGATCAGGGCGATTTTGGACATGGGTATCCCTATCTCGTGGTGCATTTGGGTGAATCAGACGTCGACGCGGTCGCCGATGACCGAGAGGAGCTGGAGCTTCTCGTGGCTCTCGGTGCCCGGCGCGGCCGTGAAGACCAGCAGCGTCTGGGACTGGTCGGGGTCGAGCAGCGTCTGGCACTGGACCTCGAGGATCCCGAGTTCGGGATGGCTGATCCGCTTGAACTCGGGGTAGCCGGCGGTGATGTCGTGCTCGGCCCAGATCGCGGCGAACTCCGGGCTGGTTTTCAGGAGGGTCTCCACCAGCGCCGCGGACCGCGAGCCTGGGCCCTCGAGCCGGTACGCGTCCCGGAGCTTGGCGGTGAAGGCCCGCCCGTGCATCGGGTGGTCCTCCTCGGGGTAGATCAGCCGCGAGCGTGGATCGGTGTACCAGCGGTAGACCGTGCTCCGGGCCATCCCGGTGAACTTCAGCTGGTCGCCGAGCAGCGCGGTGGCCAGCCGGGTCTGCCGGAGCGTCTCGCCGAGGCGGGTCAGGACCAGGGCCGGGGTGTCGTCGAGCCGGTCGAGGATGCGCATGATGCCGGGGTTGATGTGGTCGGACCGGAACGCCCGCTGCGGTGCGGTGTGCCCGGCGAGCTGGAACAGGTAGTCCCGCTCGTCGAGGCTCAGGTGCAGGCCGCGGGCGATCGCCGCGAGCATCTGCTCGGACGGGTTCGGCCCGCGCTGCTGCTCGATCCGCGTGTAGTAGTCGGTCGACATCCCGCACAGCGCGGCGACCTCCTCGCGGCGGAGCCCGCCGGTGCGCCGCCGGGAACCGCGGGGAAGGCCGACGTCCTCCGGCTGGAGCGCCTCCCGGCGCGCCCGGAGGAACTCCGCCAACTGTGCCCGGTCCGTCATGGCTCCAGCATGCCCCCGGCCGCGGTGAACAGTAAGGACGCGATCATCCAGGGATCTTTTGTCCCTGCCTACCGACCCATCCGGCGCGCGGGCGGCTCCGAATAGCTTCCGACGGCGGCGGAATTCGAGGAGGCTCGCAGGCATGGAACGCTGGCGGCGCGCTCAGGGTGCGCCGGAGAAGTCACCGGCCGATGCGCTCGGGTCGATGCTGATCGAGGTGGGGCGGGGCGACGACGACGCATTCACCCGTCTCTACGACGAGGTCGCTCCGCGCGTCTACGGGCTGGTCCTGCGGGTGGTCCGCGACCCCTCGCAGGCCGAGGAGGTCGCCCAGGAGGTGCTCGTCGAGGTCTGGCGCACCGCGGCCCGGTTCGATCCGGCGCGCGGGACCGCGTCCGCCTGGATCTTGACGTTGGCGCATCGGCGGGCCGTCGACCGGGTGCGGTCGGCCCAGGCCGCGTCCGACCGCGAACAGCGGGCCGCGGTGCCGGAGGCACCGGCCTACGACGCGGTGGCCGACGAGGTGGCCGGTCGCCTGGAGCACCAGCAGGTGCGACGGTGCCTACGCGGGCTGACCGACGTGCAGCGGGAGGCGATCACGCTCGCGTACTACGGCGGGCAGACGTACCGCGAGGTGGCGGCGACGCTCGACCTCGCGGTACCGACGGTGAAGACACGAATGCGTGACGGGCTCATCCGGCTGCGCGACTGCCTCGGAGTGGGCCGATGAACGAACACCCGGACCTGCTGAACGGCGCCTATGCGCTGGACGCGGTCGACGACGTGGAGCGGGCGGCGGTCGAGCGGCACCTGCGGACGTGCGAGGCGTGCGCCGAGGAAGTGGCCGAGTTCCGCGAGGCTGCTGCTCGGTTGGGAGCGGAAGCGGTACCGCCGGCCGGGATGCGGGACCGGGTGCTGGCGTCGGCCAGGGCGACGCGTCAGCTTCCCGCGGTGGTACCGGGTGGCTCTCGGCGGCCGCGTGGGCGTTTCTTGGTCGCGGTGGCGGCGGCGGCCGCTGTGTTGGCGGGGGCGGTCGGGGTGACGTGGGCGGTGCAGCAGGAGCGGGTGAACGACCAGCGGGCCCGGGTGGTGGCTCTGCAGGAGGAGACCGCGAGGGTGCTGGCCGCGCCGGACGCGAAGCGCGCGGTGTCGGCCGACGTTCGAACCGGCCGTTTCACGGCCGTGTACTCCGCGTCGCAGCGAGCGGCCGTGCTCACGTACGACGACCTGGCCCGCACGCCGGACGGGAAGACGTACCAGCTGTGGCGGGTGGACGGCGGGGCGGCGACGTCGTTGGGGGTGCTGAAGCCGGGGGTGCGCAGCGGTTCGCTGGTCGTGCGGAACCTCGGACCGGGGGATGCGCTGGCCGTGAGCCTGGAGGATGAGGGCGGCGCCGAGGGGCCGACCGACATTCGCGCGACCGTGGGAGTGGCCTGATGAACGTGGACGAGCTGAGGGGGCTGGCGCTGGCGCTGCCGGAGGCGGTCGAGGTCGAGACGTGGGGGCATCCGACGTTCCGGGTGCGGAAGAAGATGTTCGCGTCGTGCTCGGCGGATGGGAGCGCCGACCCGACGGCCACGTTCAAGGCGACGTTGGGGGAGCAGGGAGCGCTGGTGGCGTCGAACCCGGAGGTTTACGGGGTGCCGGGGTACGTGGGGCGGCACGGGTGGGTGCAGGTTCGGTTGGAGGGCGTCGATCCCGCGGCGATGCGGGAGCACCTGATCGACGCCTGGCGAGCCACCGCGCCCAAGAGCGTGGTCGCCAGGTCCGGCCTTTAGGCGGCAGCTCGCGTGGCTCGTCTCCACTGGTCGGTGCGGCGGGCCGCCGACCGTTTCCAGGCCTCACCCACCGCTGCCGCGCGCTGGGCCGACCGCGACCGGCAGGCCACGACCGCGATCGACAACCGCTCCCGCCTGTCCTATACCGAAATCCTCGCCAACTAGAAGGAGGAGACCGCCACCGGGTTCTGGGCCCGGGGTTTATTCACTGTCTGGATTAGGCGAGGTCCCTGGGGTTACGTTCAGCAACCTGCAGACCCTGCGATACCTGCAGCGCTCCGCAACGTCGAGCCCAGCTTGTGCCTACCTACGCTCGTAGCCCTTGGGAGGCGATCCGCAGCGCCATATAGGTCTGCGGCACTCACTCAACCCGCCGCGTCGAGTGAGTGAAGCGCAAAGTAGCGTTCCCACGCTGCGATGCATCGGCGAGCCAGATCGAGCGCATCCACCTTTCCACCCTCCCCGGCCGGCGTCGACCATTCGAGTTCGGCCCTGGGATGATGGCCGCCGTGGATCCATGCGACCTGTGCGGTAACCGGGTCTTTTCCCCTTACTCGCGTATGGTGCTTAGTTGTCTGCGCCATTCCATCGCAGAGGCGAAGATCTGCATCCTCGTGGACGAAATCCATGGCGTTCGACGAACCACCTCCATGGGTGAGCCAGTCTGCGAGCTCTTGGCAGTCCTTGAAGAAGGCCTCGACGTATCGGCGCATTGTCTCGTTATTGACGCCAGGCCCGGCATACACCGCTTCCAGTTGCCGAAGGTCGGACTGAGTATCGCGCCACTTTTGCTGCCACGGCCGTCCGGGGTGATAACCGACGCTTGCGGTGGCGGTTAGTACGGCGGACGCTGCCATCACGACCGAGCCGTAGACCGTCGCATCTCGCCGGCCGCCGCCGCACTGGGGACACGGCCCACCCACGGGCACGTCAACCAGCATTTGGCCACAGTCGAGGCAACTCATCACGGTGGAGCAGTCTAGGGCCCTGCGCGTTTGACGTCTTCTTGGATGAGGCAGCCCTCAACCAGGTGAGAACTTTCTCCACATGGTCAAGTCGCCACGGCCGCCCGGGAGCATGCGGCCTGGCGGCCGGTCCCCAGGGCGACGCAGCAAGGCCCAGTGGCTGTCTTGCTCTGTACTGTGCTACTTACCCGTTGCAGGAGCCAAGTGAGCTCTGATGTCAGCCGACAGTCAGGACTCCGATTCCCTGAACGTCCAGGTTATCGACGAGAGCGAGGATCACGACTCGATTCCTAACCTGGAGCCACTTTCATACTTCGGAACTAACTTTGACGTTCACGGACTTGTTAGGCGCCTAAACGAAGGCGACATACTAGTCCCTAACTTTGACCCCGCCCCCGAGTCAGAGTCCGCCTTTCTGGCTTCCAGCGGAAGTTCGTTTGGAAGAAGTCCCAGATGGATCGATTTATCGATTCACTTCTATTGCGCTTTCCTGTTCCGGGAACTCAGCAGGCGTACGCGCAGCAACAGGGGACTGCGGACAGTGATCTTCTAAAGCGGGTGCCGGCAGTTCGAATCTGCCCGAGGGCACGTCTGTTCTTGCAGTTCACGTACGTCGGCGGTCCGCATCTGGTCCGCACCAGCGATGTCGTCGAGGCGGTCCGCGAGGGTGTCAAGGTCGTCGCCGAACAGGCCCGCGTAGACGAGGACTTCGGCGAGCCGGACACCATATGGCCGTTGATGTCGACGACCGACCGCTCGACGTGGATGCGCCGCCGGGCGAGGTCGACGTCCTGGACCCGGAGCGCGGCCAGCTCCCCGAACCGGAGCCCGCAGTAGGCCAGGACGTGAACGAGTGTCTTGTCGGGGCCGGCCGCGTCGGCGAGGTCGCGGACCTGGACCACGGTCAGGAACCGCTTCGACGGGCGGTCCGCTCGCGGCAACCGGACGCCCTTGGCCGGGTTCGTGGACAGCCGCCGGTACCGGACCGCCAGGTCGAGGATCTGGCTCAGAACGCGGTGCGCCTTATGCACCGACCGCGCGCCGAGCCCGTCGTTCGACAGCCGGACGCCCCAGGCCGCCACATCCGCATGGTTGACACCCGAGAGTGGGACGCGCTCCCAGTGCGGATGAATCTGGTTCCGCAGCACCGAGGCGTACCGCTCACGCGTCGACGGCTCGAGCTGAACCTGTGCAGCGAACCAGCCGGCCGAACACTCGCCGACAGTAATTTCGCTGAGCGCCGGGTCGATCCAGTCGCCGCGGGACGGCGCCGCCCGCATCGACGACAGCCAGCGCTCGGCCTCCGCCTTCCTGTCGAAGTGCTTGGCATGCTCCTCGCCGGTGGCGTCCCGGTACCTCGCCCGCCACCTTCCGTTCGGACGTTTCTCGACGCTCATCAGGCCACCTGCTTTCCAAGCCAGGCACGGACGTCGGCCGGGTCGTACTTCAGGAAGCGACCACCCGGTAGGGCTTCGGGCCGATCTGACGGTGGTGCCACTGGTGGAGGGTCCCGACAGGAACGCCGAGTTGGGTCGAGGTCTCGGTGATCGACCAGAGCCGGTCGGCGTGCGGGTCGAGGCGCGTGATGGGGGTAGGTGTCGTGCGGCTCCCTTCTGGTCGGAGTTGATGTGCTCGCGGGCGATCTCCCGCTGTTCGCGCGCTCGCGCCGCTGCGGACGCGGCGAGGGCGGCGTCGCCGTCAGTGAGGTGGCCGAAGCCGACGAAGGCCCAGGTCGACACGACAAGCGTGGTGTCGTCAACTGGGCCCCTGTTCCTGTGCTCGATCCCGACGAACTCCTTCTGCTGGCGGCTCTCCCCGACCGTCGACCAGAATGAGCCGGCAGTCGAGCGAAGGAGCGGCGTGTGCGATCAGCAGATTGCACTCGGCCCTTGGCGCGCGGCGAGGACTACCGGACTGTGTTCGAGCACTCCAAGCCGCGCTTCGACCTGGAGAAGGAACGTCGAGCACGACTTGACGCCGGGATGGGCGAGTACCTCAACGCCCTCGACGTCTACCCAGACGCGCGCGAGTGCCTCGCCGAGCTACGCGAGGCCGGGTACTTCGTCGGCATCGCCGGCAACCAGACTGTTCAGCTCACCGATGTCAGCGGTCACCGTCCCGACGAAACCGTTGCCGGGATTCGCTTGGTGGCCGAGGAGGGGCAGCGCCACTGGCGCTGATGAGCACCGCCGGACAGGCCGGAGACACATCCCTGTTCCGGTCGACGACCGAGGCGATCCCGGGCCAACTGAGCCTGCCTGCGACGACGTGGGCTACCGGCCGAGAGCCCGGAACCGGCCGACCGAATTAGCCAGCGCAAACGCCAGCTGACCAGCCATTCACAAGCCCCCAACATCTCCGCCTCGCTAGAGCACGACGCCGACGGCGCCGGTTACTTCGGTACGGCGGTGATCGGCGCGTCTCCGGCCAGGACGGCCAGGACGTTGTCGACGGCCAGCGACGTCATGGCCCGGCGCGTCTTCGCGGTGGCGCTCCCCACGTGCGGTGTCAGCACGACCCGATCACCGCACGCGATCAGATCCGGATGCACGTCGGGCTCGTTCTCGAACACGTCGAGACCCGCTCCCGCGATCTCGCCCGCCCGCAGGGCGGCAGCCAGCTCGACCTCGTTCACCAACCCACCGCGGCCGGTGTTGACCAGAATCGCCGACGACTTCATCGCCGCCAGCGTGTCCCGGTTGATCAGGTGCCGGGTCTCGTCGGTCAGCGGAGCGTGCAGGCTCACGACGTCCGCCGTGGCCAGCAGCTCCTCGAGCGGAACCCGGGACACCGGGAACCCCACCTCGTGCGATGACCGCGCCGTGTAGAGGACGTTCATCCCGAACCCCAGGTGCGCCCGCCGGGCGACCGCCTCGCCGATCCGGCCCAGGCCGACGATCCCGATCGTCGTCCCCGAGATGTCGATCCCCATCGGCTCGTACAGCAGCCGGAACGGACCCGTGCTCCCGGACGCCCGCACCGAAGCGTCCGACGACGGCAGGTGCCGGGCCACCGCGAGCATCAGCGCGATCGTGAGGTCGGCGGTCGCGTCGGTGAGCACACCGGGCGTCCGGGTCACGACCACGCCGGCGGCCGACGCGGCCGCGACGTCGATGTTGTCGAACCCGGTGGCGATCGTCGCGACGATCTTCAGCGTCGTGCCCTCGAACACCGAAGCGGAGAGCCGGTCGGAGAGCTGCGACAGCAGCGCGTCGGCTCCCGCGGTCCGGTCGCGCAGCTCGTCGGCCGTCAGGCCGCGCGGCGAGGAGAGCTCCTCCACCTCGTGCCCGGCGGCCCGCAGCCGCTCCACCTGGTCCGCGTGCACCGGCTGCGTGACGACGATCTTCATGGCGCCTTGCTTACCAGGTGTCCGGTGCCCGACGGTCACCAGCGGGCAATCCCGACTTCTCAGACTTGACTCGTTCCAGATACCGACTGATGCTTGATCCGTGGTCGACGACAACACGCGAGCCCTGCTGCGCGAATCCGGTCTGCGCGTGACCGCGCAGCGCGCCTCCGTGCTCGAGGCGCTCCGCGTCGAGCCCCACGTGACGGCCGACGTCGTCGCGCGCCGGGTGCGGAGCGAGGGCGTCGCGATCTCGACCCAGGGCGTCTACGACGTGCTCGACGCGCTCACCGCGGCCGGGCTGACCCGCCGGATCGAGCCCGCCGGCTCGCCCGCGGTCTACGAGACCCGCGTCGGCGACAACCACCACCACCTGGTCTGCCGCTCCTGCGGCGTGATCGTCGACGTCGAGTGCGTGGTCGGTGAGGCCGCGTGCCTGATGCCGTCGGACAACCACGGGTTCGCGGTCGACGAGGCCGAGGTCGTGTTCTGGGGGCTCTGCCCCACGTGTCAGATTCCGACCTAAGTAGCAACGGGCCGCGACCTGCGAGCGATGTGCCCACGGCCGGGAACGCCGATCGTGGAGACATGGACACGCTCACCAAGCACGGTCGCACCTACCACCTCGCGAAGACGTCGACCCTGCACCTGGGCCGCTCGCCACGCCACGGCGACATCACGACCCCGGCCGGCACCTGGCCGGTCGAGGTCACCAAGTTCCGGGGCGTCGCGGTCCGGGCCGGCAACTCGGTCCGCCTCGACCCGGCCGGCGCGATGCTCCCCGACGGCCCCGCCCAGTGGAAGCCCGGCCGCCACTCGGCCGAGCTCACCCGCGACGGCGCGCGGATCGTCGTCCGCGAATCGGGCTGGTTCCGGAAGACGGCGACGGTCGAGGTCAGCGGGGCCTGGGCCGACCGCGACCTGGTCGTGCTGACCGCGTGTTTCGCGGTGCTCGCGCAGGCCCGCCGCCGGCAGCGGACGATGATCGCGGTCGCGGCCGCGACCAGCCACGGCTGAGGTCAGGCCGGCCAGCGCGGGTCGCGGCCGGTGAGGCCGAGGATCCGGTCGAGCAGCGGCGCGTCCGCCGCCACCAGCACCTCCGGACCGTAGAGGTCCATCTCCCGGCCCTGCTTCGCGGTCGCTCCGAGACCTTGGTGGACGACTTTCAGCACGGCATCGTCCCAGGTCACGGGTTGTCCGGTCGCTCGCGCGACGTCCCAGCCGTGCACGACGAGCTCGCCCAGCACCATCTCGCCGACCAGCGACGCGGGCATCTCCATCGGGCCGCCCATCCGGGTGGTTCCGGCCCAGGCGTCGGGTTCGCTCCAGGCGTCGACGAGTTCGTCCAGGGTCGCGTCGGAGCTCCCGGGCTCGACCAGTTGCTTGCGGGCCGCTCCGACCAGCGACGGGCGCCAGTACGACAGGTGCTCCAGCAGCGCGTGCACGTCGTACTCGCGGCACGGCGTCGGCGCGTCGAGCTGTTCGTCGCCGATCGCGGCGATGATCTCGGCGGTCGGGCCGACCGCGGCGGATACCAGGGTGTGCATGGTCGCCAACCGTAGGAGTCGCTGGTCAGGGCTGTCTTGAACAAACGCGACTAGGTTCGACGTGTGGATGCGCGTGGGCTCCGGGGCGGGTGGGCGTCGTTCCAGCGGCACTCGTCGGTGCCGCCGTCGCCCGACCTGGCGCCGTTCGTCGACCACTACTGGATCGCGCGCTGGGACCTCCGCGGTCAGCCCCCTTACCGGCAGCTTCTGCCGCCGACCGTCGGCGTCCACCTGTCGTTCGTCGGCGAGGAGGCCGGAGAGGTGCGCGGGCCGCTGCGCCGGTTCCATCATCGGACCTTGGCCGGCGAGGGCCGCGCCCTCGGGGTGGCGTTCCGGCCGGGGGGCTTCCGGCCGTACCTCGGCGGGCCGGTGTCGGCGATCGCCGACCGGTCCGTGCCGATGGACGCGGTCTTCGACCGCGCGGTGGTGCTGCCGTCCGCTCTGGCCGACGAGCAATTGGTGGACGAGGTCGAGCAGGTCCTTCGCGCGGACCGACCGCCGGTCGACCCGGCGGGCCGGGAGGCGTCGGCGGCGGTGGACGTGATCGCCGCGGACCCGGCGCTGACCCGGGTCGACGCGCTGGCATCCCGGCTGGGCGTCGGCGTGCGGTCTCTGCAGCGGCTGTTCGCGGAGTACGTCGGGGTGGGGCCGAAGTGGTGCATCCGGCGGTACCGGCTGCTGGAGGTGACGTCCCGGCTGGCTGACGGGGCCGCGGTGGACTGGGCGGCGCTGGCGGCCGAGCTGGGGTACGCGGATCAGGCGCATTTCTCGCGGGACTTCACGGCGATCCTCGGTGAGCCGCCGAGCCGGTACGCGCTGCGTTACTGAAACAGCCATGCCGGGTCGAACTCGCGGCTGAAGTCGTCGCAGGGTGCGGGGTCGTTGATCCGTCCGGATCGGACGTCGACGAGCGTCACCCCGGCCTTCTGCAGGAGCGCGAGGTGCGCGGCCCAGGCCGGGTGGCCCCAGAGCGCGCCGCTCACCAGCGGGACGATCGTCAGCGGGGTGCCGCTGGAGAGCGCCTCGCAGACCAGCCCGGCGGCGTAGTTGTCCATGATGCCGGTGGCCAGCTTGTTGATCGAGTTGAACGTGGCCGGGCAGACGATGACCCGGCCGGGCGTCGGGAAGCGCTTCGGCTCGCCCGGGCGGCGCTGCTCGACGAGCGGGGCGACGCCGGTGACGCGCTCGACCGCGTCGGCGTCGACCCAGTTCATCGCCTCCCGGGTGGCGACGACGCGGACCTGCCAGCCGCGGTCGAGGGCCGCCGTCGCGAACTCGTGGACGCGCGCGGCCAGCGGCGATCCACAGGCGACGACGGCCAGGTAGTCACTCATCGAAGTGCTCGCGGAGGGCCTCGAGCTGCTCGACGGTGAGGTACGACGGGTTCGAGCCCTGCGGCTGGCGGAAGATCTCGAGGTCGTGCAGGCGGGGGTCGGCGCGCAGTTCGTCGCGCGGGACGCGGGCGTGCTCGGGGGCGATCGTGAGGTCGAGCGGGACGTGCCAGCGGCCGTCGTCCGGGTCGAGCTCCGGCTCGCCGGCCAGGGCGCCGAGGCCCCAGAACCCGACGCGCCGGCCGTCGCGGCCGCTGGCCCAGAACACGACCGGTTGGCCCGGGCGCATCAGACGGGTGCGGTAGCTCGGCTGGACGCACCACTGCGAGACGCGCGGCTCTTCAGCGAACCGGGCGGCCAGGTCGGCGCGGTCGGCGTTGCCTTTGAGGAGCCAGGCGCCAAGAGGTTGATTCCGGAGGGACACGTTCGCGATTCTATCTTGTACACTCGTCCCAACCATAGGTACTATCAGAGCACCGGGTCGCGACAAATTTGAGAGGGAGACGTGGCAGAGCATTCCTACCGCCGGATCGCGGTGGACTTACGGGAGCTCATCGGCAAGGGAGCGTTCGCGCCCGGGAGCATGCTCCCGCCCGAGCCGAAGCTCGCCGAGCTGCTCGAAGCCCAACGAGGCCCGATGCGCCAAGCCCTGGCGCTACTGGCCCGAGAGGGAACGATCGAGGTGATCCCCGGTCACGGGCGCAGGGTCGCGCCCCCCGAGCGCCGCAATGGCGTCCAGCGGACGGCGTACCGGGTGGTCATGGACGGCTTGCGGGAGCGCCTCCTGGCGGGCGAGTTCGGTCCGGCTGATCGGCTACCGAGCGAGTCGAAGCTGATGGAGCAGTACGGGGTGTCCCGCAACACGATTCGCCGGGCGTACCAGGAGCTCCAATTCGAGGGCGTGGTCGTCGTCCTACACGGCCAGGGCGCGTACCGGGCCCCGGATTAGCGAGAGGTCGGCGAAGCTGGTCCGGGCCCCAGCACGCGGCCGGATCCGTCAAGGGGCTGCGTATCCGGCCCACCCGGGTCGGACCGGACCGACCTCGCGATCGATCCCACCGGGCAAGCGCGGACAAGCCAGTTCTATGACGCGACGCGCGACCGAGGCCGACCGCCGGCCTCGACCGGCGGACCGCGAACAGCGAAGCGCTGCCCGGTGGCCGCCCGCCGGGCGAGGTGTTTCGAGCGTTCGGGATCGTCGCGGCGATCGCGGGCCGACGCAGGGCGGCGAGGGATGCGGTCAGGTCGTGTCCGCAGCCGGCCTCGCCCCAGCCTGGCGACCGGGGCGTCGTCGAGCGGCCGCAGCCGTTGCGGCTTGTCTGCGGACTGACCGTCGGTCGACCAGACGGTCATTGGCCGGCCCCGCCGCCGACATCTCCGACCTCCGCGAGATAACCCGATCGCCTCACCCGCGACCGCAGCGCCCCGGGCCGCCCGTACGCGGGGAGCCCTTCATGCCGCCCCGCGCCCGCGGGCGCCGGCGGCGCGCTAGCGCGCCCGAACGACGCTCGAGTCCTCGGGGTAGGTCCGCGCGATCTACCCGACCGCATCATCGTGAACCCGCGCGTGGTCAGCACCCGATCCCCGGGGCCGTCCGCAGCCGCTCATACGCGGTATTTCACGACCCGTGTCTCCCGCGGAATCTCGCGCGCCGGCGCATCGGTCCGCAGCTTCCGAACGACCGCGTTCAAGACCGGCCGGTGAGCCTTCCACCGGCCACCCGACCGGCGCTGACCGGTAACAACGACGCGATCCTGACCTCGTCGACGAACCACCCCGGCGCCGGTGCGGTCGTTGGCGAGGAGGCATGGGTGGCTACGTTCGGATCGCGGTGGGTCGTCGAGCGGACGGGTTGAGGAGCGGGCGATGACGCAGGACCGTTCGGACCCATCGATCGAGGAGCCGCTGCCCGGTGGATTCGTCAACGCGGTGGTCCGGACCGGCCAGGTCGTGCGCCGGTCCCCGCCGCCCTCGGCGGCCTACACCCACCAGGTGTTGTCCCTGCTCGAGAGCCGAAGTTGGCCGGCCGCGCCGCGCTTGCTGGGCCTCGACGAGCACGGCCGGGAGATGCTGACCTACCTCGACGGCTTCGTGCCCTGGGAACGTGAGAGTCAGACAGTGGTCCGATCGAACGCCTCCCTGGTCGCCGTGGCCCGCCTGGTACGTGAACTCCACGATCTGACCGCAGGGAGCGTCCTGGCCGCCGGCGGGGAGGTCGTCTGCCACAACGACCTGTCGCCGAAGAACACCGTCTACCGACAGGCCGACGGGCAATGGCAGCCGGGCGCCTTCCTCGCCGCCGCCCACCGAGACCGGTTGGACGCCACTCTCCGATAGACACACAGAGTGCTTTCCGGCCCGCGCAGCCGCAGCACGTAGGGTCGGGCAGGGTGCAGAGGAGGCGCACGGATGGCTAAGCGCAGCGTGGACGTCGATGAAGAGGCCCGGCCGGCCCGGATCGGGAAGAAGGACTACGAGGCCGAACTGCTCCGGTTGCAGACCGAGCTGGTCACGATGCAGGCCTGGCTGCGCGAGAGCGGCACCCGGCTGCTGGTGATCTTCGAGGGGCGCGACGCGGCCGGCAAGGGCGGCACGATCAGCCGGGTCAGCCAGTACCTCAACCCCCGCTACGCGCGCACGGTCGCGCTGCCCGCGCCGACCGAGCGCGAGAAGGGCCAGTGGTACTTCCAGCGGTACGTCCAGCACCTGCCGACGCACGGGGAGGCCGTGCTGTTCGACCGCTCCTGGTACAACCGGGCCGGCGTCGAGCGGGTCATGGGCTTCTGCACCGAAGACGAGTACCGCCGCTTCCTGCACCAGTGCCCGCTCTTCGAGCGGATGCTGGTCGAGGACGGGATCCTGCTGCGCAAGTACTGGTTCTCGGTGAGCGACGCCGAGCAGCAGCGCCGGTTCGAGTCCCGGCTCGACGACCCCCTGCGCCGGTGGAAGCTCTCGCCGATGGACGTCGAGTCGATCGCCCGGTGGGAGGACTACTCGCGGGCCAAGGACGAGATGTTCGTGCACACCGACATCCCCGAGGCGCCGTGGTGGGTCGTCGAGAGCGACGACAAGCGCTCGGCCCGGCTCAACATGATCGCGCACCTGCTGTCGACGGTGCCGTACCAGCACGTCAGCGAGCCGAAGATCGCGCTGCCGAAGCGTCCGAAGTCTTCGGGGTACAAGCGGCCGCCGCGCGACACCCAGCGGTTCGTCCCGGACCACACGGCGACGCTGGCGAGTTAAATGCCGAGCGGGCCGGGTAGATCGGCGGTATGTCCGAATCCTTTCGACTGACCGTCAACGGCACACCGCACGATCTCACCGCCGACCCCCGGACCACGCTCCTCGACGCGCTCCGCGAGCACCTGGGGCTGACCGGCGCGAAGAAAGGCTGCGACCACGGCCAGTGCGGCGCGTGCACCGTGCTGCTCGACGGCCGGCGGGTCAACGCGTGCCTGATCCTGGCCATCTCCCAGCAGTCGGCGCAGATCACCACGATCGAAGGGCTCGGCACGCCGGACGACCTCCATCCGGTGCAGCGCGAGATGCTCGAGCACGACGGCTTCCAGTGCGGCTACTGCACGCCCGGCCAGGTGTGTTCGGCGGTCGGGATGCTCGGCGAGCTCGACGAGGGCTGGCCCAGCGCGGTCACCGAGGGCGAGACCCCGGCGCTCGACCGCGAGGAGGTCCGCGAACGGATGAGCGGCAACCTGTGCCGCTGCGGCGCCTACCCGAACATCGTCGACGCGATCCTGGAGGCGGCCCGGTGAAGACGTTCGCCTACCGGCCCGTGACCGAGATCGACGAAGCCGTCGCGCTGGGCGGCACGTACCTCGCCGGCGGCACGAACCTCGTCGATCTGATGAAACTCGGCGTCGCGCTGCCCGACACGCTGGTCGACATCAACCAGCTGCCGCTCCACGACGTCGTCCGCCGGCCGGACGGCGGTCTCCGGATCGGCGCCGGCGTCCGGAACAGCGAGCTCGCCGCGCATCCGGTCGTCCGGCGGCACTTCCCGGTGCTCAGTCAGGCGCTCCTCGCGGGCGCGTCCGGCCAACTGCGCAACATGGCCACCACAGGTGGCAACCTGCTGCAACGCACCCGCTGTCGGTACTTCACCGACGTCACCAAGGCCTGCAACAAGCGGACGCCGGGCAGCGGCTGCCCGGCCCGCACCGGCGACCACCGGAACCTGGCGATCCTGGGGGCGTCCGAGCACTGCATCGCCACGCACCCGTCGGACATGGCGGTCGCGCTGGTGGCGCTGGACGCCGTCTGTCAGGTCACCGGTCCCGACGGCTCGCGCGAGATCGCGGTCTCGGAGCTGTACCGGGCGCCCGGAGACGATCCGTCGCGCGACACGGTGCTGCAGCCCGGTGAGTTGATCACCGCGGTCGACGTCCCGCCGTTGGGCTTCCCGAGTACCTACCGCAAGGCCCGCGACCGGGCCTCGTACGCGTTCGCGGTCGGTTCGGTCGCCGCCGCGGTCCGCATCACGGACGACGTGGTGGACGACGTGCGCCTGGCGTTCGGGGCGGTGGCGCACAAGCCGTGGCGGGCGCGGGTGGCCGAATCGGCTCTGCGCGGCGGCCCGGCCACTCGCGACGCGTTCCTGGCCGCGGCCGACGCCGAGCTGGCCGCGGCCGAACCGCTGCCCGACAACGCGTTCAAGCTGACGCTGATCCGGAACCTGGTCGCCGCGACGCTGGAAGAGGTCTCGCGATGACGATGACACCGACCCGGACCGCGTCGATCGGAACGCCGGTGGCGCGGATCGAGGGACCGCTGAAGGTCACCGGCACGGCCCGGTACGCGGTCGAGTACCCGGTGGAGAACGTCGCCTACGCCTGGGTGGTGCAGGCGCCGATCGCGCGCGGCCACGTCGTCTCGATCGAGCCCGGCGACGACGACGGGCTGCTGGCGCTGCTGTGGCACGGGAACGCGCCCCGCCTGGAGTCCGGCGACGACCCGGAGCTGCAGGTACTCCAGTCGCCCCGGATCAGCTACCGGGGTCAGGTCGTCGCGCTGGCCGTCGCCCGCACGCTCGAGGCCGCGAGGCGCGCAGCGCAGAGCGTCCGAATGGAGTTGGTGGAGGAGGAGCACGACGCGGAGCTGACGCCGGACCACCCCGGCCTCTACACGCCGGAGAAGGTCAACCCGGCGTTTCCGTCGGACACCTCGGCCGGGGACGTGGACGCGGCCCTGGCCGCGGCCGCGGCCACCGTGGACGTGACCTACTCGACGCCCGCGCTGCACAACAACCCGATGGAGCCGCACGCCACGACGGCGATGTGGGTCGGTGACGACCTCGTGCTGTACGACTCGAATCAGGGACCGTCGGCGATCGCTTCCCAGGTCGCGAAAGTATTCAGCCTGAAGCGTTCGCAGATCCACGTGATCGCGGAGCACGTCGGCGGCGGGTTCGGGTCGAAGGGCAGCGCGCGGCCGAACGCGATCCTGGCCGCGATGGCGGCGCGGGTGGTGGGCACGCCGGTGCGCCTCGCGCTGCCCCGGCAGGCGCTGTTCACGATGGTGGGTCACCGGACGCCGACGATCCAGCGGGTGCGGCTGGGTGCGAGCGCGGACGGGAAGCTGACCGCGATCGCCCACGACGTCGTCGAGCAGACGTCCCGGCTGTTCGAGTTCGCCGAGCAGACCGCGGTGGTGACCCGGCACATGTACGCGGCCCCGAACCGGCGGACGTCCCACCGGCTGGCCCGGCTGGACATGCCGACGCCCCGGTGGATGCGCGCTCCGGGCGAGGCGCCGGGGATGGTGGCGCTGGAGGGTGCGCTGGACGAGCTCGCGGTTTCGCTGGGGATCGACCCGATCGAGCTGCGGATACGCAACGAGCCGGACGTGGAGCCGGAGGACGGGACGCCGTTCAGCAGCCGGCACTACGTGGAGTGCCTGCGGCTGGGTGCGTCGCGATTCGGCTGGGCCGGGCGCTCTCTCGAGCCGCGGCAGCGACGGGAGGGCCGCTGGTGGGTCGGGACCGGGATGGCCGGGGCGACCTATCCGTCGATGGTCATGCCGTCGACGGCCACCGTGCGGATCGACCCGGAGCGCCGGGTCGAGGTGACGCTGGCCGCGGTCGACATCGGGACCGGCTCGCGGACCGTGCTGCACCAGATCGCCGCCGACGGGATGGGCGTGCCGCTGGAGAACGTCACGGTCCGGATCGGCGACAGCGGCCTGACGCGGGCGTCGATCGCCGGTGGCTCGTCGGGCAGCGCATCGTGGGGCTGGGCGATCGACGGGGCGTGCCGTCTGCTCCGGGAGGAGCTGTCGCGGCTGACCGGGCCGGTGCCGCCGGACGGCCTCTCGGCGACGTTCGACACGACGCCGGACGTGAAGTCGCGGGAGAACTCCGGGAAGCACGCGTTCGGCGCGCACTTCGCCGAGGTGCGGGTGGACGCGGACACCGGCGAGGTGCGGGTCTCCCGTCTGCTCGGGGCGTACGCGGTGGGGCGGGTGCTGAACCCGCGGACCGCGCGGAGCCAGTTCATCGGCGGGATGACGATGGGAATGGGGATGGCGCTCCACGAGGAGAGCGTCCTGGACGCCTCGACCGGTGACTGGGTGAACCACGACCTGGCCGAGTACCACGTGCCGGTGCACGCCGATGTGGAGTCGATCGAGGCGGTGTGGATCGACGAGGAGGACCTGTCGGTGAATCCGCTCGGGGTGAAGGGGATCGGGGAGATCGGGATAGTGGGGTCGCCGGCCGCGATCGTGAATGCGGTGTGGCATGCGACGGGGGTACGGGTGCGGGATCTGCCGGTGAGGTTGGACAAGCTGCTCGGGAGTCTTTGAGAAGGACGGGGCACCGGCGCCCCGGTTGCCGGCGACGGTCCGGCGTCGCGGCGGCGGGAAGGGAACCGGACCGCCGCCGCGGGGCGTCAGTTGGAGCGGACCTCGTCCGGCGGGAGCGGGACGGGGAAGGGCTCGGCGAAGTCGGCCGAGCGGCCGACGGCGGCCCAGGCCGCGCCCTCGGCGAGCTGGCCTTCCGAGTAGGCGCGGGCCATCTCGACGGCGTTGACTCCGACCGGCAGGTGCGACGGCGGGTTCGTACGGCCGGCCGCCTCGACGATGATCCGGGCCGCGCGGTCGGGGTCGCCGGCCGCGCCGGCGTCGTTCGCGCGGACCCGGCGCTGCATGACGCCGATCGTGGAGTCGTAGTCGGCCGGGATGTCGTGGACCGTCATCGAGGCTCCGGCCCAGTCGGTGGCGAAGCCGCTGGGCTCGACGACCATGACCCGGATCCCGAACGGCGCGGTCTCGGCCGCGAGCACGCGGCTGAACCCGTCCACCGCGAACTTGGCGGCTTGATAGGACGCGATGCCGGGTGATCCGCCGACCCGGCCGCCGATCGACGAGAACTGGACGATCGTGCCGTGCCGCTGGGCTCGCATCAGCGGGATCGCGGCCCGGGAGACGTGGTAGACGCCCCAGAAGTTGGTTTCGAACTGGGTGCGGAAGTCGGCCTCGTCGCCGGTCTCGATCGGAGCGACGTTGGCGTAGCCCGCGTTGTTGACGACGACGTCGATGCGTCCGAAGCGTTCGACGCCGGCGTTCAGGGCCGCTTTCGCGGCCTCGGCGTCGGTGACGTCGAGCGGGACGGCGAGGACCCGGTCGCCGAACTCGGCGAGCGTGTCCGGCTTACGGGCGGTGGCGACGACCTGATGGCCGGCGTCCAGCGCAGCCTGGACGAGGGAGCGGCCGAAGCCGCGGGACGAACCGGTGATGAACCAAACGGACATGCCCTTAGTAAAACGCGGTTTCGTTAATAACGCAACAGGGTTGCGGTAGGGTGGGGACGTGCAGCGGGCGAGGTCGGTGGAGGCGAAGCACCAGCGCGAGCAGGCGATCCTGGAGTCGGCGCGCGGGTTGGCGGCCGTGCGGGGGGTGCGGCGGGTGACGCTGACCGATATCGCGGATGCGACGGGGATGCACAAGTCGGCGATGCTGCGGTATTTCGAGACGCGGGAGCAGATCTTTCTGCGGTTGACCGCGGAGGGGTGGAGGGAGTGGTCGGCGGCTTTGCGTGCGTCGCTGGCCACGGCCGCCGTGGCGGGCGCTGAGGGCGCGGCAGGCGTCGCGGGCGCGGCAGGCGTCGCGGGCGCGGCAGGCGTCGCGGGCGCCGCGGGCGCGGGCGCGGAGGGGGTGGCTGCGGTGATCGCGGAGTCGCTGGTCTCGCGTCCGCTGTTCTGTGACCTGCTGGCGCAGGCGCCGCTGAACCTCGAGCGGAACGTGTCGCTCGAGTCGGTGCGGGAGTTCAAGTTGGTGACGCTGGAGGAGGTCGGCGCGCTGGTGGCGGAGTTCCAGCGCCTACGGCCGGGCCTCACCGAGCAGCAGGGCGTCGACCTCATCGCGACGGCCACCTCGATGGCCGGGGCGCTCTGGCAGATGGCGACGCCGGGGCCGGAGGTGGAGGCGCTCTATCGCAGCGACCCACGCCTGGGCCACGCGATCGTGGAGGTGGAACCGCGCCTGGAGCGCGTACTGGCCGCGCTCCTACGAGGCTTCGCGCCCTGAGCACGAGTGCTGAGCCAGATCGGCCGTCCGCCACCCGGCTGAAGGTATGCGTCCAGGTCCCTCGTCGAGCGGTCGGTCACCGATATCAACGGGCACAGGGGGCGCAGCCTGGCCTCGCCCTGTCGGCGGAGGAAGAAACGCCGTGAACCTCGAAAACAGACGTGCCCTCGGGCAAATTTGAACTGCCGACACCCGCCTTAGGAGATCACACCCAGTAACCCTTGGTTGCTACGTGTACGTGCGCTGAGCTGGGCGCGGGGTGGTCGGCGCTTGCCGCTGTTTGACGCCGGTTTCGGCGTCCTGCGGACTGGATGCGGACTGCCCTTGCGCTTACCGTCCTGTGTGGATGCTAGCCGTCGCTTGCTCGTTCTCTGGTGAGAGCTAGTGCGGGGACTAGCTGGTCAGCCGCGAACGGACTAGTTGCGGACCTTCTGTACCGGCCGTTACCGCGGTCGGATAGAGGCACCCGGTTGCAAGTCGGCCCGGGTCGGTGCTGGAACACCGTCCCGGGCCTTGATCCCCACCCTTGGCTAGAAGGGCGAAGACCCAGTGACGGACTCTATCGACGTGCCCGGACTCAGGTTCCGGGTTGAGCTGGACGACGGTCAGATCGTCGAGGCTGACGCAAGCACGATCCTCGATCCTGAGAGTGGCGGCCAGGTGCCCGCGGTCGTTCTCCGGATGACGCGTGCGCGGGCGCACGTCTTGGCGCACGTGCTCGAAGACTGGTCGCAGGTGGCGTTCGTGTTCGCGACGCTGCGCTCGTCGTGCGTGACTGAGCGGGCGTTGGCGCTGACGCTCGACTCTGGCGCAGCAATGGCTGGCGATACAGGTGCTACGCGCTGCGCGGTGCGGGTGTCCGATCGCGTGACGACGGCGCAGCGGCTCGCGGCGGTTGCGGTGCTGAAGGACCGCGAGCGTGGGCTGCCGCCGTTGCAGCGCATCGCCGTCGTCGACGCAGCCGCGCGGTGGATGAACGAGGAGGCCGGCGACGAGCTCGCGTGGGCGCTCCTCGATGCCGCGTGTTCGGATCGGACGACGACGAACCACGCCTACGTGGCGCTGCTCGGTTCGGACGGTGATCAGTGATGCGCTGGCATCGGGAGCTGACCCAGGAGGACGTCGCCACAGCTCGCGGGGTGCGTGAACTGCATATGCCGTCCGAGCCCGACGCGTTCGGCCGACGCAAGTGTGTGTCAGCGCTGCACCTGATCACGCCGCCAGCGTGGCCATGCGAACAGGTCAAATGGTCCGACGCCGTACTTACGGCAGAGGCACAGGGAAGGATACCGGGGGGCGACGCATGAGCGACCTTCGCGACGCCCCGCATGACGGGCCAACCGAGACTCCGCCCGTCGCTCCAGACGGCTGCCACGCGTCCGACGTGATTGCCGTAGTGATGGGGCTGTTGATTGATCGCGGCCACCCGATCGAGCCAATGGTCTCGAAGGAGGTAGCGACTCGAACCGCTGCGGTCGGTCTACTACTCGCATTCGGAGTCCGGCCGCTACTCGAAGACCATCCATGGGCTGGACCGTCCTTCGACGGACTCGGTACAGGCAGGCCCTTGCGAGAAGGCAGGATCGGTTGATTACGTCCGCAGACGCCCGTCTCTGTTTGGAAGCGCAAGGGTGTGATCGCTCGACTCTGGCCCACCATCCGCTCATCAATTCACGGCGTTGTTTAGGTCCGTCATTAGTGGAGCGTACAGGATGCGAATATCGGTGCAAAAAGGAAGCGGCAATCACTGGCTGCTGTCCATATGCTGAGCTTCTGTCAGGGCGCGTTGAATCCTTGACGTTAATGGGTGGGCCGTCCCCAACATCTTGTTGGCGACTTCTTCGCATTCCTTCAACAGTGAAACGGACTCAGCGTAGCGGCCGACCCGCGAATAGCAGATACCTAATGTCGCGCGTTCAGCGAGTTTTTGCAGTGGCGGCATAATATCCGGGCGCTGAAGCACGGCCTTTTGGCTCTCCTCGATCAAAGGAATTGCATCTCTGGGCCGCCCTTCGCCGTGAAAGCCAGCCAAATTGCTGCGTGCAAGCATCGTGGTTCGGTGATCTGAGCCGAATGTCCGAAGAGCGTCACCGAAGACGCGCCTGGCTAGGCCGATAGCACGATCGGTTTCACCGCCAAAATGAAGGGCACCAGCCAAATTCGCCTGGCTAGCCAAAGTATCTTGGTGATGACGACCGAGAGTCCGACGACGACCGTCGATAGCCTTCTTGTAGAGACTGATTCCTTTCTTGTATTGTCCATTCTCTACACATAAGGCGGCCAGATTATTCTGCGATGTCAGTATCTCAGGGTTGTCTGGGTCGAGAACTCCCAGCCGACGCGACAGCACGGATTCGTTCATCTCAATTTCGGTCCGGACATGTCCGAGTTGTTGATGAATATATGCGATGTCGCTTTCCGACGTAAGCGTATCAGGATGATTGTCACCTAGGATTTCAGCCCGAGCCTTCGCAACCTCTTCATACAACGCCAATGCGTCCTCTAACCTGCCAGCACTCTCATAAGCGCTAGCGAGATTCTGCTTCGAGGAGAGAAGGCTTAGTGTGCTACTTCTCGATTCTCGTTCCTCATCGGCTTGTAGTGTTGTCTCGTGAAGAGACAGTGCCTCATCAAGGCGGCCCATATCGGCGTACGCCGAAGCAAGGCAGTGGAGCGAGACTGAAATGTCTGCGTGGTCCGCTGGAAGAGTCCTCCGCCTCGCGGCGAGGATGGCCTCGTGGCGGGCGACCGCCTCGGTAGGGCTACCCGACTCTCTATAGGTATTAGCCAAATTCGAGCGAGCAGTTAGGGTGTCGCGATCTTCGGGACCGACTGCTTCACATAGTTGCGCAATCGTTTTTTCATATAAAGCAATCGACTCGCCATAGCGACCTATGGCACTTAAGGTGAAGGCGAGATTCGCCTTGGCGGTTAGAGTACTTCGATCGTTAGATCCACTTGCCTTCGTGGCAAAATCGATCGCGCGCCTGAATCGGTCGATTGATTCAGCTTGGCGACCCCGAGTAACCATGTACAGTGAGCTTAAATCGAGTAGTGCTGCCCCCATCTGAAGTGCTAGATGGTTGTCGCTTTGAATCGCTACGCTTGTCGCGGCATTAATATGCGGTAGCAGGCCATTCCAGCGGCCCCAGTGCTCTACGTCGACCGATTGTTTAGGTGACAA
The DNA here is from genome assembly GCF_006912135.1 of Cryptosporangium phraense. Classification (NCBI taxonomy): domain Bacteria; kingdom Bacillati; phylum Actinomycetota; class Actinomycetes; order Cryptosporangiales; family Cryptosporangiaceae; genus Cryptosporangium; species Cryptosporangium phraense. The sequence goes on along the minus strand of NZ_VIRS01000004.1, from coordinate 118,629 downwards.
CGCTACCAGGAGGATTAGGGCGCTCGTATGTGCCGAGTCGTCCTGCTGGTGGGCACGAGTGATTGCCTGAACCAGGCGATGGATGCTTAAATTCTGACCGTCTTCACTAAAAGTGACTAGGCTGTACGACGCAAGAACTCGAAACGCGCGCTCAACTCGTGGCCGCTGGTCCTCTGGTCCTCTGGCCCGATCGTAACGATCTCTGTCGGGATTCCTTGCGGCGCGAAGTAGGAAAGTATCGCTAGAATTTCTAGGGCAAATGGATATTTCTCGGCGATGGCGTCTGTTGTAATCTTTAGGGTGGCCGCTACGGCCCTATCGGCTGGCGTTCCCTCTGCTACCTCACTCAAGACCGCCAGAGGTTGACCTTTGAGGCGCTCTCGATAGTTCGCAATCGAGACGGACCTAGATTGTGCCAGGTAAGCGCCAGCCTGCTCTAGAGCTAGGGGAAGGTCGCCGAGGTCGCTGGCTAGCAGCGCGGCGTCTGCGTCTTCGGATCCTTCACCCATCACCCGACTTAGCAGACTTATGCTGGCGTCTCTTCGCAATGAGGAAATAGATATTGATCCGAGTCCGAGGCTGCTCCATGGGATTTGCCTACGGGAGGTAACTAGTATGCTTCCGCCGTTTAATGTTGTGGCTACGATGCGACTGATATGTTCGAGCTCTGAGACATTGTCTAAAACGACAAGCCAGCCTTCGTGAGTAGATAGCCAGTCGAGTGCCCAGTCTGCAGCTTTCGGGGTATCGAGCGCTGCGGCAGCCGTTGGATCGATACTGCCTGCTAGTCCTGCTAGTTCAGTTTCTATGCTTTCAAATGTCTCAGCATTCAACCACCATGCACCGGCGTACTGCGGGCCCCACTGCTTTATGTACTGGAGCGCAACCTCGGTTTTGCCGACCCCGCCCAATCCTTGAACTGCTTGCCCAAGAACCCCTCCAGGGCCTCTTTGAAGAAGTTCATGCAGTTGACTTAATGTATCTGTGCGCCCTACGAACCGATAGGATGGCGGTCGAGGTAAGTTGCGAATTCCCTTAGTAACTGGCATGTTAGCTGGGACGGAAAGATTGCCTTCTACGACGATGCTCTTTCGTGCATCGATCCGAGCATCCGAGCCTGTGGCGAGTATCGAGTTATTTGCGTGTCCAGCGATCGCTATGGAACCGGTACCGGTAGCGCGTGCCGACTGGTCTGCGGCGGCCGAACCTCCTACAGTACTTTCCTCGATCTGATCTGGGTCCTCGGATACGGCGGCATTCCGACCTTTGACCCATTGAATCGCGAATGTGACGATTACAGAAATCGCGGCTATGCCTGCGAAGATCCGCCAGTCACTCAGCCATCCCCAGGATTTCGGCAACGCATTCGTCAGCAGATTTACGGCGAGTCCCGTAGCTGTTACTGCCATGATTTCGACTGCAAGGAGGACAATCGAGGGCTTCCGTCTGTCTCTACTGCGCGCGCCCATAGGCAGATCTTGCCACGTGGCGCGGGGAGGCAGTAGATGTTTCAGGGCGGCCTGGGCGTTCGGTGCGTCCAGGTTCCTCCCATGCCGCGGGCGGCCCAGGAACGGCCGTCAGGCCGCATGTCCTGGGCGGACCCGCGGGCAGCCTAGGGCTTGATGCAGAGGAGAAAGTTCTCACCGGGTTCATCGCCCGAGCGGGGGTTCGCCGCGGTCACTCAACCCGAGCAAGTCGCGCAAGACGCGTCGGGCGCGCTCCCGACGGCTTGGCGCCTTGGAGAAGGTAGCCACAAAGGAGAGGACAGCAACAGCTAAGGGCCGAGCGCCGAACAGCAAAACAGCGATGACGCTGGGTACTAGCCCAAGCGCAGGGAGGTCGAACATCGGGACTCCTAGTTCACCTAGGGTCCGGGGTCCTTCGCGCTGGAGGCCCTCGGACACGGCGAATTACGTGTCCGAGGTCTCGCCACCCACCTTGGTGAGCCGGTGCCCGGGGTTCGCGCCGCGCAGACGCTTGCCGTATTGACCGGGTGGACCGCGGGGCTACTCCCCTCGTCGCCACCACGATACTCGGCGTGGGACGCGATCGCTACGGGTGCGAGGTCGCTCACCCTCTGAACTGAGACGCGAGTTACGCATTGGTCGAAAGTAGCTGGCGATGTAGATCGGTGAGATTAGCGACGGCCACCGTAGGTATGGTCTCGCGGAAAGCTGCTGGCGTATTGGGATCACTCGGCTGTTGGACAAAGTCCCACGGACCTCGCCGGATCCAGACGGTGGCAAGGCCGGCCTTGGCTGCGGGTGCGATGTCGTTGTCGAGACGGTCGCCCAACTTCCGGCGACGCTCGTTCGACAAGGCGGCCACCGCGATCGGGCTGCCCGGACTCACGCCGCACGAACTGCGGCACACGGCGGCGAGCCTCGCCGTGTCGGCCGGCGCCAACGTCAAAGCCGTGCAGCAGATGCTCGGCCACGCCTCAGCAGCGATGACGCTCGACGTCTACGCGGGTCTGTTTGACGACGACCTCGACACCCTCGCCGACCGGCTCGACGAGGGTGTCGGCCACGGTGATGCGGACCAGATGCGGACTGCCGACGACAAGACCGACGAAGAGGGGAAGGAGGAAACGCCGTGACCAGCGAAAACAGACGTGCCCTCGGGCAGATTCGAACTGCCGACACCCGCTTTAGGAGAGCGGTGCTCTATCCCCTGAGCTACGAGGGCGCACCCGACGAAGTAGCCGGAGCGCCCCCAGCGTATCGGTAACCCCCCACCCCCCGCCCACTAGTAAGCAACCCGAACGCCGCCACGGCGAGGCCCGCCGACACCACCATCACGACCGCCATCGGGACCGCGGTTCCCGACCCACCCAGCCCCACCAACGGCGACACCACCGCCGCCACGGTGAACTGCCCGGCCCCGATCACGGCCGACGCGGTGCCCGCGGCCGACGGCGCCTCGGCGATCGCCAGCGACGTCGCGTTTCCCATCACGAACCCCAGCGACGTGATGCACAGGAACAACAGCGGCAGCACCGACCACACCCGCAGGCCGCCCGAGACGGCCAACACGACCAGAACCACACACCACACCAGCAGCGAGACCAGGCCCACGACCAGCAGCCGCCGGGCTCCGGCCCGCCCCACCAGCCGCGCGTTCGCCAGGCTGCCGAACGTCACCCCTAGCGCGTTCGCCGCGAACGCCACCGAGAACCAGCCCGACGACAGCCCGAAGATCGTCTGCAACACGAACGGCGACGCCGAGATGTAGCCGAACAGCGCCCCCATCGCGAAAATCATCGCCAGCGCGTAGCCCAGGTACCGCCGGTTCCCCAAGACCAGGCGAGCGCCCCGCGCCACCGACAAGAACCCGCCCGCCTGCCGCGCCGCCACCGGCAGCGACTCGCGCAGCGCGAAGAACGACCCCGCCAGCATCACGACCGCCAGAGCGGTCAGCACGCCGAAGACCCCCCGCCAGCCGACCGGCCCGAGCAGCACCCCGCCCAACAGCGGCGCCGCCACCGGCGCGATGCCGGCGATCGTCATCAGCAGCGAGAAGATCTTGGCCGCCGCCACCCCGCGGACGGTGTCCGCCACGATCGCCCGGCCGATCACGACCCCGGCTGCGCCGGAGAACCCCTGCAGGAACCGCAGGCCGATCAGCACTCCGACGTTGGGCGCCACGGCGCACAAGGCGGACGCCACGACGCAGACCGCCGCCCCGACCAGCAGCGGACGTCGCCGGCCCCAGCGGTCGGACAACGGCCCGATCACGAGCTGGCCGATCGCCAGCCCGGCCATGAACGTGGTCAGCGTCAGCTGGATGCTCGCGGCGTCCGTATCGAGTTCGTCGGCCATCGTCGGAAAGCCGGGCAGGTACATGTCGGTAGCCAACGGCGCGATCGCCGACAGCAAGGCGAGCACGAGCACGGCGACCAGCGACAACGACTCCCGGGCACGAACCGGGCGGTCAACGGCTACAGCAGACACTCAGCGACCCCAACGATAAAATCTATAACTTCATACATAAGTTAGTATCGGTCCATGTCCTCCGAGGAGACAGCCCCGACGGCTGTGGCCTCCCTCTCAGGCGAGCTCGCGGCGCACCTGCACGACGTCTCGCGGCAGCTCCGTGCGGCCGCGCACGCCGAGGTGAACCTGGTGCCGCTGCCCGATTCCGAGCGGGACGTGCTGCGCTTCGTCGCCGGGCACCCGGGCGCGAGCGTCAGCGCGGTCGGCCGCGAGCTGCGGATGAAGAGCAGCAACGTCAGTGCCGCGGTCCGTAGCCTCGTCGCCCGCGGCCTGATGATCCGCGCGGCCGACCCGAACGACCGGCGCATCGCCCGCCTGACGCTGACCGACCAGGCCCACTGCGACCTCGAACGCCTCCAGCACAGCTGGGACGCCCACCTCGACGCCGCGCTTAGCCGGTTGGAACCGGGGTACAGAGAGTCACTAGAGGGAGCTGTGCCAGCTTTGCGCGCTTTGGTACAAGCGCTACGAGAACGGTAGGAGGTGCGGTGCGCGCCGAACTACTGCGGGACGCGGTCCGCCCCGATCAGCGCCACGCCTCACGCAAGCTGGCCCTCCGGCGCGCCGCGACCGCCGTGCTCGGTCTCGTCGTCCTGCTCGGGGCGGTCGGCGCGTTCGGCGTCCGGTCCGGCACCGCCAAGACGACGGCTGACGGTTACACGCTGACGGTCCAGTACGCCCGGGTCGCCCGGGCCGGGCTGGACGCCCCGTTCCGGGTCTACGTCAGCAACCCGGCCGGCTTCGACGACGACATCGAGCTCGCGGTCACCGCCCGGTACTTCGAGCTGTTCGAGAGCCAGGGCTTCGAGCCCGAGCCGTCGGCCGAGACGTCGGACGGCCGGTTTCTGTACCTGACGTTCGACCGGCCGCCGGCCCGCGACTTCCGGCTCAGCTTCGACGCCTACATCCAGCCGTCGTCCCAGCTCGGCACCGACGGGGAGCTCCGCCTTCTGAGCAAGGGGAAAGCCGTGGCCACCGTCCGCTTCCGCACCTGGTTGATGCCCTGATGGAGATCGTCTACCGCGCGCTGGTGATGTTCTTCTTCCTCTGGCTGATCACCCGGGTGGTCGGCCGCACGACGCTGGGCGAGCTGAGCACGTTCGAGCTGCTCCTCTACGTCACGATGGGCGACCTGATCCAGCAGGCGGTCACCCAGCAGGACTACTCGGTGACCTCGGGGATCCTCGCGATCAGCGTGTTCGCGCTGCTCACGATCGGGCTGGGCTGGCTCCAGCGGCGCTACCGGCGCACCCGGCCGCTCGTCCACGGCGTCCCCTACGTGGTGGTCGAGAACGGCGAGCCGGTGCTCGAGACCATGCGGATGGAGCGTCTGTCCATGGACGACCTGATCGGCGCGGCCCGCCAGGAGGGCTTCGAGCGGTTCGCCGACATCAAGTTCGCGGTGATGGAGACCAACGGCCGGATCTCGTTCTTCGCCCGCAGCGACAGCAACGGCAAGAGCGGCGCCGACGACCCGCCGCCGGTCGGTTGATCCACCTCGATCGATCCGACGCCTCCTTATGTGATGATTCGCCGCAATGTGTGTCGCTCAGCACGCACGTTTTGATGGCGGAACGCAAGATCCGCGCTATGGTTGGTCATAGCAACTAACTAGGAGGCGGCAATGGCGTCGCAGGAGGCATGTGCCCAGCTGCTCGACCAGCTGCCCGCGATCGGTGAGATCAAGCGGCAGTTCCACCGGGTCGCCCCGGCGGTCGGGAGCAACAACGTCGGGGCGGCCGGTGCCATCCCCACGCTGGGGATCCTCGCGACGGAAGGGGAGCAGCGGGCCAGCGACCTGGCCGAGCGGCTCAGGGTCGACCTCTCGGTGATCAGCCGCCAGGTCGCGACGCTGATCGAGGCGGGCATGGTCGCGCGGGCCACCGACCCGTCCGACCGTCGCGTCCACCGGCTCGCGATCACCGACAGCGGCCTCCAGACCCTGCGCGAACACCGGACCCAGATGGTCGAGCTGATCTCGCGCGGGCTCGCGGACTGGTCCGACGACGAGGTCGTCACCTTCGCCCGCTCGCTGCGCCGGTTCGCCGACTCCGTCGCCTCCGCCTACCGCCCCGGCCCGACGTTCATCCCGGCGCCGTCCACCTCGGCCGAGCCCGCGGGGCCCGCCGCGCCAACGGCAACGCCCAATACCAATGCCGACGCCGAGCCGATCGCGGTCTGAGCTCACTGAACGAGTCTGCGGCAGAATTGTGGCTAACCCTGATTTCTGATCTCCGTTCGCCTGCCTAACATCGGACATCGCTCGAGCGATTGACCGATCAACGGCGCTTTCGGATCAGGAGAAATCATGGATCAGGAGCAATTTGCGGCAATCGTCGCTCGGGCCGAGCGCGAGCCGGAATACCTGCACAATCTCATCTTTTCCCCGGAAACTCTCGTTCCGGACATGAAGGATTCCCTCAGTCGGGCGCAGATCGGTTCGCTGATGGGACGGTCACCCGCGGAAACCGTGGCGCGCGCGATCGGCGTCGTCAACGCCTGCGGTAACACCTGCAGCTCCAGCTGTGAAAACACGTGCGGTGGGAGCTGTGGCTTCACGACGAACATCGTCGACCAGCCCGAAGTGGTCGTGGCCGAGACGTTCTTCTCCCGCGCCCGGGACACGATTCAGGCGTGTGGGAACACGTGTTCCTCGAGCTGTGACAACACCTGCGGCAACAGCTGCGGTTTCACGACGAACATCGTCGACCCCGGTGGCGGCAACTTCGGCAATTTTGGTCGGCAACCGGTCTTTCGATGAAGGCCGACGAATTTTCCCGGCTGGTCGAACTGCTGCGAGAAAATCCGGACCTGGTGCGGGATTTCCTGCTCGGACCGGCTAGCGACTCGCGGCTGCCGGGGGAGTTGTCGAGGAACGACATCCGCCACTCCAGCACGGAGTCGGCGCAGTCGCGGCTGGCGCGGCTGCTCGGCCCCGCGCCGCACCCGGGCGTGCACTCGGCCGATCCGGCAACCGGGTGCGATGCGAGTCAGACGTGCAGTTGCACCACTTTCACGTGCGACGGCACCTGCGGTGGGGTCACCTGCTCGGTGACCTGCACCGGAACCAGTTGCGGCAACACCTGCGGCGATTCGTGCGGGGTCACCGCCGGCTTCGATCCGGTCGTGGTGCCGGCCTCGGAGCGTCCTCCGGGTGTGCAGCGTCGCCGACCCCGCCGGTGGCGCTGACCGGACTAGAAAGCGGTCGGGGCAGCTACGCGGGCCCGCGGGGCTGCCCCTTCCGCCCGAGGGAGGATCCGATGACCGATCTCGCTCTGACGACGCTCGCCGACGAATCAGTGAAATACGACGTCAGCTGGCCGTGGCTGAAAGTCGGCCGTACCCAGCAGCAGCAGGGCTGGAAGATTCATCTCTCGTGCCGTCCCGGCCAACTGGTCGCGCTCACCGACGGTCTGATCGAGAAATGCCATTCGATCGGCGTCCCGTTCAAAGTTGCCATGTCGGCCGAGATCGTCGCACTGCTCAACGAGGGTTCGTTCGGCGACACCCAGGTCGGTAAATGCGCGACCATCTACCCGCGCTCCGAGGACGAGTTCGTCGCGCTGGTAGACGCCTTACGGCGGGATTTCCCGGATCTCACCGGCCCGCAGGTACCGGACGACGTCTGGCTCGGCGGCCCGGTGTTCGTCCGATACGGATCGTTCAATCCGATCATCCGCCGGACCGCGCTCGGGGAATCCGAGAGCCTCATCGAAGCGGACGGGGAACTGGTCCGCGACGTTTACGATTACGCCACGGCGGAACGCCGGTTTTTCGAGGCCTTCGACGGGCGGACGCCCGCTCGTTTCCGCCGTGACCGCCTTCCCGAACCCGAGGGAATGATCGGCGAGCGCTACTTCGTCGTCGACCGTTTTCACGGGCGGCCCTGGGGTGGCCTGTATCAAGCTTTCGACACGGCCTCCGAGTCGGTCCGGCCGATGATTCTCAAGTTCGGTCGCCTCAACGCGCTGACGGATCTCCACGGCCGAGACGTCCGGGACCGCCTCACCCATCAGCGTCGGATGCACGCGATCGCAGCGGGAGCCGGCCTGGCTCCGCCGGCCGAGGACCTCGTCGAGTTCCCCGGCGGGCACGTCCTGCCGCTGGAGTTCCAGCGCGGCGGCGACCTCGAACAATGGCTGCGCCGTCGGTTGGATCACCGGTCGATCGATGCCTGCACATCCGTGGATCGAGGGAGCGTTCTCGACCGGCTCCGCGATGTGGGCCGGGCGGTCGAGGGGCTTCACCGGCTCGGGATCGTGCATCGTGACCTGTCTCCCTCCAACGTCCTGCTCACCGACGACGAGCGCGTGCTGCTGTCGGATCTGGAGTTGGCCTGGCGTGCCGACGAACAAGCCGCGCCGTTCGGAAAGGGCACCCCGGGTTTCCTGGCCCCCGAGCAACGGACCGACGCGGTTCCCACGACCGCCATGGACGTCCACGCTTTTGCGGCGCTGGTGCTCTTCGCCCTCACTTCGATCGACCCGCGCCGGCTGCCCGCGCCGGCCGCCTCGGACGACTGGGCGTCGTTGCGGTACCTCGGCCGGTCGGTGCCGACGGCGTTGTGGGCGGCGATCCGCGCCGGAATGGACGTCGATCCCGCGAACCGCCCGACGGTCTCCGAGATCTGCGCCGGGCTGGAACCGACGACCGACCCCGGCGTCGTTCCGACGCCCGACCTGACCGGGCTCCTCCCGGCCGCGCTCGACACCCTGACGAGCCCGGCCGTTCTGGACACGGCGAACCGGTGGCTCTCGGTTCCGTTGCCGGGGCCGTCGGCCGGCTCACACCTCGAATTGCGCCGCAGCCTCAACCGAGGAGCGAGTGGCGTCCTGTCGCTCAGCGCCACCGCGTCACCGCACCTGACGCTCTCCGACGAACATCGGAAGGTCGTCGAGGCCAACGGGCAGTGGCTCCTCGCCGACACCCGCGCGTCCGACTACGGTCTGCCCGGTCTGCACTTCGGTGAGACCGGTGTACTGATCGGCCTGTACCGGGCCCGGTCGGCCAGGTTGGTGACGTTCTCCGACGAGGACGCCCAGCATCTCTGGGAGCCGGTGCTGGATGGCGAGATCCCGTTGCTGGACTTCACCCACGGCGCCGCCGGCGTCCTGGCCGGCCTCGGCGAGTTGCAACCGCTGCTCGACGACGACGTACTACGGGCGCGATGTGCGGCCCGGATCGGGAGTCTCTCTGCTCGTCTGATCGACACGCAGGCTGCCGACGGATCCTGGGTGACGCCGGACGGCGTTCCGGGCATGTCCGGCGAGACGTTGACCGGATTCGCGCACGGCGTCGCTGGAATCGGCTACGGGATGGCCGTCGTCGCGCGCCGGACCGGATCGGCCGAGGCGATGGCCGCGGCCGAGCGTGCGGGGGACTGGTTACGCCGCTGCGCCGAGGCATCCGGAGGGGCGCTGTCCTGGCCCTACGGCGACCAGCACCCGCAGCACTGGCATTGGTGGTGCCACGGTGCGCCGGGCATCTCCCTCTTCTTCGCCGAGCTCTACGCCGGCACGGGTGGTGCCGAGTGGCGGAAGATCGCGCTTCAGTGCCTGCGCGGACGCGAAATGCACGGAAACGCCGCGAACCTCTCGCTCTGCCACGGCACGGCCGGCCTGGCCGAGATCTTCCTCGACGTCGGAGCCACCCTGGACACGTCGGAATTCGCGGAACCGGCGGCTGAGATCGGCCGAACGCTCGCCGCCCGCCACTGCCGAGGCCGGCGCGACGTGTACTGGGTCGTCGACGGCCCGGAGCACGTCGGCCCGGATCTGATGGTGGGATTCGGCGGGATCGTCCATCTCGCGCTCCGTCTGCGTCTGGGTGAGGCCGGCGAGCGGATTCGCTTCCCCGGCCTGGCCGGGCCTGATTAAGCCTCCGCCGGTAGGGGGTATCGGCACTGCATGCCCCTCGACGATTGGTTCCTCTCGGCGGACGAGCGCGGCAACCCGGCGACCCGGCTCGACTCCCGCCACCCCGACGGCGCGGCCTGGACGAGCGGCAACGACGTCCGGCCGCTCATCCACGGCGCGACGTACTTCGCCGACCTGCTCCACGCGGTGGACGCGGCCGAAAAAGGCGACATCCTGTTCTTCACCGACTGGCGCGGCGACCCCGACGAGCTGCTCGCCGAGCCCGACCGGACCGTCCGCTCGGTCCTCAGCGACGCCGCCAAGCGGGGCGTCGTCGTCAAAAGTCTGGTCTGGCGCTCGCACCTGGACAAGCTCCAGTTCAGCGCCGAGGAGAACCGTCACCTCGGCGTGGAGATCGAGGAAGCGGGCGGCGAGGTGCTGCTCGACATGCGGGTCCGCACCGGCGGCTCGCACCACCAGAAGTTCGTCGTGGTCCGGCATCCCGGCGACCCCGGCCGGGACATCGCCTACGTCGGCGGCATCGACCTCGGCCACAGCCGGCGTGACGACGCCGATCACGCCGGTGACCCCCAGGCCCAGCCGATGCCCGACGTCTACGGCGAGCGTCCGCCCTGGCACGACGTGCAGGTGAGGATCCAGGGCCCGGCGGTCGGCGACGTGGACACGGTGTTCCGCGAGCGGTGGGAGGACCCGAGCCCGCTGTCGAACAACCCGATGCGCGTGGCCCGGGATCGGGTCTCGAATCGTGACATCACGCCGGACCCGCTGCCCGACCAGCCGGACGACCCTCCGAATGCGGGCTCCCAGCACGTCCAGATCCTGCGTACGTACCCGCACCGGCGGCGGAACAGTTACCCGTTCGCGCCGGAGGGCGAGCGCAGCATCGCGCGCGCCTACCTGAAGGCGCTCAAGCGCGCGCGGCGGCTGATCTACCTGGAGGACCAGTACCTGTGGTCGTCCGACGTGGCGGCCTGCTTCGCGGAGGCGCTGAAGGCGAACCCGGACCTGCACCTGATCGCGGTCGTGCCGTCCTTTCCCGACCAGACCGGGCTGTCGACGACGGGCGAGAACCTCGGCCGGAACCGGGCGCTGGACAAGCTGCGCGCGGTCGCGCCGGACCGGATCGCGGTGTACGGGCCGGAGAACCGCGAGGGCACGCCGGTGTACGTGCACGCGAAGGTCTGCGTGATCGACGACATCTGGGCGGTGGTCGGGTCCGACAACCTCAATCGGAGGTCGTGGACCTACGACTCGGAGCTGTCGTGCGCGGTGATCGACGAGGAGCGCGACCGGCGCGAGCCCGTCGATCCGGCCGGCCTCGGTGACGGCGCCCGGGCTTACGCCCGGAACCTGCGGTTGTCACTGGCCGGTGAGCACCTGGAGCTCTCGGATGCCGATCTGGACGCCTTGGCGGACCCGAAAGCGGCGTTCGACGCGTTCGCGAAGTCGGCCGAGGGGTTGGACGAGTGGCATCGGCAGGGGGCGAAGGGTGAGCGCCCGGCGGGGCGGTTGAGGCCATATCGGCCGGCGAGTTTGCCGAGGTTGGCCGGGGTGTGGGCGGATCCGCTGTACCAGTATTTGCTGGATCCGGACGGACGCCCGCGAAAGCTCCGGAGAGCGGACGATTTCTGAGGGTGGCGCCGACGCCGAGCGGCTGATTCGGGTTCTTGGGGCCCGCCCGGTAGCCTGGCTCGGTGCGCTGGCTGGCTTTCGGCACTTACGACGTCCATCGGCACCCCCGGGTGGCGGTGCTGATCGACGGGCTGCGGGAGGCCGGCGACGACGTCGTCGAGGTCAACGACCCGCTGCCGCTCGACACCGCGGGCCGCGTGCAGATGCTCAAGCAGCCCTGGCGGCTGCCGGTCCTGGCCTGGCAGCTGGGCCGTTGTTGGTCCCGCCTGGTCGCCGGTTCCCGGCGCGCCCGCAAGGACGGCGAGGTGGACGCCGTCCTGGTCGGCTATCTCGGTCATTTCGACGTCCGGCTGGCGCGGTTCCTGTTCCGGAAGACGCCGATCGTGCTGGACCACCTCGTGTCGGCGGCCGGCACGGCGACCGACCGGGGGCTGGCCGGCTCGGGCGGCGCCAAGCAGAAGCTGCTCCGCTGGATCGACCGCAAGGCGCTGAACAGCGCCGACGTCGTAGTCGTGGATACGCCCGAGCACCTGGCCGCGCTCCCCACGGATGCCCACGACAAAGCAGTCGTCACTCCGGTCGGCGCAACCCGCGCCTGGTTCGCCGCCCAGACCGCCGACCGCGCCGACTCCGAGCCACTCCAAGTCGTGTTCGTCGGGCTCTTCACGCCCCTGCACGGCACCGCCTACCTCGGCGACGCACTGGCGCTGCTCGCCGACGAACCCGGCATTCACGTCACGATGGTCGGCAAAGGCCAGGACCACGCCGACTGCCGGGCCCGCGCCGCCGCCAACCCGAACGTCGAATGGATCGACTGGGTCGCCGGGCCCGACCTCCCCGCCTTCGTCGCGTCGCACGACGTCAGCCTGGGCATTTTCGGGACCACCGCGAAGGCGCAGAACGTCGTCCCGACCAAGGTGTACCAGGGTGCAGCCGCAGGCTGCGCGGTCGTCACGTCCGACACCCCGCCGCAGCGGGAGATGGTGGGCGAGGCCGCGATCTACGTGCCGGCCGGGGACGCGGAGGCGCTGGCCGACGCGCTCCGGAAGCTGGCGGCCGACCGGGCCGCTCTCAAGACCGCCAAGACCACCGCCCGTCAGCACGCCGAAGAGCATTTCTATCCGGCCCGGGTCGTGGCGGCGCTGCGCGACCGAGTAAACACTCCAGTCCCCACGCGAGGTTGAACGACATGCCTACCCCTCCGTTGACCGCACGGGCCAACCTGCGCTGGGCGGTGGTCCGGCCGACGCTGGAGCGCCTGGCGCCGAAGACCATCCTCGAGCTCGGCTGCGGCCAGGGGGCGGTCGGTGCCCGGCTCGCGCAGCTCGCGACCTACACCGGCGTCGAGCCGGACGAGTCGTCGTGGCAGACCGCCTCGTCGCGCATCGACGGCACGGTCCTGCACGGCGACCACCACAAGGTGCCCGAGGGCGCCGAGTTCGACCTGGTGTGCGCGTTCGAGGTGCTCGAGCACATCGCCGACGACAAAGACGTGCTGGCCGACTGGGTCCAGTTCGTCAAGCCGGGCGGCAAGCTGATGGTGTCGGTGCCCGCCGACCAGCACCGGTTCGGGCCGTCCGACGAGTTGGTCGGGCACTACCGGCGGTACAGCGCCGAGCAGCTGACCGAGCTGCTGACGTCGGTCGGGTGCACCGACGTGGCCGTGCGCCGCTACGGCTGGCCGGTCGGCTACGCGTTGGAGGCGGTCAGCAACCGGGTCTCGGCCAAGAAGCTCGAGCAGCCCGCCGCGCCGGTCTCGGACGTGATCGAGGAGCGGGGCGCCACCTCGGGGCGGTTCCTGCAGCCGAAGAAGGCCGCCGGTCAGGTGCTGAAGCTCGGCATGGCCCCGTTCACCCTGATCCAGGAACTGGCCCCCTCGAAGGGCATCGGGCTTCTTGCGGTCGCCACCGGCCCCAAGGGCTGAACAACGAATCGGGGCTTCCGGCGTTGCCGGAAGCCCCGATTCGTTGTCGTCAGGAGCTCTTGACCCGGCGGCTCAGCGCGAGGAACCCGGACGCCAGCGCGAGGTCGATCACGGTCAGCGCCACCCGGGAGAGCACGGCGACGACCGCCGCCTGCGGCCCGCTCACCACGGTTGCGAACGTCGCCAGCAGCACCGTGTCGCGGACACCGAGCCCGGCCGGCAGCGGAATGGCGAGCAGACCGAGCGCATAGGCCAGCGCGTACCCGCCGACGCCGGCGAGCAGCGACGGCCCGACCGGCGCGCCCAGGCCCATCAGCAGGATCCACGCGTGGACGCCGAAGCAGACCGACACGAGCACCTGCCACCCGGCCGCCTTCGTCATCCCGAGCAGCGACGGAAGCTTCGGCAACGGTGGCTGGCGGATCAGCCGGAACGCGAAGTTCGCCAGCGGCCCGAGCACCCGCGGGTGCAGGAACGCCAGCAGGAACGGGATCGCCAGCATCCCCCACCAGTAGCGGCCCAGCACGTCCGGAGCGGCCAGCGGCAGCGTCACGGCCGCGACCGGCAGCCCGACCGCGGCGGTCAGCAGCAGCGCCAGCACGCCGACCGCGAACCCGACCCGCCGGGGCACCTTGTACTGGCGGCCGAGCTCCATCTGGGTCGCGATCGACCAGACCGAGCCGGGCAGGTACTTGCCGAGCTGGCTGATGAAGAAGATCCGGGCCGCGGCCCAGGCCGGGATCGGCGCGCCGAGGTCGGAGAGCAGCGTCCGCCAGACCTGGGCGGCGCAGAACATCGCCAACGCGACCGGCGGTAGCGACCCGACCGCGACCCACGGGTTCAGCTCCCGCAGCGCCTCGGTGAACCGGTCCCAGTTCTTGGCCAGCGCCCAGCCGGCGAACGCGATCATCAGAACGAGCAGCAGAACCTTCGCGGCGGTGATCAGCACCGCCCGGCCGCGCCGCGCCTTCGGGGCACGGCCGCGCCCCCCGTTCGGAGTGGCAGGCTCGCCGGGGTGCCCGCCGGACGCGATCTCCGCCGACTCGACCGCGGCTTCTTCAGGCTCGCTGGGCACCGCCGACAGCTCGGCGCTTGCGGTGGCGCTGTGCATAGCGTCGGCATTGGGGCCGAAACCCGACGACGCGTCGGTCACCGACTCACCGTCGGAGACCTCCGCGTCGTTCGGCAAAGCAGTGGAACCACCCTGAGTGGGCAAGTCAGTCGGCCCGGGAGCGGACGATCAGGTCGGCGAGCAGCGCCACCGACGCGATCAGCAGGCCGGTCACGATCAGCAGCAGCGAGTTCGTCGTGATGCGGAAGAAGTAGATGACCACATCGACGATCGCCTTCACGAACCCGACGCCGAGCAGCACCAACGCCAGCGGCATCAGCACCTTGATCGGGTTGAAGTACATGACCATCCGCAGCACCTGGAGGATGTAGCGGTAGGCGTCGCGGACGAAGTGGAACTTCGACGTGCCGGCGCGCTTGGCGTACTCGATCGGCAGGTAGTCGACCGTGTGCTGGTTGCTCAGGAACGACAGCGTGATCGTCGTCACGCAGCTGAAGCCGGGGGGCAGCAGGCGCAGGTACGGCAGCGAGACGTCGCGGCGGAACGCTCGCAGGCCCGAGTTGAGGTCGGGGATCTTCGTGCCGGCCAGCGTCTCGGCGACCTTGCGGATGACCCACTTGGCCGGCACCCGGAGGAACTTGTGGGTGCCCTGCTCGGTGGTGCGCGCGCCGACGACCTGGTCGGTCTCGGGGTGGTCGATCAGGTACTGGATGAACTCGGGGATCCGCTCGTTCGGGTACGTCATGTCCGAGTCGGTCCAGACCACGATGCGCCCGTAGGCCTCGGCGCTACCGATCCGCCGCGCGGTACCCGAGCCACCGTTGCGCTGGAACGGCATCAGCCGCATGCGCGGGAACCGGGGCAGCGCCTCCTGCAGCACCTCGAGCGTGTTGTCGGTCGACTTGTCGTCGATCACGAGCAGCTCGTAGCGGAAGCCGCTGGCGTCCATCGCCTGGGTGATGCGCTCGAGCTCGAGCAGAACGTGCGGGCCCTCGTTGTAGCAGGGCAGCACGATCGTCGCGTCGAGGGTGTTCGGCCCGTGGTCGAGCTCGTTGAGCGCACCCTGCGGCTGCGCGGGGTCGCCACCGCTGACGCTGGCGTGACGGGCGTGCGGGGTAGCGGCCTCGGTGAGAGTGGTCGTCGGGTCGGCGTTCATGGCCTCTCGCGGGGGTGTCGATGCGGCTGCCGGGCGTTTTGTCGAAGCGTGCGACAGCTTAGCCGTTCACGATGGGTCACCCGAAAAACGCTGGTGAAATCGGCCTTTACGGTGGATCAGGCAGCGTGCCGGTGGACGATTTGCCGCCGGCGGCGCCCGGTGCCGCCGCAGGACGGGCACTCGATCTCTTCTTCGCAGTCGGGCCGCTCGTCCAGCAGGATCTCGGCGGCCTCGTCGCAGCGGGCGAACCAGGCCTCCCACGCCTCCGCGGACACCAACCCATTTCGGCAATCGGTGCAACGCTCGGCTCGCATGTCCACCTCCAGGGGGTTACAGCTCTGACTTACATCGATGTAACCACTACCCCCCGACAAAATTCGCGCACGGCCCGCCGAGATCGGTCGGCCGGCAAGCCCGGGCCGTTCAGGCGCTCGCCGGGGCGGTGCCGGCGGACGCGGCGGCCGACCACTCGGCTTCGTCGGCGGTGACACCGCCGCCAGGACTTCCCATTCGGCGTTCGTCAGGGCGCCACGAGCCACGTATCACCAACGAACGACCGACTTCTCGAACACGCCCCCAGCCGTCTCGGTGCGGAAGGTCTGCCGGGAGGCAACGCAGCCGACTGGGGCGGAGCCTCCGTCGTAGCCGGGACCGTCGGGCTGCGCCCTACGACCCGAGAATCTGTTCCAGGTGCGCATTCCCGAACCGCCGGGTCGGATCCACGCGATCCCGAACCTCCAGGAACTCACCAAACCGCGGATACCGCCCAGCCAACCCAGCGGCATCCAAATAGTGCAACTTACCCCAATGCGGCCGCCCCTCCAACCCCACCATGATCTCCTGAACCGCCCGGAAATACTCCTCGTGTGGCGTCCGGTGGTACTGGTGCACCGCGACGTAAGCGGAATCCCGCCCGTACGCCGTCGACATCCACAGATCGTCAGCCGCCGCGACCCGCACCTCGACCGGAAAAGAGATCCGCCACCCGCGCCGGTCGATCACCCGGCCGATGGCCGTGATCGCCTCACGCAGGGCCGCCCGCGGAATCGACCACTCCGACTCCCGGAACCGCACCCGCCGCTGCGTGGTGAAGACCGCGGGGGAGTGGTCGGTGTACTCCCGCGCACTCAGCGCCCGAGCCGACACCGCGGCCAGCGGCGGGATCGCCCGCGGCGCGGCCCGTCCGAGTTCGCACGCCCACGCGAACACCGTGTTCGAGAGGAACTCGTCGTCCCACCAGGCCCGGCCCCGGGAGAGCGGCCGCCGTTCGGACGAGGCAGGCAGCCGCGTGTGCTGCTTGTAGAGCGTCCCCGACGTGTGCGGGAACCAGTAGAACTCGACGTGATCGTGGGCCTCGCAGTGGTCGTCGAACGAGTCGAGCATCGCGCCGAGCGGCATCGGCTTCTCCACCGCACGCAGCAAGAACGCCGGCTCGCACTGCAGGGTCACGGCCGCGATCACGCCGATCGCCCCGAGCCCCAGCCGGGCCGCCTCGAACAGCGACGGCTCCACCGAGGAAGAACACTCGACGACCGACCCGTCGGCCAGCACCAGCGTGAGCCCCCGCACCTGCGTCGCGATGCCTCCGAACGACGCGCCGGTGCCGTGCGTGCCGGTCGAGATCGCGCCCGCGATCGACTGGGAGTCGATGTCGCCGAGGTTCGTCATCGCCAGCCGGTAGGGCGCGAGCAGCCGGGGAATGTCCCGCAGCCGGGTGCCGCCCCGCAGCGTGACCAGCCCCGACGAGGTATCAGCCCGCACCACGCCGGTCAGCGCGTCCAGCGAGATCTGGACCCCGTCGGTGGCCGCGATCGCGGTGAACGAGTGCGCGGCGCCGATCGGCTTGACCCGCAGCCCGCGGTCGGCTGCCTCCATCAGCACAGCGGCCAGGTCGGAGACGCTCGCCGGTGTCGCCACCGCCGCCGGTGTCCAGCGCTGATTGCGACCCCAGTTCACCCACGTCTGGGCGGGCGGCGCCACGACCGTCATCGGCTGCTCCTCAGAATGCTCGGCCTTCACCCCGGTAGGTCGGCACCACGTCCACCACCCGGTCTCCGTCGACGACGTGCAGGACGTCCACGTGCTCGCAGAGCTCGCCGGCCTTCGCGTGCCGGAACCACACGCGGTCACCGAGCTTCAGCGCGTCCGCAGCGTCGCCATGCAGCGGAGTCTGCACCTCACCGGCCATTTCCGTGGGGGCCATCGTCAGGTTCGGAGGAAAAACCGGCGTCGGCAAGCGGTCGGGTCCGGGAGGACCGGACGCGATCCACCCGCCACCGGCCGCGGTCACCCAGCCGCGGGCCGGACGGCGCACGACCTGGACCGCGAACATCGCGGCCGGGCGGGGCGTGAACGCGCGATAGGTGTCGAACAGCGTCGGCCCGTAGAGGCCGGAACCGGCCGCGACCTCGGTCACCACCGGATCCGCGGCGGTCTTCTCCACGCTGCCGGTGCCGCCCGCGTTCACGAACCGCAGCGGCTCGGCCCCGACCTGCTGCAGCGCGTTCTGCACCGCGTCGATCACCGTGGCCCGCCGTTCCAGCAGCTCCTTCCAGGAGCGCCGCTGCATCCAGCGGACGGCCAGCCCGCGGAAGAACCGCCCCGGCGGCGCGTCGCCGACCCCGGCGATCTGCGCCTCGTACGACATCACGCCGGTGATCCGGAAACCCGGCCGGAGCGCGACCCGCCGGGCCAGCACGGCCGCGTCGGCCGGGGTATGCACCGGCGACCGCCGTACACCGATGTGTACCCGGCGCCCGATCCGCAGCGAGGAGTCCAGGTCGAGGCAGACCTGGAGCTCGGCCCGGCGTCCGGGCGGCGCGACCTCGTCGATCAGGTCGAGCTGGTCGATCGAGTCGATCATCAGCGTGACCCGGCCGGCCAGCCGTTCGTCGTCGGCCAGCTGCTTCAGCGCGGCCCGGTTGGCGGTCGGGTAGCCCACGACCACGTCGCTGAACGCGCTCGCGCCCTCGCCCGCGGCCAGCCAGAGCGCCTCCGGGAGCGTGTACCCGAGCACTCCGGCGAACCCGTCGAGCGACAGCGCCTCGATCAGCGCCGTCCGGCAGCGGACCGACTTACTGGCGATCCGGATCGGCGTCCCCGCGGCCCGCCGCGTCAGCGCGACCGCGTTCGCGCGGAACGCGCTCCGGTCGAGGATCGCGAACGGTGGCTCCAGGTGGGCGGTCGCCGTTTCGAGCCGGGCGAAGGTCGCCTCCGGCGACAGGTGGTTGCGCGGCTCGATGTCCGGTTCCGCACTTTTTTCTACGCTATGCGGCGAACCACCGCGGGTACGGGGCTGAGCGGGTGCGGGATGCGCGCGCCGAGGCTCTGTTTCGGCGGCCGGGTGGGCGGCCGGCAATGGCATCGTCGGCGAATCGTCGGGTGTGCCTTCGGAGCCGGGGAAACCCGCGTGACCAGGCGAATTGCCAGGTGAATTGCCGGGCCGTGCCATCCGGCGCCTCCAGTCGTCGTTCCCCAGGTCCGGATCGGGCCGGACCACAGCCTAAGTCCGGCCGTGCACCTCTGAAGCGTCTTCACAAGAGATACTCAGTCCGTGACCACAGTCCGACAGACGGCGCAGATCCCCGGAAAGCCGTCACGACCGCTCGGCGGTCGTGCTGGAGCGCGTCCGGGTCCGAGACGGGGCCCGGGGCGTGAGCCCGACCTGTGGCTTCCCGAGCACTCCTCGGCCGAGCCGCTCCGAAGGATGCCCAGCCAGCAGCGAAGTCGGCAGCGCGTCGAGCGCATCCTCGACGCGGCCGGCGACCTGGTGGCCGAGCGCGGCTACGAGGCGACGACGACGAGCCTCATCGCCCGCCGGGCCCGGGTCTCGCCCGGGTCCTTCTACCAGTTCTTCGCCGACAAGCGGGCCGCGGTGAAGGCGCTGTCGGCCCGCAACATGACCGTGTTCGCCGAGCGTCTCGACACGATGCTGGCCGAGAGCGGCTACGAGAACTGGTGGGCGACGGTCGAGGGCGCCTTCGACATCTACGTCGACCTGTGCCGTCATCACCCCGGGTTCCGGGCCGTGCGCTTCGGCGACATCGTCGACACGCACCTGCTCGACCCGACCCAGGACAACGACTCGGTGTTGGCCGGGCGGGTCGCCACGCTGCTGCACACCCGGTTCGGCGTCGTCGACACGCCGTCGCTACGGCTGGCCCTGCTGACGACGACGAAGGTCGCGGACGCGCTGATCAAGTTCGCGTTCAGCCGGGATCCGCAGGGCGACGAGGAAGTGCTCACCCAGGGTCGGCGGATGCTGCGGATCCACCTCGAGGGGTACGTGCAGCTGGGATCGCGGGAGTAGCCGGGCTCGCGCTCAACGAGGCAGCTCGCGGGACTCGCCGACCGCGAGGTCCCACAGGTCCTCGCGCGGGCGCCCGGCGTCGGCCCAGGCCCGCTGGGCCCGCTCGCGCGGCTCGGTGAGCGGTTCGCCGGTGAGCACGAACGTGCCCCAGTGCATCGTCGCCATCCGCGTCGCGCGCAGGTCGCCGCACGCGCGCACGGCCTCCTCCGGGTCCAGGTGCACCGGCTGCATGAACCAGCGCGGGTGGTAGGCGCCGATCGGCAGCAGCGCGAGGTCGATGCCCGCGTAGCGGCTGCCGATCTCGTTGAACCAGTGCCCGTAGCCGGTGTCGCCGGCGAAGTACAGACGCCGGCCGGCGTCGTCGGTGAGGACCCAGCCGCCCCAGAGCGTCTTGCACGTGTCGGTCAGCGACCGGCGGCTCCAGTGGTGGGCGGGCACGAAGTCGAACGCGACGCCGGCCAGCGTCGTCGACTCCCACCAGTCGAACTCGCTGACGTCGGTGAACCCGCGACGGGTGAACCACTCGCCGAGCGCGGCCGGCACCAGGATCGGGGTGTCGCGGGGGAGACGCCGGATCGTCGGAGCGTCCAGGTGGTCGTAGTGGTTGTGGCTGATCACGACCGCGTCGATCGGGGGCAGGTCGGCCCAGGCGACGCCGGGCGGCGTGACCCGGCGGGCGACGCCGGGCATCGCGTCGGACCAGATCGGGTCGGTGAGCACGGTGAGCCCGCCGATCTGGACGACGTAGCTGGCGTGCCCGACCCAGGTGACGACGAGCTGCTCCTGGCCGGTCGCCCGGACGAAGCCGGAGCGGTCGACCGGGATGTCGACGGCGTCGGCGCGGTCGACCTTCGGGCGTCCGTTGCGGAACAGCTGGAGCTGCTCCCTGGGGCCCGGGAGCGGGCTGGTCAGACGGTCGGTGAAGGACTCGGGCCAGATCCGGTCGCCGCGCTTGCGGCGGTCGGCGTTGAGGCGGGTTCGACGAGCGCGGGCGAGCCGGTCGGCGTCCAACATGAGCCACCCCTTTTTTCCAGAGAGCTGATTACCAGGCTAACTGCGCCCGGCGAGTGCCCCAGGGCTTAAATTCTCCGGTTGTGAACGCGGTTAGGGTTCTGCGGCTGTTCGGCCTGTATCTGGTCATCACGATCGTGGTGGTGGCCTGCCTGGTGGCGGGCACGGTGTTCTTCACGTTCCGCAAATCCTTGCCCGACTGGACCGGGACCGTGGCCGTGCCCGGGCTCTCGTCGACCGTGCACGTCTACCGGGACTCCTACGGCGTCCCGCAGATCTACGCGGACAACGCCGACGACCTGTTCAAGGCCGAGGGCTACCTGCACGCGACCGACCGGTTCTGGGAGATGGACTTCCGTCGGCACGTCACCGCCGGCCGCCTCTCCGAGCTGTTCGGGAAGTCGCAGGTCGACACCGACAAGTACATCCGGACGATGGGCTGGCGCCGGGTCGCCGAGCAGGAGCTGCCGCTGCTCTCACCGCAGACCCGGAGCTGGCTCGAGTCGTACGCGGCCGGCGTCAACGCCTGGATCAGCGAGCACCAGGGCACGTCGGCCGGCGTCGAGTACGCGGTGCTGAAGCTGCAGAACTCGGGGTACCGCATCGAGAAGTGGTCGCCGGTCGACAGCCTGGCCTGGCTCAAGGCGATGGCCTGGGACCTGCGCAGCAACATGTCCGAGGAGCTGGAGCGGGCCCGGCTGCTGGCCGCCGGCCTCACCTGGGACCAGATCAACGAGCTGTTCCCGGCCTACCCGTACCAGGAGCACCCGCCGATCCTGAAGTCCGGCGCGATCGTCGACGGGGCGTTCAAGCCGTCGGCGCCGTCCCCGACGTCGCCGAGCCGATCCTCCGGGGCGGCCCGGCCGGGTACCGCGGGCGGCGGGGGCGGGGGCACCGGCCCGGACGCGGCCGTGCAGGCCGCGCTGAGCTCGCTGAGCGGGTCGCTCGAAGACCTCGGGGACAGGCTGAACCGGATCCCGCAGCTGCTCGGCATCGGCGACGGGCTCGGATCGAACTCCTGGGTGGTCTCCGGCACCCACACGACGACCGGCAAGCCGCTGCTGGCCAACGACCCGCACCTCGGGCCGGTCATGCCGTCGATCTGGTACCAGATCGGCCTGCACTGCACGAGGGCGAGCGCGGCCTGCCCGGTCGACGTCTCCGGGTTCGGCTTCTCCGGCGTCCCCGGCATCGTCATCGGCCACAACGCCCGGATCGCCTGGGGCTTCACGAACCTCGGGCCGGACGTCGCCGACCTGTACCTGGAAAAGGTCGACGGGAACTCGTACGAGCGCGACGGCGACCAGGTTCCGCTGGTCACCCGCACGGAGACGATCAAGGTCGCCGGCGGGGACGACGTCCGACTGACGATTCGCAGCACCGTGCACGGACCGTTGCTGTCCGACCAGGACGCGGACCTCAGGAAGGTCGGCGCGAAACCGGGCGTGGACGCGGCCGGGGTGCCGACGCAGAAGGCCAGGCCGGCGTCGCCGGCCTACGCGGTCGCCCTGCAGTGGACCGCGCTGACGCCCGGCCGCACCGCGGACGCGCTGTTCGCGCTGAACACCGCGCAGAACTTCGACCAGTTCCGGGCGGCCGCCCGGAACTTCGCAGTGCCGGCCCAGAACATGATCTACGCCGACGTCGACGGGAACATCGGCTACCAGGCCCCGGGCACGATCCCGGTCCGCGGCAGCGGCGACGGGCTGTTCCCGGTGCCGGGCTGGAATCCCAGCTACGACTGGGCGGGCTCGGTGCCGTTCGAGCAGATGCCGTACGCCTACAACCCGCCCGCTGGATACGTCGTCACCGCGAACCAGGCGCCGGTGGCCGAGGGGGCCGGGCCGATCCTGGGCTACGACTGGGACTACGGCTACCGGAGTTCCCGGATCGAGGCCCGGCTCCAGGCGAAGTTCGCGGTCGGGAAGATCGACGCGGCCGACATGTCGGAGATTCAGATGGACACTCAGAGCGGGATCGCCAAGGAACTGGTGCCGCTGCTGGAGCCGTTCGACTCGACGTCGCTGCTGAAGACGTGGGACTACAACCAGACCGAGAACTCGGCCGCGGCCGCGTACTTCAACGCGGTCTGGCGGGCGCTGCTGTCGCGGACGTTCGACGAGCTGCCTGCGGATCTACGGCCGGACGGCGGGAGCCGCTGGTTCGAGGTCGTGAGCAATCTGCTGCGTGATCCGACGTCGCCCTGGTGGGACCGGAAGGGTACGGCGGCGGTGGAGAAGCGGGACGACATCCTGCGGCTGGCGTCGTCGGATGCCGTGGACGAGCTGACCGACCGGCTCGGCGACGACCCGTCGGAGTGGCGGTGGGGTGACCTGCACACGCTCACGATCCGCAACCAGTCGTTCGGGGACTCCGGCATCGGGTTGATCGAGGCGATCTTCAATCGCGGGCCGTACAAGCTGGCCGGCGGCAGCAGCGTGGTGGACGCGACCGGGTCGTACGCGCCGGACGGTTATCAGGTCGACTGGGTGCCGTCGATGCGGATGGTCGTCGACCTGGCCGACCTCGACCGGTCACGCTGGGTGAACCTGACCGGGGAGTCCGGCCATCCGTTCTCCGATCACTACAGCGACCAGGTTGAACTCTGGCGGAACGGTGAGACAACGGCGATGAGGTGGCGCCCGGAAACGATCCGATCCGAGGCGAAGTATGTCCAGAATCTGACGCCTTGAGGCGGATCCAGGGGTGTCGCGAGCCGCGTAGGCTTGGGGCGGGTCAACCGCAGGAAGCGTGGAAGGACGGGGAGCATGGCGTCGGACGATGACCGCGAGGTACCGATGGTCGACGACACCGACCTCATCGTTCTCCCTGATCAGACGGCCGACGACGTCGACACCGACTGGCGCGACGCCGCCGCCCGCAAACTTCGCGACCTGCAGCTGCTGGAGGATCGTCCCCCGCACTGGGACGCGTGACTCAGCGCCGGTTCCGCAGTTCGTCGCGGATCTCGGTCAGGAGGACGACCTCCTCGGACGGCGGGGCCGGGTCGGGCTCCTGACCACGCCGGCGCAGCTCGTTCAGC
This sequence comes from Cryptosporangium phraense, assembly GCF_006912135.1. Taxonomy (NCBI): domain Bacteria; kingdom Bacillati; phylum Actinomycetota; class Actinomycetes; order Cryptosporangiales; family Cryptosporangiaceae; genus Cryptosporangium; species Cryptosporangium phraense. Next base: position 94,611 of record NZ_VIRS01000004.1, on the reverse strand, counting down.
CGGTTCATCGGAGCGACCACCACGTAGTACAACGCCGCGGCGGTCAGCAGGAACACGATGAGCGCGGTGATGAACGATCCGTAGTCGAAAACGGCTTCGCGGATCTTGAACGTTCCGCTCACCTTGTTGCCGCCGGTGACCAGCTGGATCAGCGGGGTGAGGAACGACTTGCCGAACTGGGACACCAGCGTGGTGAAGGCGGCGCCGATCACGACGCCGACGGCGAGGTCGATGACGTTGCCGCGCCGGATGAAGTCGCGGAATCCACTGAACATGTGCGCTGTCCTCGAGGGTTCGGTGAGTGGGGGTTGGTAGGTAGTTCGTCCCGTCCGGGACGGGGCAGTTTGTTAGTGCCTCGCAGTGGCCGCGACGAATCCCGCGATGAGGCGGTTCTAGGCCGGGCGACCGCACTGTAACGGAGCCGTCGGTCGTGCTCGCGGGCGCGAGGGCAGGGCAGTTCTCGGCTAGGGCCGGCGCCTCTCCCGGCCGGGGGCGAATCCCTGGAGCGAGTCCGGACGGGCCTGTTGCTGGTGCGCGTGGTCGAGGTCATCGGCTTTATCTCCCGCGCCGCCGAGCCGCCGCCCAAACGGACCGCCGCACGAGCGCACCGCTACACCGCCGCGCGGTCGCGGCGGCGCGGTCGCGGCGGCATGGTCGCACCGCTACAGCGCAGCCCGGGCGCACCGGGGCACGGGCGTACCTGGGCACAGGCGCACCGGGGCACAGGCGCACCGGGGCACGGGCGTACCTGGGCACAGGCGCACCGGGGCACAGGCGCACCGGGGGCACGGGCGCGCCGTTGCACCGCCGCGCGGGCGCATCCGCCGCACGGGCACACCGTTGCACCGCCGCGCGGGGGCACCGTTGCACCGCGGCATGGGGCACCGGGGCACGGCGTACGGGCTCTGCGGCATGGGCGCACCGCTGATCCGGCGATCGTGAACTCTGCCGTCGCCTCCGGGAGCGTGCTCACCGGACCCACCGCTCGGCGCACGCCCCACTCAGCAGATGCCGCTGCTGAGCCCCCAGCGGGAGCTGCACTGTCCGGGCCGACCGCTGCACGATGCCGCAGCAGCTTCGCCGGACCTGCGCGAAACGCGCGCCAGGCTCGGCAGACGCTTTACCGCCGAGGAATCGGGCCGGTGCCGCCCGCCCACGGCACAGGCGCACCGCGGCAGGGGTGCACCGGCGATCCCGGACTCTGCCGTCGCTTCCGGGCACCGTGCTCACCGACCCACCACTCGGCGCGCCCCACGCGTCAGATGCCTGCTGCTGAGCCACAACCGCGAGACGCACTGTCCGTCGCGGCTCTCCACGATGCCGCAGTGGCTCGACCAGACCGGCGCCGGAAGTGCACCGGGCTCGCAGACGCTCTGCTGCTGAGGGCCTCGGGCCGGTGCTGCCCGCACCGCGATATTGGTGCATCGTCGATCCGGCGATCGTGAACCCTGCCGTCGCCTCCGGGGCCGGCACACCGACCGGACCCACCGCTCAACGCGCGCCCACTCGGCAGATGCGCGCTGCTGAGCCACATCCGTGAGCTGATTTGTCCGTGGCGCTGGCTCCACGATGCCGCAACGGCTTCGCCGGACCTGCGCTAGATGGGCGCCGCTCGGCAGGCGTTCTGCCGCTAAGGGCCTCGGGCCGGTGCTGCCGCCCGCCCTCCGCTCTGCTCGACGCCGGCCGATCGCGCAAGGCAGAGCCTGCGCCTCGGCGTGGGGGCGGGCCGATGATCGGCGCGTCCCTCCGGTAGGAAATGGCCGCCGGTCGGATGCTGCCGGGTGATTCTGCGCCGCTGCGAACCGAGGCTTTCACCGGCCGTCCCGACCGCTCGTTCCGACGCTGCGGCAAGGCGCAGAGCTAGTGGGCGATCTCGAGCGACCCTGCCCGCCGTACGCCGCCGAGCGCCGTTGCTGCGCGGCCACCCAGCCTCGCGCGGCTATCCAGTCCCGGGCGGCCATGTGGCCCCATGCGGCTGTCTGCCCCCTCTGTAGTCCGTGCGGCCGTGTTGCCCGACGGGGGCATCGGGTCCACCCAGCCTTGCGCGACTACTCAGCCCCGTGTGCCGTGTGGCTCGCGCGGGCATGGGGTCCACCCAGCCCTGCGCGGCCCATCAGCCCTGCGCGGCCCATCAGCCCTGCGCGGCCTCCCGGCGGTGCGCGGCCTCCCGCCGCTGCGCGGTCATGGGTGGCCCCGCGCGGCCCCGCGGCCACCCAGCCCTTGCGGCTGCTTAGAACTCCGCGGCTGCTCGTATCGGCGGCTGGTCCGGTGTCGTCGCGGTCCGGTGACGCCTGATCCCGTCTGGCCGGCTGGCCTGACGCTGGGCGAAGACATGCGGGTCTCCGCGTGCGCCGGCGCCCCCCGCGAGGTGTGGCGCTAAGAGCCGCTGCGGCTCCTCGCGGCGTTGTCGCCCTTTTCGGTGGTTGCGGGTGGCCCTGTGCGCCCATTGGTCCCAGCGTTCTCATCCGGCTGGGTGGTGCGATCCGGCACCGGGTTGCCGTAACGGGCAGCGGTGCCCCCTGGGGCGGGGTTGGGGAGCGGGGTCCCTTCCTGTGCGGCGCCGGTCCGCGGATCCGGGCCGCCCGGTGCCACGCCGCCAGCAGCGGAGACCGGGCCGCCGTTCGAGGTCGGGCTGCTGCCTGCCGAGCCGGAGTGCGCGGGCTCCGGCTCCGCGGTCGAAACCGCCGTCGCCGCCGCCGTCGGAGCCCCTGCCGCCGTCGAAACCCCCGCCGTCGTCGGAGCCCCTGCCGTCGTCGAGACCCGCGTCGTCGGAGCGCCCGCCGTCGTCGAGGCGCCTGCCGTCGTCGGAGCGCCTGCCGTCGTCGGAGCGCCTGCCGTCGTCGGAGCACCCGCCGTCGTCGTGGGCGGCGGTGCGCCCTCGCCGGGCGCGCTGCCCCGATCAACCGCCACCATCACCGCGGCCGCGGCCACCAACACGCTCGCGCAGACGCCCCGGACCGTGACCCGAGGCAAGTACAACCGCGGGGCATCGAGCCGCTCCGTCCGCCGCGCCCGCCCCACCTCCCCGGGCGACGCTAAGCCCCGAACCCCCACCCCCCACGCCCACGCCACCCGCCCTGTGGACAACCGCCCACCCCGTGCACAAACGCAACCAGCCGGCCCCCACCTGCTAGGGACCGGCTGGAAAGACCTACGCGACTTAGACCGCAGCCTTCGTCGAAGACGAACCCGACGAGCCCGACGACCCGGAGGTCCCAGAAGACCCCGACGACCCAGAAGACCCCGACCCCCCCGACGAGGACGAAGAAGAAGAGCTGTCCGACTTCGTCGAGGAAGAAGAAGAATCCGCCGTGCTCTTCGCCGGCTCCGAGCTCGAAGACCCCGACCGCGAATCCGTCCGATAGAACCCAGAGCCCTTGAACACGACCCCCACCGACGAGAACAGCTTCCGCAGCTCACCCTGGCAATTCGGGCACTCGGTCAACGGAGCGTCGGAGAACGACTGGACCGCGTCGAGCCGGTGGCCGCAGGCCGTGCACTTGTATTGGTAGGTCGGCACGGCCGCCTCCTAAGCTGGAGCTTCGCTTGGCACTCAGGTCGAACGAGTGCCAAGTGTGCGATATTCCGCGCTCAGACGCCAGTTCGCGACCACTGTCGCTCTCCTCACAAGAGCGAAACCCAGCCCCCACCCGGCGTCACCACATCCGTGACCGGCCGGTCATGAGGCTCAGCAGGCACCGACTCCAGCAACTCGTCGTCGTACACCAACGCGATCAACGGTGTGCTCTGCGCCACAGCCACCAGCGCCCGATCGTAATACCCCGCACCCCGACCCAACCGCGACCCGTCCCGCCCCACGGCCAGCGCCGGCACCACGATCGCGTCCACCGTATCCAGGGACGACGGCCCGAGGATCGCCTCCGGCGGCGGCTCCCAGAGATCGTGCGGCCCCCGCACCAGCTCCTGCCGGTGTTCGTACCCACCCCAGTCGAGCGTGCGGTCTGGCCGGCTGACCGGCAGCAACACACCGATCCCAGCCTCGCGGAGGGCGTCCGGCAGGCCGACCCTCGGTGCGCCGAACAGGTCCGGCGGCCCGGGGATGGCACCCGGCTCGGAACCGACCGGAACGTATGCCGCGACCGACCACACCCCGCGCTCGTTGAGTCCGGCAAGAAGATGCGCGACCAGGCGACGGCTCTCGGTGGCGACCTCGGCCGGGGAGAGCCGTGCAAAACGCTCGGCGCGAGCGTTCCGCCGAGCGGCCCGCAGCGCCGCCTTCGCCGCCTTCGCCGCGATCGAGCTCATCACTGCTCCTCTCGGCGACCGGCAACAGAGACCCAGGGAGGTCGCCATGACCCTACGCAGACGCCTGGCCGCGTCGTTGCTCGCGGTGGTGCTCGGGCCGCTGCTGCTCGGCGCGGTCGCGGTGGGGATCGGAGCGACCCGGCTGGCCGAGGAGCGGGCCACCGAGCGGCTGGACGCCGCCGCGACCGTCGTCGGCACCGCGGTGCAGAGCGTCTGCCAGCGGGCCCGGGCCGCGTCCGAGGCGCTGGCGGCCACGATCTCGCGCGGCGACCGGCCCACGGCCGCCGCGACCTTCGTCGTCACCCGCGGGCTCGCCGACGCGGCCCGAGTCGAGAACACGTCCGGCGCGGTCGTCGCCTCGGCCGGCCCGGCCGGCCCGGCCGGCCTCAGCCTGACCGACCCCCGCGAGCCCGACCCCGGCTGGGGTGACTGCACCCGGGGAACCCCACCGCACGGACGTCCGACGTTGATCGCCGCGACCGTCCCGCTGCACCGATCCGACGGCGCCCCGGCGGGACGGGTCACCACCGCGCTCACCATCACCCCCGCCGATCTCCAGAGCCTGGTGAGGATCCCCGGCGTCCAGGTCGATGCCCTGGGAACAGCCACCCGACAGCGCCGCATCCCCCCGGCCCCCGGTCGGCCGCTCGACACCACGCTCACCACCCCCGCCCCCGACGCCACCGCTCTCTACGGCGCCCTGACGCTCGTCGTCCTGGCCGCCGCCGGGGCCTCGCTGGTCGCCGCCAACGTGCTGGCCCGCGCGCTCACCAAGCCGCTCCAGGAGGTCGCGCTCGCCGCCGAGCAGGTCGCCGACGGTGACCTGGCCGCCCGCGTCCCGGTCCGCGCCCGCGACGAGATCGGGCACCTGGCCGGCACGTTCAACCGGATGACCCGCAGCATGCAGGCCTACGTCGCCGCGCTCACGGCCGGCCGGGACCAGCTCCGAAGAACGCTGGCCCTGCTCGGCGACACGATGTCGAGCACGAACGACGTCGATCGGATCCTCGAAGTCATCCTCGAGAGCGTCGTCGCGACGACCGCGGCCGAGGGCGGGATCGTGCTGCTCGCCCGCGACTCGCACCTCGTCGGGCAACGCGCGCTCGGGCTCGCCGCCCGCGGCGTCCGTCCGTCGGACGTCCGAGTGAAGGTAGGGGAGGGACTGCTCGGCGGGGTGGCTGCCACGGCCGAAGGCCGGATCGGCCGGGTGACCGCGGACGTGCACCTCAGCGCGGACGAGCCGGACTGCCGGACGTTCATCGCGGTCCCGATCGTGGGACCGCCCCACCCTCCGGCGCTGCCCGGCGGTCGGTTGCTCGGCGTGCTCGCGCTCTACGACCGCCTGGGCGGAGACGATTTCGACGACGGGGACCTGCTGACCGTGCGGAGCTTCGCCGGGCAGGCCGCGGTCGCGCTCGAGAACGCGCTGCTGCACGGGTCGGCCCGGGTGACGGTCAGCTCCAATCCCTGGCGGATCTCCCTGCCGGTCGGCCGCCGTTAACCTCGGCCGACACCCGTCAGCCGACGGAGACGCGCCTGGGTTTGTTGGCTAGTCTCCCGACATGGTCGACACTTCTGCCGCCAACAAGTCCCGTTCGACGCGCAAGGCCGTGATCCCGGCCGCCGGACTGGGCACACGGTTCCTCCCGGCGACGAAGGCGGTGCCGAAAGAGCTGCTGCCGGTCGTCGACAAGCCCGCGCTCGAGTACATCGTCGAGGAGTCGGCCGCGGCCGGGCTCGACGACGTCCTGCTGGTCACCGGCCGGGGCAAGAGCGCGATGGTCGATCACTTCGACCGCCGCCCCGACCTGGAGCAGCAGCTCGAGGCCAAGGGCGACACGAAGCGCCTCGAGGCGATCCGCCGGTCGTCGGAGATCGCCGCGATCAACACCAGCCGCCAGGGCGAGCCCAAGGGCCTCGGCCACGCCGTGCTGTGCGGCGCCTCCCACGTCGGCAACGAGCCGTTCGCGGTCATGCTCGGCGACGACCTGATCGACGCCCGCGACCCGATCCTGCCGACGATGCTCGACGTCCAGGCCGAGCACGGCGGCATCGTGCTGGCGCTGCTCGAGGTGCCCCGCGAGCACATCAAGCGGTACGGCATCGTCGCGGTCGAGACCACGGGCCGCACCGGTGAGGGCCACCTCGGCGACATCGTCCGGGTGACCAGCATGGTCGAGAAGCCCGAGCCCGACGACGCCCCCAGCAACCTGGCGATCATCGGCCGCTACGTGCTGCCGCCGGAGATCTTCGACGCGATCCGCGAGACGAAGCCGGGCGCGGGCGGCGAGATCCAGCTGACCGACGCGATGGCCGCGCTGCTGGCCGAGGGCACCCCGGTGCACGGCGTCGTGTTCAAGGGCCGCCGCTACGACACCGGAGCGAAGATCGACTACCTGAAGGCCGTCGTCCAGCTCGGCGTCGACCACGAGGAGCTCGGGTCGGAATTCCGCGACTGGCTCACCGAGTACGTACGGACGTCACTGGCGTGACCGGCTCGGGGGGGCTGCTCGGAGTACGACCGGAACTGCTGGGTGCGGGGGCCCAGCGTTTCGTGGACACGGCGCTGGCCGATCTGGAGCCGCTGCGCCCACTGCCGATGGCGCTGCTGGAGTCGCTCGGCGTCCTCCTCGCGGAGGACGTCGTCGCTCCCGCGGCGGTGCCCGCGTTCGACGTCGCCGCCGTCGACGGCTACGCCGTCCGCTCGAACGACGCGCTGGGTGACGCGCAGTGGTCCGATGATCCGTCCAAGCACCATGCGGACGTCCGGCTGCACGTCATCGGCGACCTGACCGCGGCGTCCTGGGAGCCGGCGACCGTGTCGGCCGGGGCCAGCTACACGGTGACGGTCGGGACGCCGGTTCCGGCCGGGGCCGACGCGATCGTGCCCGGCGACGCCACGGACGGCGGGCTGGCGAGCGTCCGTATCGAAAGGGTGCCGAGCCCGGGCGAGGGGATCCGGCGACGGGGCAGCACCGTCGCGGCGGGGGCCGTACTGGCGCCGGCCGGCACCCGGGTGACCGCGGCCACCATCGCGTTGCTGGCCTCGGCCGGGGTCGACTCGGTGCTGGTCTCGCCACCGCCGCGGGTGCTGGTCGCGGCCACCGGGGACGAGCTCGTGGACTCGTCGCGGCCGGGCGCCGGACCGGGGCGGGTCGTCGACGTCGACTCGCTCGGGATCGCGGCCGCGGCCCGCGAAGCGGGTGCGCACGCCCACCGGGTCGGCATCGTGCCGGACGAGGACGAGGCGCTGCGGGTGCTGGTCGAGAACCACGCCCACCGCGCCGACCTGCTGGTGACCACCGGCGGTACCGGCAGCGGTCGCACCGACGTGCTGCGCCGGTTGTTCGGTCTCGACGACCTCGTCCATTTCGAGACGTTGCGGATGGAACCGCCACTGGTGGTCGGGTACGGACGGGTGGGTCCGACGCGGATGCCGGTGCTGTGCCTGCCGGGGGACCCGGCGGGCGCGCTGCTGGGCTTCGAGCTGGTGCTGCGGCCGATGCTGCGCCGGCTGGCCGGCGCCTCGCAGGTGTTCCGCACGGCGGTGCTGGCCCGGGTGCTGTCGCCGATGCGGTCGCGGGCGGGAGTCCGGGAGTTCCGGCCGGCGCGGGTTTCGGGCTACGACGCGGAGCCACTCGGCGGGGGTGAGGCATTTCTCACCGGGTACGCGACGGCGAACGCTCTGCTGGCGATCCCGGAGGCGACGACGGATGTCCCGGCCGGAGCGGAGGTCCCGGCACTGCTCTTGGGCAACTGATCTTCGGGCGCCCGTGCGCATTGGCGCGGAAGGTGTCTAAGCTTCCGGCACCAGTTACCGCCGCGAGGACGCCGATGACCGCATTGCCCGGCTGGCCGGCCACCCTGGCGGAAGGCCCGGTCGGCCTCCGCCCCCACCGGATCCGTGACGCGCGTGCGTGGTCCGACGTGCGCTTGGCGAACGAGGAGTGGCTGGCCAGATGGGAGCCGACCTCGATGCGCCCGTGGGCCGACCGGCACCGGGTCAGTGACTACTACGAGCTGTACCGGTCGCTGCGGCGCGGGGTGCGGCTCGGCCAGATCATGCCGTTCGTCGTCACGTACGAGGACGAGTTCGTCGGCCAGTTGACCCTGGGGAACATCGTCCGGGGGGCGTTCTGCTCGGCGTACGCGGGTTACTGGGTCGATAGCCGGGTCGCCGGCCGTGGGGTGATCCCGACGGCGCTGGCGATGGCGGTGGACTTCTCGTTCGCGCACGCGGCGCTGCACCGGATCGAGGTGAACATCCGGCCGGAGAACACCTCGAGCCGGCGGGTCGTCGAGAAGCTGGGCTTCCGGCAGGAGGGATTCCACCCCCGGTACCTGCACATCGACGGTGGGTGGCGGGATCACGTGGGCTACGCGTTGACGGTGGAGGACGTGGCGCCGGCCGGGCTGTTGGCGCGCTGGCGGAGCGCGCGGGTGTCCTGATCGTCCGGGACAGATGTCCCGATCGGCCAACTGAATCTCCGATAGTGCCCTCCTCTTGTTGCGGGTGTTGTTGTGGTCGAGAACCAGACACGCCCGTTGAGTTCCCGAATGTCCTGGACTTTGCTCGTAGCCTCAGAACTACGTACGTGTAATTCCGCCGGATCTGGGGAGGGAGGGCTTATGCCGTCGTCTGTCCTGCTCGCGTTGGTCGTTGCTGCTGGGGTGCTGATCCTGATGCCGGCCCTGGCCCACCGCTACGACACCGCACTGCGGGGTCAGGCGGAGCTTCGTGCTTCGTCGATGCGGGTGCTTCCCCGGGAGCGTCGTCGTCGGACGGTGCCGTCGGGTGGCCCGGTGCGGCCGCCGACGTCGCTGATCGTCCCGGCTGCGGTGCGGACGGCGCACGGGGTCACGGCTGAGGGCCGGGACTTGACCGCGGTGCGGGCTTCGCTGGTGCGTGAGGTGTTGGACGGGGCCGGGGCTGGGGCGCCGGTTTCCGGGGCGCGGACTCGGGTTCGGGTGCGGCGGCCGGCGAACGGGAACCGGCCGACGAGCGCGGTGCCGATCCCGGTCTCGGCGATGCCGGTGGCGGCCAACCGCCCGGTGAGCGTGGTTCCGGCCCCTCCGTCGGCGCGGCCGACCGTCGTGCCGGCGGCGGCCGTCCGGCGGGCCGCGGAGCTGCAGCGCGCCCGGCGTCGCCGCTTGGTGCTCATCCTGGCTGCCCTGGTCGTCGGCCAGGCGGTGGTCGGCCTGTTCCTCGGTGCCGCGTTCCTGATCGGCGCCGTGGTCTCGGCGGTAGTGGCCGCCGGCCTGCTGGGCCGGCTGCGCGCGGTGGCCGCCGAGCGCCAGAAGCGCGAAGCCCAGGAGCGGCACGCCCAAGCGCTGGTGGCGCGTGCGCGTGCCCACCGCGCCGAGGCGTTCGTCCGCCGGGCGCTGCGCCAGGTGCCGGCGGGTGCCGACCGCGAGGCTTGGCTGGGCTCCGAGGCGGTTGGTGCGGCCGCGGGGTGGCTGGCGATGCCGAGGGCCGAGCGTGAGCGCCCGGCGCGGGACGTGGTGCGGGTGCTGGCCGCGGCGGGCCGTGAGGTGTACCTGGCGGCGGATGGAGCCTGGGCGGTACGGCCGGTTGCGGTGGCGACGCGGGATTCCGTACGGCGGGATGCGGTCGCGCGGCGTGAGGCGAGGGCCGCTGAGGCCCGCCTGCCGCGGGTTGTCAACGGTTGATGGGTCGGAGCCGCCGGGCTCCCTGCGCGCCCCGGGCCTGCGGGTCCGGGGCGGGTGAAAGCACTCTCAGAGTGCTGGTAAGGTAGTCGAGGGCTTGGGGATGTAGCGCAGCCCGGTAGCGCACCTCGTTCGCATCGAGGGGGTCAGGGGTTCGAATCCCCTCATCTCCACCAAGTCTGAAGGCCAGTTCTCCGTTCGGGGAGCTGGCCTTTGTCTTGCCTGGTTGACCCTGATCGATTGTCGGGCCGGATGTCGAGCGGCCTGGTCGGCGCGACATATTGGTCGACGTAGGAGTGCTGCCGCATCAGGAGCCGCGACAGCTTCAGCCCGTGGTGGTCGATGTGCATCTCGATCGCGGTGTAATGCCGCTTTTCATAAAGATGCAGTGCGACCGCGTTCTGCGGGTCGACCGTAAGCATGACTTCGCGACAGCCGTTGTCGGCAAAGTACTTCTCGGCGGCAGCCAGCAACCGGGTGCCGACGCCCCGATCCTGATGCTCTCGGTGCACGGCCATCGACATGACCCAGCCAAGTTTCTGGTCGTTCGTGTCCCGAAACGCGGCAAGGTAGCCGACCACCTCGGGCGCGCGGCGCTCGTCGAGGCGCTCGGCCACGAAGTAGCCGTCGCCGAGTACCGCCAGCGAACGGAACAGCCGCCGCGGGTAGGGCTCGCCGCCGAAGGCGCTCAGCTCGACCTCGAACAGGCTCTCGACGTCGTCGACGCGGAAACGTCGGACGCAATACCCGAGCGTCTCGGCGGGCTGGTCCGGAGTGCCACTCACACCGACCGGGTAGGCGTTCGCGGCAGCGACTGTCGCCGCTGCCGTTAGGCGCGGAAGCAGGTGCTCATGACCCGGGATCGGGAGCATCGCGCTGGTGAGGACGGTCGGCTCTGCCCGATAGTCCTTCCGGACGGCAACGACGTACCCGACTACTTTGCCATCAACCTCGGCGACCTGAAATCCGTCGTGGACCATGTCGAGCAACTGCGCAAACGCGAATCGCGGAAGAGCTTCGCGGCCGAAAAGGCCAGTCTCGACCGGATGGACAGCTGAAAGATCTTCAGTTCGAAAGGCTCGGACCTTCACGTTCATTCGTATCCGGCCAACTGGGTCGTCACGGTCTGCTGCCTGCGCCATTGGTTGTTGATTACCGTGGATCGACTGGCTGAAGCACCACGGAGTGTAGCGACCGTGGATCCAAAGTCCGGCCTCGCCGTCCGAGGCGAGGAGGGCGCACCCGGCTCGCCGGCGACCTGGCCTCGCGCAGCGCCTCTAGCCTCACACCGGAAAATGAACCGAACGGCAGCATCGCGCGTCTTTGTCACAGGAGGGACCTTGCGGGAGGTCTTTCGCTATGATGCCCTAAGCCGGGCATATGCGAAGAACTTGCCGACACGACGGAGCCCGCATTGGTCAACTGGACGCGGCGGAACTGCGACGTCAACTGGGACGAGTTCGACGCGGGTCGCTACCTCGACCACAACTACCGCACGCTGCGCGGCGACGACCATCGCTTCATCGAAGCGATGAGGGACTTCTTCGCTGACTTCGAGCTGCCGCCGAGCGCGATCGGAGTCGATCTCGGCAGCGGTACCAACCTGTACCCCGCGCTGGCGATGCTGCCGTTCGTCCAGCGTGTGACCCTGCTGGATCGGGGTTCACAGAACGTGCGCTACCTCGAGGAGCAGGTCGCGTCCTATGACCCGTCGTGGGATCCGTTCTGGAAGGTCTTGCTCGGGAACCCGCGCTACGCGGTGGTGACCGACCCGCGCGCGGCGCTGCGAAAGACCGCCGACGTCGTCCAGGGCGACATCTTCTCGTTCCGTCCGCACGACCGCTACGACATGGGGACGATGTTCTTCGTAGCCGAGTCCATCTCGAACAGCGCCGCGGAGTTCGAGACGGCCGTCGCGCGGTTTCTCGGCGCTCTCAAGCCGGGCGCACCCTTTGCGGCGGCGTTCATGGAGAACTCCAAAGGTTACGACGTCGGCGACACCCACTTTCCGGCCGTGCGGATCGGCCAAGAGGACGTCCGGCAGGTGCTGTCGGTGGCGGCCGAGGGCTTGACTGTCCATTACGAACCGGCCGGCTCCTCGGGCGATGCGCTGCGCGCCGGCTACGACGGGATGATTCTCGCGGTGGGTCGGGCGAAGCCTGAGCTGTCGATGTCCTCAGAGGCCTGGTCGTGCGCGCTCGACTACTCGGACCCCTCCAGCGTCAGGCCCATCAGTAAGCGGTCGCCGTCTTTGCCGAAGTGACCGCTCAGCATTTCTATCTGCGTGTACCCGAGGCGTCGGTACAAGCGAAGGGCGACGTCGTTGTCCGGATCCACGGTCAGTACGGATTCTTTTTGTCCCTGCCCGACCATGAATTTCTCGGCGTGCGCCGTCAGGTTGCTGCCGACGCCGCGCCGCCGGTGCGCCGGAACGACGCCGAGTGACTGTATCCATCCTTTGCCGGTGCCTTGTCCGAGCGCGGCGATGACGTAACCCACAACGAGTTCGTCATAGTGCGCGACGAAGAATCCTTCCGGATTGATGTCCAGCGTCTGGGCGAAGAAGAAATCGGGGTAGAGCGTCTTGCCGGCGAAAGCCTCGCGTTCCACCACTGTCACCGCGTCGATGTCTTTCCGTTCGCAGTGCCGAATGCTGTACCCGGGTTGCAGAGGCAGTAGAGTCGTCGCTGACCGGTCTTCGTTTGCCACTCTCTGCTCGTCTCCCTAGCTCGGAGTGATATGCGAAAATCTGTCGGAGTAAACGGATATTACCTGCCATTCGAAGTGGCGGGCCTGATTTGCCGTCATCGGTTCCCAGTGGGGCTGACGTGACGATCGATTTCAAATTTCGCCCAAGTGTCCGTCCACGTCGGTTTGTCGACGCTCCTGCGTCGGCGCGTTCTGCGGTCACGCGGGTCGCGCTGAACCGGTCTAAATAGGAATAGAGCGCATAGCGCTCATTTCGCTCAAGCGTGATTCCGGGGACGCCGGGCGTATCGCGGCGGAACGAGTTCACGGCTCATATTGGCCTGAGTGGGCCGAACGGTTATGTGTTGTCTACCCAGCTCTCGGGTGTTGTCCACGCGATCTTCATAGCGGCTCATGCGGCTTACCCTCGGCGTGGTAGAACTGTGCGCGCGCTACTTCCCACTCATTCATGAACCTGCTGGAGCTCTCCGGTGTTTGGTCAAGATGTCCAAAGTCATGTTGATTTAAGCGTTTCCGGGGCGCAGTCGGCGATCAGTGCCGAGACGGAGCCGGTCGTTCGTGAGCGGCGGACGCGGAAGATTCGCCGCTTTCTTTCCGTTGTTTCGCTGATTAGTTTGCTCGGTTGGGTGACTCCGCCTTTGAGTAAATCGCGCCGAGTCAAAGTGCGAAATGCGGACGTCGACTGGGATCAATTTGATCCGGAGTCGTACATCGCGGTCAATTATCGGCGCGTGCGAGACGATGATCGGCAGATCGTCAATCTCATCGGCGATCACTTCGCGCAGGCGGGTCTGAAGTTCCGGCCGGGAGTAAAAGGTAACTCGAGGGGTGTGGGTGATTCCGAGAGGCCTGCGGCATCTACTGTGGTAGCCGTAGACGTCGGATGCGGCGCCAACCTGTATCCCGCGCTATCGATGTTGCCGTTCGCGCACAAGGTGCACCTCATAGAACGCGGTGCCGCGAACGTGGCCTGGCTGAAGCAGCAGCGGCTGAAGTTCGATCACAACTGGTTGGACTTCTGGTCGATCCTGCGGGGCGGCCGTCCCGACTATGAGCGGGTGCGCTCCCCGCGGACGATGTTCCGGCAAAAGGCCGAAGTGCGGCAGGGGAACCTCTTCGATCTGCCCGTGGACACGTACGATCTCGGTACGATGTTTTTCGTGGCCGAGTCCATGTCGACCGAGTACGAGGAGTTCTCGGGCGCGATGACCAAATTCATCGGCTCGTTGCATCCGGGTGCGCCGTTTGCGGTTGCGTTCATGGAAGACTCGCACGGTTACGAGGTTGATGGCATTCAGTTCCCTGCCTTCGGCGTAGGTAAGGACGAGATCACATTGGCGCTCGCTGACATCGCTACTCTCGACGACGTAGCGAGGGTGACCTACGGTAACGGCGAACAGCTCCGTGCCGATCACCACGCGATGCTCGTCGCCATGGGCCGCAGGTGCTGATCGAATGTCTCCGGAGGTGTCTACTCGACGATGAAGGCACAACCGCGACAAGATCTTCTGGACATCTGGGCCGCCGTCGCTGAGGCCACGGTGGTCGATGGCAAGTGGACCTGGGGTGGCCGGGTCAAGCCGAACTCGGTCAGCGATGCCGAGCAGCTCCTCTGCATCATGTATCCGGCCTCCGAGGTCAAGGCCCTCAAACTGGACGACCCCGATCAGACCTCCCGGGACTCGGTCCGAGCGCTGCGGCTACTTGGGGACAACATCGAGATCCCGCGCCGCCTGGTCGGCATCTTGACCGAGTACATGAAGAACTACGTCGCCAAGGACCAGGCGCCCGACTTCTCCGGCGGCACGTATTACGGTCCGCACGACGGGCCGGACGTGGACAAGGTGAGCCCCGATCAACGTGCTCTCCCGATCGTCGAGTCGTTCTCCGTCTCGCTCACGCTGACCTTGGCCACGCTGGGCTTCGTGCGCATCTTCCGCACCCGGGTATCCCGCCCGGAGGTTCTGGAGGAGATCGCCACGCTCGAGGCGCTGGCCAGCAAGCGATTGAGCGCCGCGATGGTCGGCCTGCTCCGGAGCTTCACCGTGAACGTCTTCCCGGTCGAATCGCGGTCGGGCGAGATCCTCTACGGCACCGCGAACCAGAGCAATGAGCCGAAAGAGACGGTGATCGCCCGGCTTCGCAGGTCGCTCGAGGAAGTGCGCGCCGGACTGCGGGACCTCACGATCGGATCCGGTCAGGTCGAGTCCGACCTCGGCAATCCCAACCTGTTGTTCGAATGCGGGTGGTCCTGGAGCATCATCCGCGGCGCGCCGGAGATCGAGACGACCGAGGAGATCGGCCCGCAGAACGATGGCGTGGCGCCCGGGCGCCCATCGCTGTACTTCACGGTGAACGCCCTGGCCGGAATTCTCGACCTCACCACGGAGCGGACGCGAGTGCTCCGCCTTCTCAACGAGGAGCAGCAACGCTTGGCGCAAGCGCTGCAACTCCGGTACGACCTGACCCGCCAGTACTGGGCCACACTCGCGACGTTCGGCAACGGCCAGTGGCCGCTGGAAGACATGCCGTGGCGTACCAGCGATGCGGAGGAGTCCGACTACTTCACGCTGCTGATGACGTCGCTGGTCTCCGAAGATCTGGACCGGAGCCGGGCGACGGATACGGAGCTCAGCAAGATCCTCGCCGTGCTCGTGGAGTTGGCGGGACGGGGGCGAATCACCCGTCGCTCGATCGAGCGGGATCCCGCGATCGAGCTCCACGCGCCTGGGGTGCAGCTCACGCTCGTCGGTAGTGACTCGGTCGGCACGGTCGAACTCCAGTGGATCGTGTCCGACTTCGCGGCGACGTTGCTCAAGCGGATCGTGGCGCTGGCCGGCCTGGCTCGAAGTCAGAAGCTACGCCAGGACCTCCTCGATCTGGCCGAGCGCGTCTGGGACTACCTGCTCCGTCGGCGCTTCCGGGACGAGGAATCCGAAAAAGGGCCGGCCGGACTCTGGGACCAACCATCGCAAGCCTTCCCGCAAGCCGGTCTCGATCGGCAAGACCAGCCGTCGTGGTACTACACCGAGCGAATAGTCGAATCGCTGGTCGTGCTGTCGAGAGTCCTCGAGAGCCGCCAGTTCTCGAGCGATGAACTGATCGAACACGCATGGAGGGTGCTGGGCGAGGCCGAGGCGCGCTTCGACCAGGAGCAGGAGCGAAGCAGCGCGCTGAACAATCCGAAGATCGTGGCTGAGATGCGCGGGATGGAGACCGACTTGGCCCGAGCGCGTGACATCATTTCGGACTCGCCGGCGACCTCGGTCGCGAAGTGCAACAAGGTTCTGCTCAGCTTGGACGACTGGGCGGTCGCCAGGGCGAATGCGGAAGCGATGTAGCGATGCTGGTGTTCGCGACCTCTGACAAGGGCGGCACTGGAAGGTCCGTCACCAGCGCCAACATCGTTTATCAGGCCGCTTCGGACGGTGCCAACGCGTGTTACCTCGACTTCGACTTCGGATCTCCGACCGCGGGCGCGATCTTCCAGATCAGCGACAAGTCTCGCGGCACGCCCAACCGCGACGGCCTGCACACCTATCTCTTCGACGACGGCCCGAACCCGGTTGCGGTGAACGTCTGGGAGCAGACCAACCGGCCGGAACTCCGCCGCCGGCCGCGCAACTCGGGGCGGCTGGTGCTCTATCCCGGAGACGAAGGCGGCAGTGAGTTCAGTTCGAATCCGGCGATCGTCGAGCGTTGCGCGCGCCTGTTCCGACGTCTCGACGAACAGTTCGATCTCTGCTTGGTCGACCTGAGCGCCGGTCGATCTTTCGCGACGGACATCGTCCTTCAAGCGACCCGGACGCCGGATCTCGTCCACACCGATGCGCGGTGGCTGATCTTCCACCGTTGGACGCGCCAGCACATCATCGCGGCGAACGGACTGGTCTACGGCGACAACGGCATCCTCGCCAATGCGGAGGAGCACGGGCACGATCCGGCGAAGTTCAAGCGGAACCTCCGATTCGTCCGTACCGCGTACGTGGATCCCGAGGCCGAGGCGTTGCAAGGTCTCCGGTCCGGGCAGATCTCGTGGCTGCACAAATTCGATCAGGAACTGACCGCGCTGGCGGGCAAGAATCGTCTCGGGCAGACGACCACGCTGGGAACGGTGCCGCTGGACCCACTGTTGCAGTGGCGCGAACAGTTGATTCTCGAGGACGATACTCACAAACTGGTCGCCAACGAGCAGACGGTCAAGGCATTCATCGACCTCGCCATGCAGGTGCGTAAGGACGTCTGGGAGGCGCTGTGAGCTCGATCATCGCGATCCAGGGCGAGGCCAGCGAGCGGCGGCGGGTCGAGGCGTTGAACTGGTCGCACCTCTCGATCGAGTTCGGCCACCTCTATATGGAGGACTTCGCCGGAGGCGACGCGGCGATCGAGTCGTATTTCAAACGTCTAGCGCCGTGGGTGGAAGTGGCGCGGAACGAACTCGCGGTGACCCGCCGGAAGCCACGGGTCAGTACGTGCTTCCTCATCGACGACTACTTCCGGGACGACTACTCGCCTGCGCAGGTGATTCCGGCGGTTCTCCGCGCCGCAGCGGCCGTCGGCGTGCCGATCGACTACATCGCGAGGGAGTCCGGCTGCGCGGAGGCGGACGGTATCGAGCTGGCCTGGCTGGTCCAGGGCCAACTCGTACCGGACCCGCCGCCCGGCACGAACGGGACACGCACGCCACTCACCCAGGACGGGTGGCTCTGCAACGGCATCCGTTCGCCGGGTTATCCCGAGGGCAAGGCGATGGCGCCCAAGGGCGAGTGGCGGCAGCCGATCGAGAACGCCGCCCGGAAACATTCGGTTTTTCTCGACGTGGAGCTGCGCAACGGCGCCGACGAGAAGCTCAAGTGGTCCTGCGCGTTTCTGGCTGCAGTCTGGCAACTGGTCCGCTTGGGACTACTGCGGTACGACGACAAGGCCGTCACCAAGGTCGTCGGCATCGATGCGGTGCTCGAGGACTCCTCCGGGAACTGGCCGGAGACGTGGTCCGACCTGCCCGCGGTCATGCAGGTGAACAAGTCGGCCGCGTCGTTCTTTGCCCATCGGACGGTCTCCCTGATGACGAACCGCTTCCTGCCGACCGAGCATGCCGTGCGGGCAATCCTCAGCTCAGTACGAGTGGATCCGGCCGTAGCCGAGAAGGTGAGCGAACGCGCGGAGGACGAGGGCTGCCGGCTGCCTACGGAAATCGTCGATCGGGTCAGCTACCTGTTCTTGGGTCTGTGACGAAGGACGAGTGACACCATGCTGGTTCTGAGTGAGGTTCGGACCGGTCTCCTTCGGAACTCGCAGCCGCTGACCGACGATGATGCACGTCGAGTGCTCGCCCTGACGCTCGGCGTGCCCGTGCGGACGCGTGAACGGCCGATTGCCTATGCCGAGTACTCCGGCCGTCTGACGGGGGTGGACTGCACTCTGGAGGTGTCGACCGGCAAGCGTCCGCGGCTGGTCGGAGTCGTCTCGGAGAAGGCGTTCCTGACGGGGGGGCGCATCCTGCAGGCCTCGGCGACGGTTCAGGTAGAACCGGCCTCCTCGTCGGGCCGACGGCCCTGGTCGTACTACATCGCGCGGCCAGGCATCGCCGAAACGATCGGTTCGTTCAAGATCGACGCCATTCAGACGGGCTTCCTGAGGGCAGACGAAGGCGCCGGGCTCGATCTCGGCAGCATCGCCGCCCGGGTGCTGGATGATGTCCAGCACTCCAACCGGCTCGACGGTCGACAACCATTTCGCTCCAACCGTACGAACCTGCGGTGGATCCTCGAAGACCCGGCGGATGGAGTGGACCGAATCGAGTTCAATGTCGAAAAAGACGAACTCCGCACGCTGCGAATATCGTCGTCGAGCGTGACACCCCAGAACGCTGCGATCCTCGCAACTGACGTCGCCCGGCACGATTGGCTACTCACGTCGTTGCTCGACCTGCTCCGGCGCAGCGGACTCGACGACGGGATGAGTCCGCGCGTGGTCAACGACCTACAGCCGGTAGTCGATCACCTCCTTCACCTCTGGATGCCCGCGGCCCGGGCCGACGATCAACTTCGCGGACTCTGGGAGCAGGTCGACAGGGCGTCCGGCTTCAGCCGGCAATGGGAAACGCAGGTCGCACGCGTCCGGGATCAACTACAGATGTACGGGATAGCGATGCAACGGGATTCCGTAGCTCCGCGGCGGTCAGCGTAGGAGATTCCCTGCTGTCCCTCCGTCATCGGTACTGCTTCCTTGTTCCTGGTTTCATTGAAACCACCGTGGGATGTTCGACGCGCCCTTACTCTTGAACTCGGCGACGTGACGGCTAGTCGGCGGCCGCCTGTGTCAGGGTGTCACGGATGCGGGGGCGCTGATGACGACGAAGCCGAAGGGGAATCGCGCCTTCGATTGGGCGCATTTCAATGCGAAGCGATATGCCGACACCAACTATGCGAAGCTTCGGCCCGACGATCAGTACTTCCTGGGTCTCATGCGAGACCATTTCGTCGCGTGCGCCCCGGCGCCGGATTCGATCGGGGTCGATTTGGGGGCCGGGCCGAATTTGTATCCTGCGTTCGCCATGCTCCCTCATGTCGGAAGATTGATACTCCTGGACTTTTCGGTATCGAACGTCAGATGGTTGAGGGAACAGGTGCACGGAGCTGCCGGCTATGCCAGATACTGGGATCCTTTCTGGCGCGAGTTGAGCACGGTGGAGCCGTATCGGAGCGTCAGGAACCCGCGGGCCGATTTGTCCAGCAAGACATCAGTGGAACGCCGCGATCTGTTCAGACTGGTTTCTGATCCGACCTATGACATCGGAACGATGTTCTTCGTGGCGGAGTCACTGACTGACAAGAAGGACGAATTCGAGAAGGCGGTGGCCAAATTTTTCGCCATCTTGAAGAGGGGCGCGCCATTCGCGAGCGCGTTCATGGTCGAATCTGATGGCTACAACGTTGATGGCGCGTCGTACCCGGCCGTCTCGGTCGAGCAAGAAAAGATCAAGGAATCACTTGGCTCGTTAGCCGATGAGCTGAAAACTTGGTACGTTCCTGCCTCGGATGCACCCCTCCGCCACGGATACGCGGGGATGCTTCTCGCCGTCGGTCGGAAGAGGGGCTAGCGCTGCTACTACCGCCGGAGTTCATATACGTCGCGGCTGTGATCAACCTCGTCAACGGCGGGATCTTCGTCTCGCAAGTCGTACAACGGCGAATAGTGCCGCACATGGTGACCTGGTTGTTCTGGTCCATCGGGCCGTACTTGGCCTTTGCGGCTCAACTCAGCGAGGGGGTAGGGCTTCCAGCGCTCGTCACGTTCGTGGTCGGACTCGATCCGACAGTTATTTTCTTCGTTGCTCTATTCTACGGTAACTCCACGTGGCGGATTTCGCGCTTCGATGTGGCCTGTGGTGTCGCGGCGGCGGTCGGGCTGATCCTCTGGGCCGTCTTCTGGGAGGCGCGGCTGGCCATCCTGTTCGCGATCGTCGCCGATGCTTTAGCGGCGGTGCCGACCTTCCGCAAAGCATTCGTAGATCCGGCGACGGAGAATTGGAGGCTGTACGGGTTGCTGGCCGCCAGTGGGTTGATCACGTACGCGTCGTCGCCCGAGCGAGGTTTTGCGGTTACCGCATTCGCGGGTTACCTGGCGTTGCTCGGAATCGCGCTGAGCGTATTGATTGTCATACGCAGTCGCCAGATCACTCCTGCTCGACCGTGACTAGCGTCGATGGGACGGTGCATCGCTCGCGTCCTGCACCATCAGGAGGCGACTCCGGCCAGTTCCGTGATAGTCGTCGATGCGCTCCACCAGTGCATAGTTCCGTTGCTGGTAGAGGTGGAGAGCGATCTTGTTCACGGGGTCGACCGTCAATTTGATCTTTTCGCAGCCGGCCTCGTGGAGGTACGCCTCTGCCGCGTTCATGAGGCAGGTGCCGACGCCCTCTCGGCGATGAGCTTCGAGAACTCCGAGCGACATGATCCAGCCGACTCCGGGGCAGCCGGCGTCGACGACGGAAACGAGGGAGCCGACGATTTCGGGGGCAGCGTGCCGACTATGGCGCTCAGCCACGAGAAATCCGTCCCGGAAGACGGCGCCCAGTCGGCCGAGCAGGCGCCGCGGATACGGATCCTCGACAAATGTTTGATTCTCCACTTGGTAGAGCTCATCGATATCCGAGGTTGCGAATCTGCGGATCTCATATTTGGGCGCGAGCTTACCGGGCAGCATCGTATGATGCGTTGGGTGCCCGATGCCGGTGCTTGTCGCAGCGGCGCCTTTGATTTCCTTCTCAACCTCGGCCAATAGGTTGATGCGGCCCGGACCCGGAGCCGTCGCGCTCAACAGGGTGCCGGTCTGAACGGAGATTGTATAGGCGACGATTTCACCGTGCTGCTCGACGACCCGGAAGCCGGATCCGACAATATCCCTGAGCTGCGCGAACACGAAGCGCGGTGGAGAGTTCCGGCCGAATGCTTGGTGGTCGAGGTCAGATACCTGGTTTAGATCGTCCGGTCGGCACGAGCGCATTCGAACGGCCACGTCATCGGGAAGATCTTCGGCGGGTGCAGTCACACCAATCCTTCGAATGTTCGGAGGTCCGCGGCGATTGTGCATGTATAGCGGATCGCTGGCAAGGCGACGTGCACAGTCCCCAGGACTAATACGATGAGCGCTGGTCCGCGGTTCGATCAAGCAGTATGCCGGCGGAGCCGGTACTTCCAGTACGTGTATCTATGTAAGATATATCCGATTCCCGAACGCGGTAGCGCCTTGATTCGGCGCGTCAGGAGGGGATGGCCCGATGAGACTGCAGCCACGGCGTGAGATGCTCGAAATCTGGCGCGCGGTCGCACATTACAGCAGGGCTGACGAGGAGTGGGGTTGGGAAGGCCGGTTCGGACGGAATTCCATCTCCGACGCCGAGCAACTCCTCTGCATCATGTACCCGGCCTCGCTGGTCAAGAGCTTTCAGCTTGACCGTCCAGACAATACCGAGAAGGCGATGCTGGCCGCCCTCGCAAGAATAGGAGACCGTTCCGACCTGCCACGTCGGCTCCTAGACCTGTTAACCGAGTACCTGCAGACCTACACTGATCAGACGGGAGCCCCTGACTTTTCCGGCGGATCGTATTTCCGGTCGGCTGAGGCAGGGACGAAGGTCACCGACGACCAGTTGAGGCTGCACGTCGTCGACTCCTACTCGATTTCCGTGACGCTGACACTTGCCACACTCGGCTTCGTCCGGATCTTCCGGCGTCAGATCACGCGTACCGACCTCCTGGTCAAGGTCGACCACCTCGAAACGCTGGCCAGCCGGCGGCTCAGCGCGGCCATGGTCGGCCTGCTGCGGAGCTTCACGGTGAACGTCTTCGGCGAAGACTCGCTGCCCTGGCGAACGCTGCTGCGCACCGTCGGCAAGCGCGGACAGTCGAGCGAACGTCTGGTGGCGGATCTGAATGATCGGTTGCAGGAGGTCCGGTCGGGGCTCCGTGGCTTGACCATCGGTTCGGGTCAGGTCGTCGACGACCTGAGCGATTCGTCGCAGCTGTTCGAGTGTGGCTGGACCTGGGGGACATTGGCCGGAGCGCCGGAGATCACGACGACGGAGGACGTCGGCCCCCAGGCCGAAGGGCTCGCTGAGGATCGCCCGCAGCTGTACTTCACCACAAGCGCCCTGGCCGGGATCGTCGACCTCACGTCGGAGCGAACCCGTGTGCTTCGCCTCCTGAACGAAGAACAGCAGCGCCTGGCGCAGGCGTTGCAGCTCCGGTACGACCTCACGCGGTCGTATTGGGCGACGATCGCCAGTTCGGAGACGACGACGGGTGTCCGGCTCGCTGAGGATCGGTGGCCACTCGAAGACATCCCCTGGCGGACGAGTGACGGCGAAGAGTCCGACTACTTCAGTCTCCTCGTCGCCTCGCTGGTCACCCACGACTTGAGCAAGCGGTGTGCGCCGGACAGCGATCTCCGTCGTGTGCTCTCGGTGTTGCAGGAACTGGGCAGCCGTGGCCGGGTCACCCGGCGTCCGCTGGCGAACGACGTGGCGGTCGAGCTGCACTGGCCCGGTGTCCCGCTGCGCCTCGGCGGCACCAAGACGGCGACGACACCGCAGCTGAACTGGGTCGTCTCCGACTTCTCGGTGATGCTCCTCAAGCGGGCGGCGACGCTAGCGATCCTCGCACGCAGTCCGGAGTTGCGGAGTCAGCTGACTGCGCTGATCGATCAGGTATGGGACCACCTAGCGGAACGGCGAATGGACGACGGGCAGCCAGGCTCGCTCTGGGATCAGGCACCGGCGTCCTGGGACCTGCCGGACGCCGCACGCGACGGCGCAGTCGTCGACCGGCCGTCCTGGTACCACACCGAACGCGTGATGGAGTGCCTCGTCATGCTGTCCGACGTGATCCTGACGAAGCCGACGAGAAGCGACCTGCTGGCCCAACAAGCGCGGGATCGGATCACCGAAGCTGAGCAGCTGGTCGACCGCCAGCTGTTCGCCGGTGCGATGGAGGCCGGGCCCTCCGTGCGCGGACGCCTGCAGGAGTTGCGCTCCAAACTTCAGCGGGCCCAGCGTGTCCTGGCCGAGACACCGGCCACCGCGGACGCGCTGGCCAGCGAAGTCCTGCGGGGGCTGGACGAGCTGGAAGCCGCGCAAGAGAACGCGGCGGAGTGAGCCGCCGTGATCGTTTTCGCGACTTCCGACAAGGGCGGCACCGGTCGTTCCGTCACCGTGAGCAACGTTGCGTATCGTCGCGCACTGCACGGCGACGACGTCTGCTATCTCGACTTCGACTTCGGGTCACCGACGTCCGGAGCGATCTTCCACATCAACGAAGCCGCACGCGGGATCCCGAAGGTCCATGGCGCCAGGAATGGCCGCGGTCTGCACTCCTATGTGCAGGGCGAGATCAGCGACCCGGTGCGGCTGGACGTCTGGCGCACCACCGACCGCTCGGAGATGCGCGACAACCCGACGAGCGGTGGGCGGCTCGTCCTCCTCCCCGGGGATCAAGGTGGCGGAGAGTTGCCCCGGGTGGCCGGCGACGTCAAGCAGGTCGCGCGATTGTTCCGGACGCTGGACGAGGAGTTCGGACTCTGCCTGGTTGACCTGAGCGCCGGGCGGTCGTACGCGACCGACCTGGTGCTGGAGGCGGTTCGGTCTCCGTTGTTGAAGGGCGTCGAGTCCCGGTGGCTGGTCTTCCACCGCTGGACGAAGCAGCACATCATCGCGGCGTCCGGATTGGTGTTCGGAGAGAACGGGATCCTCGCCAGCGCCGGACGAAACCCCGAACCGCTGGTGCGCTTCGTCCGGACGGCGGTCGTCGATCCGGATTCGAGCCAGCTGTCCGGTCTTCGTCCGGCACAGGTCGCGTGGTTACGGCGGTGCAATCGGGAGCTGCAGGAACTCGCCGGAAAGCACGGACTGGGGCACACGATGATGCTCGGCGAGATCCCTCTCGAACCAATGTTGCAGTGGCGCGAGCAACTGCTGCTCGACGATGACGTCTACGCGCGTCAGGTGGCGAACCTGGACACTCTCGAGGCGTTCGAGAGCCTCGCCGACCGATTGTTCGACCGGAAGTGCTGGGAGATGCTGTGAGCGACGTCAGGGCGGAATTCAGCGAAGCCACCGCGCGCGTCAAGACGAGCCAGATCCCGCTCTCCCACCTGTCAATCGAGCTGGGCCATCTCTACCGCGAGGATTTCGACCCCGAGGGCAGCAAGCTCCGGGAGCACTTCGCATCGGTGGCGGACTGGGTGCCAGGGGCAATCAAGCGGTACAGCCCATCCGGGGGGCGTCGTCCTCGGATCAGCACGTGCTTTCTGATCGACGATTACTTCGCACCGTTCAGCACCCCGCAGGTCGTGATCCCGGCGATCATCGAAGCGGCCGCGGAAGCTGGGCTGTCGATCGACTACCTCGTCCGTGAGGCGTCGTGCGCGCGGGCGAACGACGTCGACTTGGCAACCCTGGTGCTCCATCAACTCGTGCCTGAGCCCTCGCTGGACACCGATGGATCGCGGCCGCCGGTGCTCGAGTCCGGCTGGCTGAGCAATGGCAGGCGCGCGCAGGAGGGCGTGGCGCCGGCGATGTCAGGATCACGGAAGTGGGCTCCGGCCGTGCAGACCTCGGCGCGCCGTCACTCGATCTTCGTCGACGTCGAACTCTGGTGGGAAGACCAGGGCGAGCGCCTCTGGTCGGTGTCATTTCTGGCCGCGATTTGGCAACTTGTTCGCCTTGGAATGGTGCGTCACAACGGGTCACCAGTGATGGTTCCGGAGCCGCCTAGGCTGGAAACGGCGAGGAGCTGGGATGATTTGCCGCCGATCGTCCAACTCGAACCTGACGCCGCTCCGTTCTGTGCATACCAAACGTGTTCAGTTCTTTCGAACCGCTTTCTGCAAGTAGAACTCGCGGTACAGGTGATTCTGAGTCAGATCGTTGTGGACGATGCGATACAGGAGACGATCACTCAACGAAGTAGCGCCGAAGGATTCCGGCTTCCCGCCGAAATCATTCGGCGAATCAACTACGTTCTGGATGGGAACGTGGCCGGCGACCCGTGAGTCGGCTCGACGCTCACCGGGGGGCCGCAGTGCTGATAGTGGGCGAGGTACACACCGGGCTTCTTCGACATTCCGTGCCGGTGTCACAAGCGGTATCGGCGCGAATCTTGGCGCTCCGGCTGGGGCAAGAAGTCCGGTCGTCACAGCGTCCAGTTCCTTCCGTGGTCTCACCCGATCTCTTCGATGGCATCGATTGCCGGTTGTCGGCTACCGCGGGCGGTCGGCCTCGCGCTGTCGGCACGGTGGCCACGCAGGCGTCGATCACCGCTGGCCAGATCCTGCAGGCCGCCTCGGTGGCGACGCTGATCGAGGGCACAGCGGGCCGACGCATGCCGTGGGGTCACTACCTCTCCCGACCTGGTGTGATCGAGACGGTCAGCCCGGCGAACTTGCATCACGTCGCGTCCGCGTGGAGGACGTCCGAGACCGCCCTCCCCAACCTGGCGGCGATTGCCGATCGGCTCCACGTCGATATCCAGGAATCGCCGTTGCTGGACCAGGCGGTAGCGATCTGGACACCGAGGACGCGGGTCCGATGGATCCTCGAGTATTCGGAATCCAGGCCCGAAGTCGAGCTGTCCGTCGAGTCTGGCGAGTACCGAACCATTCGAATGTCCGGCGCTGCGCTCTCAGCTCGTGCGGTGAACGACTTCTGCGCCGCCGTCGCGATGCACGACTGGCTGCTGACGATCGTGCTCGACGCGATCCAGAGGAGTCGGCTGGAGTTGGGCGTCGACTCGAAGTGCTTGGCGAGGTTGCGCCCTACCATCGATCGCTTCCTGCATCTCTGGATGCCCGCGGCGCGGATGGACAAGACGCTCCGCCCGTATTGGCAGGCCCTGGACGGCGCGGCCGGCTTGACCGAGCAGTGGCAGATCCAGGTCTCCCGTATCCGTGACCAGCTAGCCCTGCACACCGTCGGGCTTCTCGAGGAGGCCTCGGACCGCGCTCAGCAGACTACGGACGTCGCATGACCGAGCCGGGGCGCGTCCGGGCCGCGCTGAGGACTACCAACGGCCGACTCATTCGGCGAATCTTCGTGTCGCTCGGCATCGGCGGGCTCACCTACGGACTCACGAACCTCACGAGCGGCGAGATCGGTCCGGACGATCAGGCCGCGCTGATGTCGCTCACGCTGTCGGTGTTTCTCGGGGGCATCGTCCTGCTGGTCCAGTACCTGATGGAGTTGGACAACCGGCTTCAATCGATCGAAGCGCGTCAGGTCGAACACGAGCGAAGCATTCACGATCTGGTGCACGGAGCGTTCGTCCAGATCAATGACGCCGCTTCTCTGTTCGGACTGTTGGAGCAGACCGCGGCGCGGTCGGACGCAGTCACTCAGATGGTGCAGCACGCGATCCTGATCAAGCCCGGTGATTCCGGTTTGGTGTACGAGTTCGCGCAGAACGAGATCAGCCGGACCTCGTCGTTCTTGAAGGCGCTGGCGGCCGGCGAAGCGACCTACGAGGGTGAAGACCGCGACTGGTTGATCGGGCTGACCGACATCAGCCGCTCACACATCGATGCGACGAGCTTCGCGACGGTGGACGCCGGCGGAGAAAGCTTCGGTGACGGCTTCTGGCAGAGCCCGCTCGGCCGGCGCTACCTGCAGGCGCAGCATGATGCGGTGGCCGAGCGTGGCGTGACGGTTCGGCGCATTTTCATCTTCGACAAGCCGGATCTGCCGACAGATCGCGAGTTCAACGCGATCTGTTCCGCGCAGAAAGACGCCGGCATCGACGTGCGTGTGCTCGACTACAGCCACATCACTCAATCGCACATGGATCTACGCGACTTCATTATTTTCGATAACAGCGTGAGCTACGAGACCGTCGTATCGGCCAGCCGCGCGATCGCGAATCCATCGATCTTGAATACGAAGCTGGTTCTGGATATCGGCCAGATACGCAAGCGGGCGGCGGATTTCGAGTATCTCTGGGATTTGGGGGAGCCGCTCCCGTCGTACTCTCGCTGAGACCTGGTCAGTGGTCCGGCTTGGGTAGACGAGTTGTCGCCTCCTGCTGGATCTGGGATGCCGCGGTCAAGTACCGCAGAACGGCGCGGAGTTCGTCGTCAGTGAACGTGTCGTACAGCTGATGCAACGGCCTCAGCAACTCCAGGAAATGCGGCCCGATCGCGTCCAGCCGCCCCCTCACCATCTCCACCAGCACGCTCCGCCGATCGTCCGGGTTCGGAACCCTCCTCGCGAAGCCCTTGCGCTCCAGCCGGCTCAGCAACCCCGTCACCGACGCCGGCGCCAGGCCCGACCTCTCGGCCAACTCGCCGGCCGTCAGCGGCCCGAACCGCTCGATCAGGTCCAGAGCCTTCTGCTCGGTCGCGCTCAGCCCCGACAGCTCGGCCAGCGCCGTATGGAACATCACCGCGACGGTGCTCTGCACCCTCCCGGCCAGGTCCAGCTGGGCGATCAGGTCCTCCCGGTCTGCTCCCACGCTTGACATGCTAGCTAATACTTAGTTCGTCCGAACGAAATAAGTCTCGAGAGGTGAACTCATGCGAGCGCTCGTCATCGGCTCCGGCGTTGCCGGGCCCGCCACTGCCATCGCGCTCCAGCGCGCCGGCATCGACGCCACCATCTACGAACGTCACGACCACACCGCCGACGACGCCGGCCTCTTCCTGACCTTCGCCGGCAACGGGATGGACGCGCTCCGGGTGCTGGGGGCCGCCGACGCCATCGAGAAGGCGGCCTTCGAGACGCCCCGGATGGTCATGCGCAGCGGTACCGGCCGGGTCCTCGGCACGATGTCCCACGGCACCGACGACTCGGTCAGCCGCACGATCCGCCGGGCCGACCTCTACCGCGCCTTACGCGACGAGGCCCTCAGCCGGGGCATTCCCATCGAGTACGGCAAGCGACTCGTGCGCATCACCGACGACACCGCCGTCTTCGCCGACGGCACCGAGGCCACTGCCGACGTCATCATCGGCTGCGACGGCCTCCACTCGCCCACGCGCACCGCGATCGATCCGGACGCCCCGACGCCCCGCTACGTTCCCGTCCTCAACACCGGCGGGTACACGACCGGAGTCGATACCGGCGCCGAGCCGGGCACGTTCACGATGATCTTCGGCAAGCGCGCGTTCTTCGGCTACGTCCCGGCCCCGAACGGCGAGGTCTGGTGGTTCGCCAACCCGCCGTTCCCGCACCCGCCGTCGGCGTCCGAGCTGGCCCGGATCGACCTGCTCGACCTCTTCAAGGACGACGACGGCCCGGCCACCGCGCTGATCGAAGCGTCCACCACCCCGATAGGCGCCTGGGCCACGTACGACCTGCCGGTCGTCCCGCACTGGTACCGCGGCCGGATGGTCCTGGCCGGGGACGCCGCCCATGCGACGTCCCCGTCCTCCGGACAGGGCGCCTCGATGGCGATCGAGGACGGCGTCGTGCTGGCCAAGTGCCTTCGCGACCTGCCGACCGACCAGGCCCTCGAGACCTACACCGGTATCCGGCGTCCCCGCGTCGAGAAAGTCGTCGCCGCCGGCGCCCGCACCAGCAACATGAAAGCCGCCGGCCCGGTCGGCCGCGTCATCCGGGACGCGATGATGCCGCTCTTCCTGAAACTCGCGTCCCGGTCGATGAACAACGACTGGATGTACCGGTACCACGTCGACTGGGACGAGCCCGTGATACTGGAGAAGTGATCATCCTCGCCGGCGTTCCCCTCGGTAACCCGGGCGACGCGACCGACCGTCTGCGCGATGCCCTGCAGAAAGCCGACGTCGTCGCGGCCGAGGACACCCGCCGCGCGAAGCGCTTGGCCGCCGATCTCGGCATCACGATCAGCGGCCAGGTCATCCGCTTCGACGACGTCACCGAGCAGCGTCAGGTACCCGCCGTCGTCGACCGGGCCCGGGCCGGCGACACGGTGCTGCTGGTCACCGACGGCGGCATGCCGAGCGTCTCCGACCCCGGCTACCGGTTGGTCGTCGCCGCGATCGCGGCCGAGATCCCCGTGGAAGTGCTCCCCGGTCCGTCCGCGGTCACGACCGCGCTGACGCTCTCCGGCCTCCCGTCCGACCGCTTCTGCTTCGAGGGATTCCTCCCGCACGCCCCCGGCAAGCGCCGGGCCACCTACGCGTCCCTCGCGACCGAGCCGCGCACGATGGTGTTCTTCGAGTCCCCGCGGCGCATCGGATCGTCCCTGCAGGATGCGGTCGCCGCCTTCGGCGCCGAACGTCCGGCGGCCGTCTGCCGCGAGCTCACCAAGACCCACGAAGAAGTACGTCGGGGGACGCTCGGCGAGCTCGCGATCTGGGCCGCCGACGGGCTGCTGGGCGAGATCACGGTCGTGGTCGGGGGAGCCCCTCGACCCGGCCCCGACGACGTCCCCGAGCCGGCCGAACTGGCCCGCCGCGTCGCACTGGCCGAGGCCGGGGGAGTGCCACGGAAAGAGGCCATGCGAGCAGTCGCCGGCGCCGTCGGCGTCCCCCGCAGTGTCGTTTACGACGCGGTGCAGGCGGCCAAGCACGCGCCCTGACCCCGTCGGGGTCAGAAGAGCGCGATGACCAGGCTCGCGGCCAGCAGGAGGACCGGGCCGAGGAGCGAGAGGATCCACAGCGCGGCCACGCGCTGCGGACCCTCGCGACGCAGGCGCGGGACGCCGGTCGCCGCGCCGATCCCGACGCCGCAGGCCAGCACCAGCAGGAACCCGAGCACCCAGCGCAGGTGGAGGTCGCCGGCCGGGCCGGCGTAGGCGACGGTGCTGTCGCGGTGCAGCAGCCGGGCCGGCACCGGGGTGCCCGGCCGGAGCTGGGCCGCGGAGACGTTCGCGAGCCGGACGTCCTGGGCGAACGCGTGGTCGGCCGGGGTGAAGCGGGCCGTGCAGGTGTCGCCGAGGGTCCGTTCCTGGCAGCGGAGGACGGTCGCGGTGCCGGTGCTCCCGACGCCGGTCGCGAGCCAGAACGGGGTCGCGCTCACCGAGGCGAAGAACAGCGCCAGCAGCCCGAGCGCGATCGCCAGCACCAGGCCGGTGACGGGGTTGCGCAGCTCCGGGCCACCGAGCGCCGGTCCGCGGGGAGCGGGCGGGAGCGCGACGGGCACCGGGCGGCTCGCCGCGTGCGACGCGGTCCGGCGGACGCTGGCCCCGGCGATCCGCTCGCTCACCAGGGCCGCGCGCAGGTGGCTCCGCAGCGACGCCAGCCCGTCGATGTCCGGCTCGTCGTCGTCGGCCGAATGGGCGGACCCGGCGAACGGCGCGTCGGGGAGCTCGAACGGCAGCGGCTGCGTGCCGGGCATCTCGTGCGGCGGGAGGTCGATCGCGACCGGCGGGTCCTCCGGGAGGACCGGCGGCAGAGCCGGCATCGGCATCGTCCGCGGAGCGTCGATCTCGAAGAGGACCGGCTCGGCCAATGTCGGCACCTCGGTAGCCAAGGCCGGCGACGCGTCTTTGCTGGTACCCACGGATCCATTGGACCGCGCGCGGTGTCCGATTTGTCGCACCGCCCCGCGTTCGGCGTGCCGCCCTGGGGAGGAAATGCTTTCCTACCGACGGCCTAGGGTAGATGCATGACCCGTCACATCCTCACCGCGGTCGCGTGGCCTTACGCAAACGGCCCGCGGCACATCGGCCACGTCTCCGGATTCGGCGTTCCTTCCGACGTCTTCAGCCGGTACCAGCGCATGGCGGGCAACAAGGTACTGATGGTCTCGGGCACCGACGAGCACGGGACGCCGATCCTGGTCCAGGCCGAGCAGGAGGGCGTGACTCCCCGCGAGCTCGCCGACCGCTACAACCGGGTGATCGTCGACGACCTGCAAGGCCTCGGGCTGTCGTACGACCTGTTCACCCGCACCACCACCCGTAACCACTACGCGGTGGCGCAGGAGCTGTTCAAGACGCTCCACCGCAACGGGTACATGATCGAGAAGACGACGAAGGGTGCGATCAGCCCGTCCACCGGCCGGACGCTGCCCGACCGCTACATCGAGGGCACCTGCCCGATCTGCGGCTACCCGAGCGCCCGCGGCGACCAGTGCGACAACTGCGGCAACCAGCTCGACCCCACCGACCTCATCGACCCGAAGTCGCGCATCAACGGTGAGGTGCCGAAGTTCGTCGAGACCGAGCACTTCTTCCTCGACCTGCCCGCGCTGGCCGAGGCGCTCGGGTCCTGGCTGCAGACCCGCACCGACTGGCGGCCGAACGTCCTCAAGTTCTCGCTGAACCTGCTCGACGACCTCAAGCCGCGGGCGATGACGCGGGACATCGACTGGGGCGTCCCGGTGCCGCTGCCCGGCTGGGAGAACAACGCCAACAAGCGGCTCTACGTCTGGTTCGACGCGGTGATCGGGTACCTCTCGGCGTCGATCGAGTGGGCCCGCCGGTCCGGGGAGCCCGACGCGTGGAAGTCGTGGTGGTGCAACCCCGAGTCGTCCTCGTTCTACTTCATGGGCAAGGACAACATCACGTTCCACTCGCAGATCTGGCCGGCTGAGCTCCTGGGCTACAACGGGCTCGGCGCGCACGGGGGCAGCCCGGGTGAGTACGGCACGCTCGAGCTGCCGACCGAGGTCGTCTCCAGCGAGTTCCTCACGATGGAGGGCAAGAAGTTCTCGTCGTCGCGCCGGGTCGTCATCTACGTGAACGACTTCCTGTCCCGGTACGACGCCGACTCGCTGCGGTACTTCATCGCCGCCGCCGGGCCGGAGAACCAGGACACCGACTTCACCTGGACGGAGTTCCGGCGCCGCAACAACGACGAGCTGGTCGCGGGCTGGGGAAACCTCGTCAACCGGTCGATCTCGCTGGCGGCCAAGAACGTCGGGGCGGTGCCCACTCCCGGGACGCTCACCGAGGCCGACGCGGCGCTGCTCGACTCGTCCAAAGCCGCGTTCGCCACGGTGGGTGGGCTGCTCGAACGGTCGCGTTTCAAGGCGGCGCTCGGCGAGGCGATGCGGGTCGTCGGGGACGCGAACAAGTACCTGTCGGACCAGGCGCCGTGGGCGCTCAAGGATCCTTCGACGCACGAGCGGCGGGACACGGTTCTGTACACCGCGCTGCAGGTCGTCGACGACTGCAAGGCCATGCTGACGCCGTTCCTGCCGCACTCGGCGCAGAAGATCCACGAGTTGCTGGGGGAGAGCGGGGTGTGGTCGGGGTCGCCGGAGATCCGCGAGGTTTCTGAAGAAGGCGGACCCGACTACCCGGTGATCCAGGGCGACTACGCGGCCGCGCAGGCCCGGTGGGCGTCGCGGCCGATCGAGGTCGGCCGGCCGCTCGCGCCGCCGAAGCCGGTGTTCAAGAAGCTCGACGAGTCGATCGTGGAGGACGAGATCAAGCGGTTGGAGGGGGAGTGAGTCGGGGCGAGGCCCCACCTGACCCGCCGCCGCTGAGGACACCCGTTCTCGACAGCCACACCCACCTCGACATCGTGGGCGGCGACCCCGCCGCGGCCCTGGCCCGGGCCGCGGCGGTGGGCGTCACCCGGGTGATCCAGGTCGGTTGTGACGTCCCGTCGTCGGTGTGGGCCGCGGACTTGGCCGCGGTCCATCCGTCGGTGTCGGCCACCGTTGCGCTGCATCCGAACGAGGCTCCGGACGTCTCTGATCTGGACGCTTCGCTGCGCGAGATCGAGGCGCTGGCGGCGCGGCCGGAGGTGCGCGGGATCGGCGAGACGGGGCTCGACTACTTCCGCACCGGTCCCGACGGCGTGAAGGCCCAGGAGTACTCGTTCCGGGCGCACATCCAGCTGGCCAAGCAGTACGACAAGGCGCTGGTGATCCACGACCGGGACGCGCACTCGGACATCTTCCGGGTGCTCGAGTCGGAGGGCGCGCCCGATCGCGTGGTGTTCCACTGCTACTCGGGCGACGCGGAGATGGCGCGTCGGTGTGCGTCGCTCGGGTACGTGATGAGTTTCGCCGGGACGGTGACGTTCAAGAACGCGCAGAATCTGCGCGATGCGGTGGCGGTCGCGCCGCGGGAGTTGTTGCTGGTGGAGACGGATGCGCCGTACTTGACGCCGATGCCGTACCGGGGGCGCCCGAATGCGCCGTACCTGATCCCGTTGACGCTGCGGGCGATCGCCGAATACCGCGGCGAGGACGTCGACGAATTGGCGGCCACGATGATGGCCACGGGAGATCGAATCTTCGGCCCGGCCGGCTGAGGGGCGCGTGCCCGGCCGGTTTGCGCTGGGCGGCTCGTCGGTTTGCGCCGGGCGGACGCACCGTCGGGTGTGCTGAGCTGATCGCGGCGATGCGCAGGGTCGAGGGGCGGGTCTTGGTCGCGGCGGAGGCGACTGCGTGGGGCGCGTGGCGCGGTTGATGCTGCATTCGGCGGTGTGATGCCGGTCGTGGGTCTCGGTGTCGAGTGCCGGGGCCGGCCGCGGCGGCGGCGATGGGGTCGGGACGGTGGCGCCGATTGCGCAGCAACGCAGGTGGCTCGCGGGCCAGGTCGTGCGCGGGCCAGGTCGTGCGCGGGCCAGGTCGTGCGCGGGCCGTGCCTCTGGACGGCAGCGCCTCTGGGAGGGGCGCCCCAGCCGCGCCCCCGGGGACGGCCGCGCCCCCGCGCCAGCCGCGCCCCGGGACGGCTGCAGCTCCCGCGATGGCTGCGCCCCCGCGGCGACGGGTGCGCCTCCACGACGGCTGCGCCCCTGGATGGCCGCGCCCCGCGCCAGCTACGCCCCCGCGCCAGCTACGCCCCCGCGCCAGCTACGCCCCCGCGCCAGCTACGCCCCCGCGCCAGCTGCGCCTCCGCGCCAGCTGTGCCCCGCGCTAGCTACGCCCCCGGGACGGCTGCAGCTCCCGTGATGGCTGCGCCCCCGCGGCGACGGGTGCGCCTCCGCGCCAGCTGTGCCCCGCGCTAGCTACGCCCCCGGGACGGCTGCAGCTCCCGTGATGGCTGCGCCCCGCGGCGACGGGTGCGCCTCCACGACGGCTGCGGCCCGGGATGGCCGCGCCCCCGCGACGGTTGCGTGCCCGCGACGGTTGCGCGCCCGCGACGGCTGCGGCCGCGTCGGCTGTGCCTTCGGGGTGGCTGCGGCCGTGTCGGCTGTGTCTTCGGGGTGGCTGTGCTTCCGGGACGGCCGCGCCCCGTGCTAGCCAGACCCCGTCGCGGCCGGTGGCTGTATCGGCTTCGGCGCGGGGACGTGGCTCGCCGGCTGGGCCGGCGGTGATCAGCAACCGCTCGCGGCGCTGACTGGCCTCCGCTGCTCGGTCGAGCACGGGCCTCGGCCCTCCCCGGCGGAACTGCCTGACGCGGTCCGCGCTCCATTGTCCGTGGGCGGTCTCCGTCGAGGCATCCCTTCCGGCGCGTCCTGCCGGTCAGCACCGCCATCGATCGCATCGTCGACCGCGCCGTCGCGGACGCGGCGGCCGACGGCCCGGGACGGCGGTAGGGCCCCGCCAAGGGCTCGTTCCCCACCGCCTCAC
This sequence comes from Cryptosporangium phraense, assembly GCF_006912135.1. Classification (NCBI taxonomy): domain Bacteria; kingdom Bacillati; phylum Actinomycetota; class Actinomycetes; order Cryptosporangiales; family Cryptosporangiaceae; genus Cryptosporangium; species Cryptosporangium phraense. The sequence goes on along the minus strand of NZ_VIRS01000004.1, from coordinate 60,023 downwards.
CCCGCCGAACGGTCAGCTCCCCGAACCGGCGGGCCAGGGCTTCGGAAGGCCCCCGCTCGGGCGGCGGCGGCCGCTACGGATGCCGCGGCGTCGGCGTCGGCTTCCTCCGGACCGGCCGCCGTCAGCAGGCGGTAGTACAGCGGCGCCGACACCGCCCGGATCACCTTCTCCGGATCCGTCCCGGCCGGCAGCTCGCCCCGCGCGACCGCGGCCTCCACGACCGGCGCCCACTCCGCGACCCGCACCTCGTAGAAGTCCCGCAGTGCGGCCGCGGTCCCGGCGTCCGTGAGCGCCGCGGCCAGGATCGACCGGAACAGCGGCCCCTGCCGGGCATCGGTCAGCGTCCGCTGTACCAGCCGGGCGTTCGCCCGCAGATCCTCGTCCAGCCACCCGGACTCGGTCCGGGGCGACGAGGACGCCGCCATCTCGGTCAACAATTCCGCGACCAGCGCGGGCACCGTCCCCCAGCGCCGGTACACGGTCGTCTTGCCCACGACCGCCCGGCGGGCGACGTCCGCCAGGTCGAGGCCCGCGAACCCGTTCTCGATCAGCGCGTCCTCGGCCGCCCGCAGCACGGCAGCGCGCACCCGGGCCGTGCGTCCCCCAGGGCGAAACTCCATTAATGGAACTCCAGTTCCGTTAGTGTTACGGTTCCTAACGGAACTCTAGTTCCCTTAGGAGGGAGAACCATGGACTACCGACGACTCGGCGGCCTCGAGGTCCCGGTCCTGAGCTTCGGCGCCGGCACGTTCGGCGGCCGCGGCCCCCTGTTCGGCGCCTGGGGCACCACCGACGTCCACGAGGCCAAGAAGCTCGTCGACCTCTGCCTCGACGCCGGCGTCACGATGTTCGACACCGCCGACGTGTACTCCGACGGCGCCTCCGAAGAGGTCCTCGGCGCCGCGATCAAGGGCCGCCGCGACGCCGTCCTGCTCTCCACCAAGGCCGGCCTCCCCACCGGCGACGGTCCGAACGAGGCCGGCTCCTCCCGTCACCACCTGACCCGAGCGGCCGAGAACGCCCTGAAAAGACTCGAAACCGACTACATCGACGTCTTCCACCTGCACGGCTTCGACGCTCACACCCCGATCGAGGAGACGCTCTCGACGCTGGACGACCTGGTCCGCGCGGGCAAGATCCGCTACGTCGGGGTGTCCAACTTCGCCGGCTGGCAGCTGATGAAATCGCTCGCGCTCGCCGACCGCCACGGCTGGCCCCGCTACGTCTCCCACCAGGTCTATTACTCGTTGGTCGGCCGCGACTACGAGTGGGAGCTGATGCCGCTCGCCGCCGACCAGGGCGTCGGCGCCACGGTCTGGAGCCCGCTCGGCTGGGGCCGGCTCACCGGCCGCGTCCGCCGCGGCACCCCGCTCCCGCCGAACAGCCGCCTGCACGCGACCAAGGAGGCCGGCCCTCCGGTCGCCGACGAAGACGTCTACCGCGTCGTCGACGTGCTCGACGAGATCGCCGCGGAGGAAGGCAAAACCGTGCCCCAGATCGCCCTCAACTGGCTCCTGCAACGGCCGACCGTGAGCTCCGTCCTCATCGGAGCCCGCAACGAAGAGCAACTGCGCGAGAACCTCGGCGCGGTCGGCTGGACGCTCGCCCCGGAGCAGGTGCGCCGACTCGACGAAGCCAGCGTTCGTAACGCTCCGTATCCCCACTTCCCGTACCACCGCCAGGAGGGATTTGCCCGGATCAACCCACCCCTGACGGCGTGATCACCGCCACGAAAACACCCCGGAACCCCGTTACAAATCGGACCTCACACGGATTGTATGTCGTATTAATCCCTGCTTGTGCGGGTGGCCGCGTGGAAGAACCCCACGTATGGTGGCCCGTCGGGTCGCCCAGCGGCCCGGATAGCCGGGGTGGACCGCAGTTCGCATCACCGTCCTGCCCGGGTACTCAGAGGTCTGGAGCAGGGTGCAGGACCGCTCGCCACGCGCGAAAAAAGTAGCTACCGGTATCAAGATCGCCTCGGTCGCGGCCTTACTCGTCGGAGGAGGTGCCTGGGTAGCCACCGATCGCGCCGTGACCCTCCGTGTAGACGGAGAGCAGCAGACCGTGCACACCCACGCGGACGACGTCCGTGGTGTGCTGGCCGCCGCCGACGTGAAGGTCGGCGACCGCGACGAGGTCATCCCGGCGCTGGACTCCGAGGTCCGCAAGGGCGACACGATCGAGATCGACCGGGCCCGCAAGCTCAAGGTCACCGTGGACGGTGAGACCCGCGAGGTCTGGGTCACCGCGCCCACTGTGGACGAGGCGCTCGACGAACTGAGCATGGGACGGCGCGACGTCAAACTGTCCGCGTCCAGGAGCTCGCGCCTTCCGCTGAACGGCGCCGTGCTCAGCGTCAATACACCGAAGCAGGTGACGCTGACCGCGGACGGCCGGACGACCACCGCCACCACGTACGCGGCGACCGTGGACGAACTGCTCGACGAGCGCGGACTCACACTGGACGCCGACGACAAGGCGACGCCCGCGGTCGCGACGATCCTGGCCGAAGGCCAGAAGGTGACCGTGCAGCGGATCCTCACGAGGAACGTGACGCAGACCGTCGCGGTCCCGTCGCCGGTGAAGACGCGCACCGACTCGAGCATGACCGCCGGAACCCGGCGCACGGTGACGCAGGGCCGCGACGGGAGCGCCCGGCAGGTCGTCCGGGTCGTCTACACCGACGGCAAGGTGACCAGCAAGAAGGTCGTCTCCAAGACCGTGGTCACCGCGGCCACGACGACCGTCGTGGTCAAGGGCACCAAGAAGGCCGTCACGAAGTCGTACCCGACCGGCGGCGGTAGCCTGAACTGGGCCGCGCTGGCCAAGTGCGAGTCCGGCGGCAACCCCGGCGCGGTCTCGCCCGGCGGCACCTACCACGGGCTCTACCAGTTCAGCGTGGGCACCTGGCAGTCGATGGGCGGCTCGGGTCTGCCCAGTCAGGCCTCGTCGTCGGAGCAGACGATGCGGGCGCAGATGCTCTACGCCCGGTCCGGCGCCGGTCAGTGGCCGGTCTGTGGGTCCCGCTTATTCAGTTAGGGTCGCTGGCGTGCCCAACGACCTGCTCGGCCCGGCTGAGATTCGCGCGCTGGCCGAGCGCCTCGAGGTTCGTCCCACCAAGACCCTGGGGCAGAACTTCCTGCACGACCCGAACACGATTCGACGCATCGTCCGGACCGCCGAAGTCGGTCCGGACGATGTCGTGCTGGAGGTCGGTCCGGGGCTGGGGTCGCTCACGCTCGGCCTGCTCGGGGCGGCCGGGGCGGTGGTTGCGGTCGAGATCGACCCGGTTCTCGCCGGGGCGCTGCCCGCCACGGTCTCCGAGCGCCTGCCGCACCTCGCCGATCGGCTCACGGTCCTTCATGCGGACGCTCTCCGAGCGACGATAAAGCCCGGCCCGACGGCGCTGGTGGCCAATCTGCCGTACAACGTCGCGGTGCCGGTCGTCCTGCACCTGCTCGAGACCGTGCCGACGTTGCGGACCGGGCTGGTCATGGTGCAGGCCGAGGTGGCCGACCGGCTGGCGGCCCCGCCCGGCTCGCGCACCTACGGGGTGCCGAGCGCCAAGGCGGCCTGGTACTGCGCGGTGACGAAGGCCGGCGCCGTTCCGCGGGCGGTGTTCTGGCCGGTGCCCAATGTCGACTCGGGACTCGTCCGCATGGTGCGTCGGGAACCGCCGACGGGGGCGTCGCGCGAAGAGACGTTCGCGGTCGTGGACGCGGCGTTCGCGCAGCGGCGGAAGACGCTGCGCGCAGCGCTGGCGGGGTGGGCCGGCGGGGCCGACCGGGCCGAGCAGGCGCTGGTCGCGGCCGGGGTGCCACCGACGGCGCGCGGTGAGACGGTCGACATAGCGACGTTCGCTCGTATTGCCGCCAATAGGGCATAATCTGTTAAAAGAGCATACAGTGCTAACCTTCGCCCGAAGTGTGTGTCTATATGACCGCTTTCGGGGGGAAGAAGCATGCAAAGACTGGCGTCCGATCGGGCGCGCCGAGGGCTGGCCCTAGCGGCCGGAACCGCCCTCGCCGTCGCGCTCGTCGGGGTACCGACACCGGCACTGGCGTCGCCGCCCACGATCACCGTCGCACCAACCGTCGAGGCCACGCCGACCGGCTCCGACGTCCAACTGTCCGTGTCGGCGACGCCGACCGACGACGGGTCCCTCACCTACCAGTGGCAGTACGAGCTGCTCAAGGGCTCGGGTCTCTGGCTGCCCGCGCTGGGCTCGGCCGACATCCTCGGCCTCGGCTACACCGGCGCCGACTCGAACACGCTGACGATCAAGAACGCGACGTCCGCGCTGAACAACATCGGGCTGCGCGTCGTCGTCAGCAGTACCAACGGCGGGTCGACGACGTCGGACTCGGTCACACCGGTCGTCGGTGACCCACCGCTGATCAGCAACGTCTCGCAGTCCGAGTCGCGGGTCGTGACCGGTGGGAGCGTCCATCTGACGTCCACCGTCCCGGTCGGGATGACGCCGCTGACCTACAGCTGGCAGCTGCTGCGACCGGCCTCGGGCCTGGTCGTGCCGCGCTGGGCGTCGCTGACCAACAGCTCGACGGTCTCCGGCGCGCGCACCGGCACCCTGCTGCTCTCGAACCTGACGACAGACGTCGCCAAGAACTCGTACCGGCTGGTCGTGACGAACCAGGTCGGCGTCGACATCTCCGACCCGGTCAAGATCGACGTCGGGGTGAAGCCGACCGTCACCAACCCGGCCGATCAGACCGCGGTCGACGGGAACGCGACGCTGACCTCGACGATCACCGGTAACCCGGTGCCGACGGTGCGCTGGCAACGGCGGGTCTCGGTCGGTGGCCTGTGGCTGGACGTGGCCTCGGAGAACGCGGCGACGAGCTTCGCGGACGGCGTCGCCACGCTGAAGCTGTCCAAGCTGACGACCGCGGACAGCGGGGCCCAGTACCGGGTCGTCGCGTCGAACGTCTACGGCGAGAACGCGCAGTCCGACCCGGCCACACTGACCGTCGCCGGCTCCAAGCCGACGGTCACGAACCCGGTGGACAAGCTGGCGATCGGCGGCGGCGTCACGCTGTCGGTCACCGCGACCGGAGACCCGACGCCGGTCGTGACCTGGCAGCGGCGTTCGCCGGCCACCGGGTCGCAGTGGGAGGACCTGCCGGGCCTCGGGACCACCGCGTCGGCCGGCTCGTCCGGCGTGACGGCCTCGCTGCCGCTCTCCGGCCTGACGTCGGTGCTGAGCGGCTCCCGCTACCGGGCGGTCGTGAAGAACGCGATCGACACGGTGGTCTCCGACGCGGCGACCGTGACCGTGGGGGCGGTGCCGACCGTCACCAACCCGGTCGACAAGATCGCCTCGTCCGGCGCGACGTCGTTCTCGGTGAACGTGACCGGTGACCCGGTGCCGACCGTGACCTGGCAGCGGCGCTCGCCGGGTGGGTCCACGTGGGAGGATCTGCCGGCCGCCTCGGGCTCGGTGTCGGCCGGGGTGGCGACGCTGCCGCTGTCCGGTTTGACGTCCGCGGCCAACGCCGCCCGCTACCGGGCGGTCGTGAAGAACACGGTCGGCCAGGTCGTGTCCGACGCGGCGACGCTGACCGTGGGCACCGCGGCCGACGTCTCCAACCCGACGGCGCAGACCGCGGCGCTCGGGGCGGCGACGTTCTCGGCGACGGTGTCCGGTGACCCGACGCCGACGACCCGCTGGCAGGTGCTGGGGACCGGGTCGAACGCCCGCTGGGCGAACGTCGCTCTCGGCTCCGGTGCGCTGGCCGCGCAGGTCGGCAACCTGGCGACGCTGACGCTGACCGGTCTGACCAAGGACCAGAACGGCAACCGGTACCGGGTCGTGGCGACCAACGGTGTGGACACGCCCGCGGTGTCGGACTCGGCGCTGCTGACCGTGGCCGGTAGCCCGCTGTCGATCACGAACCCGACGTCGACCGTGACCGGAGCGACGAACGGAGCGGTATCGCTGTCGGTGACCCTCGGTGGCGATCCGGCGCCGACGGTCCAGTGGCAGCAGTTGGCTCCGGCGCTGGGGGCGACCTGGACGCCGGTCACCAACAGCAGCACGGTGAGCGGCGCGACGACGCCGAAGCTGACGCTGTCGGGCCTGGTTTCCTCGTTGACCGGCTACCGCTACCGGGCGGTAGCGACGAACGGCTCCGAGACCGCGACGTCACAGCCGTCGCTGTTGACGGTCCTGTAGTTCCTGCTGCTAGAGGCCCGGTTCCGACGATCGTCGGAACCGGGCCGTCTGCTTAACGGCGTTGACTCAAACGAACTGCCGTAGCGAAATAGACGGATATGCGTGGCGTAAGAATCCTATAAGTCACTTATGTCCGGATGATGCTAGCGTGCGACCAGAACTCCCGATCACCGTCGGGAGGGGGGTTACACGATTTGGGGGGAAACAGCATGGGGGTACACGCACGCCGTGCCGCCCGCCGCACAGCGCCGTTGGTAGCGGCCGCGGCGGGTATGGGCACGGTCGCGGCGATGCTCGCTGGCCCGCTGCCCGCATCCGCCGCAGCGCCCGCGTTCGTCCTCGACCCGAACTACGGGGGTGCCAACGCTGCAGTAAAGGGCGTTGCCACCGCCGGCCTCACCAACACGCCCGGTGTAGATGCGGTCACCTTGGCCACCGGCACGCCGAGCATCACCTACCGCTACGTCCTGGCGCAGCAGAAGTCGGGCACCTGGCCGGTCACGCTCGTGCGTCTACTGCCGACCGGCGTTGCCGACACCGCGTTCGGCGGTGGTAACGGCAAGGTCGTACTCACCGGCCTCCCGGCGAACACGGTGGTCAGCCGGCTTCTCACCGACGGTACGAACCTGTACGTCGTTGGGCAGAACGGCTTCAACGTCATCATCGCGAAGGTGGACGCCACCGGCGCGGCGGCGACCTACGGGTCAACGGGCATCGCCACGCTGTCGACCGGCCTGAGCGGAACCGGTACCACGTTCACGATCGCGGACGCGAAGCTCCACTCGTCGCTGGGCTCGGACGCGGCGACCGGCGGTACCGGCGCGGCGGCCGACGACGCGAACGGTGTCGTCGTCGCGATCAACGTGACCACGGTCTCCGGCACGACGACGACGAACACCGCCTGGCTGCTACGGGCCACCGGCACCACGACAGCCGGCAACCTCGACACGAACTTCGGCACGGCGGGTCGTTGGCAGGTGATGAGCGGCGCGACACCGGCAACGATGGTCGGCGGCATCGTCGTCCGCGGGACCACCGACACGGTGAACCCGACCGGCATCGTCGGAACGATGACGCTGGCTCCGGAGAACACGACCGGCGCCGACACCCAGTCGCAGCTGTTCCAGGTCAGCCCCGTCGCGGCTGCGCCGACCGGTGTCACCGCCTACCCGGTCACGTCATTCGAGACCGCGTCGGACACGGCGGGCATGTCGAATGAAATGCTGAGCGACATCGTCGAGCTCGGTGCGGGCACCGGCAGCGCCCAGTTCCTGGTCGCCGGTCGGACCAGCTCGAGCTACTTCCTGACCCGGGTCGGCGCGAACACGGCCACCACACTGGACACCACGTTCGGTACCCAGGGCATCGGCCAGCCGGTGACGGCATCGTGCGCCAGTGGGGCACCGCAGATCGCGCTGGACAATGCCACGACGCCGACGCGGTACTACCTCGCGGTCGACCGGACCTGCGCGGGCAGCAAGCCGGAGTTCGTCCGGTACGGCGTCAACGGTCTCGCGGACACGACGTTCAACAACGGATCGGCGGTCTGGTCGCCGGACATTCCGGTCAACGCGCGGCCGCTGATGGCGTCCGCCACCGGCCTGAACTTCGGTGCCTGGAACACCAGTGGAACCGACGTCTCCAGCGGTCAAGCCGTCGTGCCGACGGCGCCGACGGTGACGGTCGCGTCGAGCTCGAGCGCCGTGACCTCCGGTACGTCGGTCACGCTGACGGCGACGATCGGCGGCGTGCCTGCCCCGACCGTGCAGTGGCAGTGGGCGCCCTACAACGGCACCAACTTCACCAACATCCCGGACGCGACGGCATCGACCTACCAGTTCCGGGCCTCGCTGGCGCGGTCCGGTTACCAGTACCGGGCGGTCGTGACCAACGCCTACGGGCAGAGCGCGACCAGCACGCCGACCACGGTCGTGACCGTTTATGCGGGCGCCCCGGTCGTCACGACGAACCCGGACAGCAAGACGGTTTCGGTGAACAGCCCGGTGTCGTTCACCGTGGCCTGGGCCGGTGAGCCGGACGCTACCGTCCAGTGGCAGGGACTCAGCCCGGCCAGCGGCGCGACCTGGACCAACATCCCGGACGCGACGAAGGCCACGCTGACCGTCCCGAAGCCGATGCTCGACATGAGCGGTTACCAGTACCGTGCGGTGCTGACGAACTCCAACGGCACGGCGACCAGCAACGTCGCCACGCTGACCGTCACGCCGCAGGTCATCAACGTCACCAAGCAGCCTGAGGACCAGACCGTCGACGAGGGTGGCAACGCCACCTTCGCGGTGATGGCGACCGGCAACAGCGCGCTGTCCTACCAGTGGCAGTGGAGCAAGACCGGCGCCGACGCCTCGTTCGAGTCGATCCCGGGTGCGACCAGCGCGTCGTACACGTTGCACGACGCCAAGGCGTCCCAGGACGGGACCGTCTTCCAGGTGAAGATCACCGACGCCGCCAACAACGTCGAGTATTCGACGAAGGCCAAGCTCACGGTGAAGGTGGCCGGCCACCCGACTCCGACGAACGTCGCCTGGGCCGACTACGACGGTGACGGCAAGTCGGACATCGCGACCTTCCGGCCCTCCGACGGCTCGTTCAACTGGATGAGCAAGCAGGAGATGTTCGGCAAGGCCGGTGACCGCGCGATCGTCGGCAACTTCGACGACGACAAGGCGTCCGACATGGCCGTCGTCCGGGGCAACACCTGGGTGATCGACCACGAGGCTGCGGTCGCGTTCGGCAAGTCGACCGACACTCCGGTCTCGGGCGACTTCGACGGTGACGGCAAGACCGACATCGCGGTCTTCCGTTCGTCGAACGGCACCTGGTACTGGAAGGGCGGCCCGGCGGCCGGCGTCCAGTACGGCGCGGCGGGCGACGTCCCGGTCGTGGCCGACTACAACGGTGACGGCAAGGACGACTTCGCGGTCTGGCGTCCGTCGAACACCACCTGGTACGTGAAGGGCGTCGGCAGCTTCAAGTGGGGTGCCAAGGGTGACATCGTCCTGCGGGGCGACTGGAACGGCGACGGGAACGACGACATGGTCGTGTTCCGTCCGTCGAACGCCACCTGGTACTTCTACGGCGGCAAGAGCGTCCGTTGGGGCCGTGGCTCCGACATCCCGCTCGCCGGTGACTTCGACGGTGACGGCCAGAACGACCTGGCCCTCTTCCGTCCCTCGGAGAACAAGTGGTACTTCGCGGAGATGGACACCGTGCAGTTCGGCAAGACCGGCGACTGGCCGCTGCCTCGTTGATGAAACGACGCTGAGCTAGTCCACGCGGGGCCCACCCTCTTGGGGGTGGGCCCCGTTCACGTCTTACCGGGAAGCAGTCGGGTTCACCGCGGTGCCACCCGACGACTTCCCGTCACTTCGCGCCGAGTGCGCCGCGGAGCTGCCCGACCAGCCGCTCGAACGCCGTCGGATCGGCCAGATCTGCGGCCGTCGCGTGCAACACGGGGACTCCGCCCGTCCGTCGGCCAGCCGGATCGCCGTCGAGGCCCGGCTGCGCGGGTGCTCGGCGGCCAGGGCGCGAAGCATCCCCGCCCGAACGTGCCGATGCCTCAGCAGCACGTCCAGCGCGGCCACCGACTCGACGAGATCCGGCTCGCGCGCGATCTCCCAGGAGAATCGCGCCTTCACTGCGCAGCTTGTGCGTGTCCAGCAGCGCTGCGTCCGCATAGATGTCGCGGTAGAGACGGCGGTAGGCCTTGCTCCGTAGACGGCCGGGGGTCGCCACCCCGGCGCGGACGGCGTCCGAGCCCCGGAACACCCGCCCGCGGAGCTCGGGCGCGATCGTTGCCCTCATGATCGCGAGGATGGTCTCCGCGGCGCCGGAGCCGCTCCGGTCATCCACAGGCGCGCGGACCGCCGGGACGCTGTCGGGTGCCACCCCATTGGACCCGGCGACTTCCCGGCAACTAGCGTGCAGCGCCTTTCGGTAGCCTGGGGGCGTGCGTTCGTTTGATGGAGGAGTGTTCCGCTGACCGTTTCGTCCCGTTCCGCGGTTCGCGTGCGGGTCCCGGCCAAGATCAACCTGCACTTGGGCGTCGGGCCGCTCCGCGATGACAACTTCCACGATGTGGCGTCCGTCTTCCACGCGGTGTCACTCGTCGACGAGCTGACCCTGGAGCCCGGCCCGCCCGGCATCCGGCTGATCCTCGAGCAACCCCACACCGGCGTCCCCGTCGACCGCACGAACTTGGCGGCAAGGGCTGTCCAGATGCTGGCCGACCACGTCAACATCGAGCCCGCGGTCACGATCCGGCTGCGCAAGGGCATCCCGGTGGCCGGCGGCATGGCCGGTGGCTCCGCCGACGCGGCCGCGGCGCTGGTCGCCGGCGACGCGCTCTGGAACCTCGCGCTCCCGCCCGAGACGCTCCACGCGCTCGCGGCCCGACTCGGCTCCGACGTGCCGTTCGCGCTCCACGGCGGCGACGCGCTCGGCCTCGGCCGGGGCGAGCAGCTGACCCCGCTCACCCACCCCTACCGCCGCCACTGGGTGCTGGCCACCGCCCGCGAGGGACTGTCGACCCCGGCCGTCTATGCCGAGTTCGACCGCGGCGGAAGGACGACCGCCTCCGACCCGGCCGCGGTCATCAAGGCGCTCGACGACCCCGACCCGAACGCGCTGGCCGACGCGCTCACCAACGACCTGCAGGACGCCGCACTCTCGCTCCGTCCCGGATTGCAGCAGGTCCTGAAAGCCGGAAAACAAGCCGGCGCGCTCCAGGGCATCGTCTCCGGCTCCGGCCCGACCTGCGCGTTCCTCGCCCCCGACCCGGAGCGCGCGGAACACATCGCCAACCGGCTCCGGATCGCCGAAGTGCCCGGCGTCAGCGCCGTCCGCGTCGCGCACGGCTCGGTAGAAGGCGCACGCTTGTGTCCGTGAACCTCGTCAACGTCGAGAACGTCAGCGTCACGTTCGGCACCCGCACCCTGCTCGACCAGGTCTCGCTCGGCCTCGGCGAAGGCATGCGGATCGGCGTCGTCGGACTCAACGGCGCGGGCAAGTCGACCCTCCTCCGCGTCCTCACGAAGGAGGAGGAACCCGACTCCGGTCGGGTCACCCACCGCGGTGGTCTCCGTCTGGGTCACCTGACCCAGACGGTCACCTTCCCCGACGACGCGGTCGTCCGCGACATCGTCCTGGGCGACGCCTTCGGCGCCGAGCACGAATGGGCCGGCGACGCCGGGATCCGCGCCGTCCTCGACGGCCTCGGCCTGCACACGATCGGTCTGGACGCTCCGGTGAAGCCGCTGTCGGGTGGCGAGCGCCGCCGGGTGGCGCTGGCCGCGCTGCTGATCCGCGACTCCGACCTGCTGGTCCTCGACGAGCCGACTAACCATCTGGACGTCGAGGGCGTCGCCTGGCTGGCCGGGTACCTGGTCGACCGGCGCGGTGGGCTGCTGGTCGTCACCCACGACCGCTGGTTCCTCGACGCGGTGTGCACCCGGACCTGGGAGGTCACCGACGGTCAGGTCGAGCAGTACGACGGCGGCTACGCGGCCTGGGTGCTGGCTCGGGCCGAGCGGTCGCGCCAGGCGGCCGCGTCCGAGGAGCGCAGGCAGAACCTGATGCGCAAGGAGCTGGCCTGGCTGCGCCGCGGTGCGCCGGCCCGCACCAGCAAGCCCCGGTTCCGGATCGAGGCGGCCAACGCGCTGATCGCCGATGTCCCCGAGCCGCGCGACACGGTCTCGCTCAAGCGGCTGGCCGGCACCCGGATCGGCAAGCAGGTCTACGACGTCGAGAACGTGTCGTTGAGCTTCGGCGACCGGAAGATCCTCGACCGGGTCACCTGGCGGATCGGCCCCGGCGACCGGTACGCGCTGGTCGGCGTCAACGGGGCCGGCAAAACCACCCTCCTCCGGCTGCTCGCCGAGCAAGGGCACCCCGACGCGGGCGAGGTGAAGGTCGGCAAGACCGTGAAGGCGGCCTACCTCTCCCAGGAGGTCACCGAGCTGCCGCCCACCAAGCGGGTGCTGGAGGCGGTGCAGGAGGTCGCGCAGCGGCTGACCGTCGGCGACCGCGACCTGACCGCGTCCCAGCTGGCCGAGATGTTCGGATTCTCCTCGACCCGGCAGTGGACGCCGGTGGGCGACCTCTCGGGCGGGGAGCGGCGGCGGCTGCAGCTCCTGCGGCTGCTGATGACCGGGCCGAACGTGCTGCTCCTGGACGAGCCGACGAACGACCTCGACATCGACACTCTCCAGTCGCTGGAGGACCTCCTCGACAGCTGGCCGGGGACGCTGGTGGTGGTCAGCCACGACCGCTACCTGGTCGAGCGGGTCACCGACCAGGTGTACGCGCTGTTCGGCGACGGTGCGCTACGGATGCTGACCGGCGGCATCGACGAGTACCTGGCCCGCCGGGCGGCGGCGACCGCCGAACGCGCCCCGGCCGTCTCCCCGGCAGTCGGCGCGACGCCCACCGAGAGCGGATTGTCGGCCGCCGACGCGCGGGCGGCGAAGAAGGAACTGACCCGGCTCGAACGGCAGATCGCCAAGCTGGAAGGCCGGGAGAAGACACTGCACGACCAGCTCGCGGCCAATGCCACGGACTTCGCGAAGGTCGCTGAGCTGGACTCCGAGCTGCGTACCGTTCAATCTGAGCGGGAAGCCGCCGAAGAATCCTGGCTGGAGCTCTCCGAACAGGTGTGATCCACCGCACGGGTTCACCGGATTGTCGACACCTGGTCGTCGGTCCGCCGATGTGTTCGGGCAGAATCTGGCCGACGACCGTTCGGCCGTATCACAGGGAGGCCCCCCAATGTCCCACCTACCGGTCGACCATCCTCTTCGTGGCCTGTACCGGGGCCTGACGATCGTCACCGGCGCCGCGTGCATCGCGTTCGGCGGCACCGCGCTCGCCACGACGTCGGGCAACGGCTTCACCGACAACGTCGGCGAGAAGGTCTGGGGCCTGATGACGGCCAACCCGGCGCAGGGCGTCTTCTGGATCGTCGTCGGCGCGATCGTCGTGCTGACCTCGCTGATCGGCCGCAACGTCGATGCCAAGATCAACGTGGTCGTCGGGCCGGTGCTCTGGGTGGTCGGCACCGTCGGCCTGATCCTGATCCGGAACGGCGACAACTTCCTCGCGTTCTCGGTGACCAGCGTCTGCGCGATGTACCTGCTGGGCACGCTCTGGTTCACCGGCGGCCTGTACAGCTCGGTGAGCACGGCGACGCCGGTGGCTCGCCCGTCGTCGTCCGACTCCACCAAGGAGAAGGTCGCGGCCGCGCACTGAACCTTCTCGAAGGCCCGGCTCGGAAGAGCCGGGCCTTCGTCATTCCTTGCCGCGGATCCGCGGTTTGGTCTCGAGGTTGGACAACCCGTTCCAGGCCAGGTTCACCAGGTGCGCGGCGACCTCTTCCTTGTTGGGCTTCCGCGCCTCCAGCCACCACTGACCGGTCAGTGCGACCATGCCGACGAGTGCCTGCGAGTACAGCCCGGCGAGTTTGCTCTCGTAGCCCCGGCGCTTGAACTCACCGGCCAGGATGTACTCGGCCTGGCTGGCGATGTCGCTGATCAGGCTCGAGAACGTGCCGGCCGAGGTGGCGACGGGGGAGTCCCGGACGAGGATCCGGAAGCCGTCGGTCTCGTCCTCGATGTAGGTGAGCAGCGCCAGCGCGGCCTGTTCCAGCAGGACGCGCGGGTGGCCGCCGGTGAGCGCGTTCGTGATGCTGTCGAGCAGGTGGCGCATCTCGCGGTCGACGACGACGGCGTACAGGCCCTCCTTGCCGCCGAAATGCTCGTAGACCACCGGCTTGCTGACGCTCGCTCTGGTGGCGATCTCCTCGATCGACGTGGCTTCGAAACCCCGGTCGGCGAAGAGCTTGCGGGCGATCGCGAGCAGCTGTTCGCGGCGCTCCTTGCCGGTCATCCGGACCCGGGATCCGCGGCCGGAGGGCCTGCGTTCGTCGTCACTCACCTTTGCATCCTGTCAGGATCGCCCAGCGAGTCATACGGACCGCGCGCACCGTCACAGAAACGGCCCCCGCCGTGGCGGGGGCCGTTCAGGAACGTCAGGCGGCGACCTTCTCGACGCGTCGCGCCTCGAAGCGCTCGCGCTTGGGCCAGCGGACGTCCCAGACCCAGCCGGCCTTCTCGAACAGCCAGATCAGCCGGGCCGACGTGTCGATCTGACCCTTGTCGACGCCGTGCCGCGCGCAGGTCGGGTCGGCGTGGTGGGAGTTGTGCCACGACTCGCCGAAGCTCAGGATCGCCAGCGGCCAGAAGTTGTGGGCCTTGTCGTTCGAGCGGTACGGCTGCTCACCCACCACGTGGCAGACCGAGTTCACCGCCCAGGTGACGTGGTGCACCAGCGCGACCCGCACCAGCCCGGCCCAGAAGTACGCGGTCAGCGCGCCCCACCACGACCAGGTGACCAGCCCGCCGATGACGGCCGGGCCGAACAGCGAGAACAGCATGATCGGCACGAAGTTCTGCTGGATCCGGCGGATGTCCTTGTCGCGGATCAGGTCGGGCGCGAACCGGCGCGCGTTGGAGTTGTCGCGCTCGAACAGCCAGCCGACGTGCGCCCAGACCAGGCCCTTGAACAGCCCCTTGGTCGACTCGCCGAAACGCCACGGCGAGTGCGGGTCACCCTCCTGGTCGGAGTACTGGTGGTGCCGGCGGTGGTCGGCGACCCAGCGGATCGGCGCACCCTCGACCGACATCGTGCCCGCGACCGTCAGCGCGATCCGCAGCCAGCGCTTGGCCTTGAACGCACCGTGCGTGAGGTACCGGTGGAAGCCCACGGTCACCCCGAAGCCGGTGACGACGTAGAAGACGGCGAACAGCGCCACGTCGACCCAGGTGAGGCCCCAGCCCCAGGCCCACGGCACGGCGGCGATCACCGCGACGAACGGGACGACGACGAAGAACCACAGGAACGCGATCTCGATGTTGCCCTTACGCCCGAACGTGATCGGGCGCTGCCCGGCACGTTTGGTGTCCGGGGTCTCCGGGGCCGGAGTCGCCGCTTCCGCGGCCGCGGCGGTCGTCGGAGTCATGGATCATCCCTTCAGCATCGGGTCGCGTCGATGAAACCGACGCTTACGGAAGCGTAACCTACGCACCCGTAAGTTTGGCAAGTCTCCGCGCGGAAGGATTGCGCGAGCGCGCTTGTGGAAGAATCGAACTGTCTTCGGCCGTGGTGTAATAGGCAGCACAGCGTCTTTTGGTGTCGCTTGTCCGGGTTCGAGTCCTGGCGGCCGAGCTTTTCCTCTTCTGCGGATGCCTCATTAACATGCGGCAGGTACGCACCCGCCTATTCCTCAGGAGACCGTTGTGACGAGCCCGGCCCGCCCGGCTGCCGTCGTGATCCTCGCCGCCGGCGAGGGAACCCGGATGAAGTCCGACACCCCCAAGGTCCTCCACGAGCTGTGCGGACGCAGCCTGGTGGGGCACGTGCTCGCGGCCGCCGGTGCGCTCGAGCCGGCCCACCTCGCGGTCGTCGTCGGCTACCAGCGTGACCGCGTCGCCGCGCACGTCACCGAGCAGGATCCGCGGGTCGTCACCGCGGTCCAGGACCAGCAGCTCGGCACCGGTCACGCGGTCCGCTGCGCGCTGGCCGAACTGCCCGACCTGGACGGTCCGGTCGTCGTGCTGAACGGCGACACCCCGCTGCTCACCGGCGAGACGCTGCAGGCCCTGGTCGCCACCCACGTCGAAAAAGGCAACGCGGCCACCGTGCTCACCGCGTCGGTGCCCGACCCCACCGGCCTGGGCCGGATCGTCCGGGACGCCGACGGGCACGTGCGCCGCATCGTCGAGCACCGCGACGCGACGCCCGAGGAGCGGACGATCGCCGAGATCAACTCGGGCATGTTCGCGTTCGACGCCAAGCACCTGCACGCGATGCTCGACCGGCTCACGACCGACAACGACCAGGGCCAGGAGTACCTGACCGACGTGCTCGGGCTGCTCGTCGAAGACGGCCACCCGGTCGCCGCGATGGTCGCGCCCGACTACCGCGAGACGCTCGGCTGCAACGACCGGGTCGAGCTGGCCGGCCTGCGCGCGCTGCTCCGCGACCGGCTGGTCACCGCGGCGATGCGCGCCGGTGCGACGGTCGTCGACCCGGCCAGCGTCTGGTTCGACGTCGACGTGCGGCTCGGCCGGGACGTCGTCGTGCACCCCAACGTGCAGCTGCGCGGCGCGACCGTGATCGAGGACCGCGCCGAGGTCGGCCCGGACACCACGCTCGTCGACACCCGCGTCGGCACCGGCGCGTCGGTCGTCCGCGCGCACGCGCTCCAGGCCGAGATCGGCCCGGAGGCCTCCGTCGGCCCGTACGCCTACCTCCGGCCCGGGTCGGTCCTCGCCCGCAAGGCCAAGGTCGGGACGTACGTCGAAACGAAGAACGCGACGATCGGCGAAGGCTCGAAGGTGCCGCATCTCACGTACGTGGGGGACGCCACGATCGGCGAGCAGTCGAACATCGGCGCCTCGAGCGTCTTCGTCAACTACGACGGCGTGAAGAAGTACCACACCGTGATCGGCGACCACGCCAGGACCGGGTCCGACACGATGTTCGTCGCTCCGGTGAGCGTGGGCGACGGCGCCTACACCGCGGCCGGCTCGGTGATCACCGAAGACGTGCCTCCGGGCGCGATGGCGGTGGCCCGGTCCCGGCAGCGGAACATCGAAGGTTGGGTCGAGCGGCGCCGTCCCGGCACGCCCGCGGCGGAAGCGGCGGCGGCTGCTCGGCGCGTCGCGTCCGAGGAGGGTACCGTCGAATCGTCGATACCTCCTGCCACGACCGAAATCCCCGGAACGGGCAGCGACCACTAGATTTCCGGAACGTCCCCCTCACCGGTCGGACCGCTGCCGCCCGGCGCACTGAAAGCGACGCAGAACCGATGGCAATTCACGCCAAGAGCCGGAAGAGCTTGGTGCTCCTGAGCGGTCGGGCAGCTCCGGAGCTGGCCGCGGAGATCGCTGTCGATCTCGAAACCGAGGTGACGCCGACCCGGGCCGTGGAGTTCGCATCGGGCGAGCTGTTCGTCCGGTTCGAGGAGTCCGTCCGCGGTTCGGACGCGTTCATCGTCCAGAGCATGTGCGCGCCGGTGAACCACCACCTGATGGAACTGCTGCTGATGCTGGACGCGGCCAAGCGCGGCTCGGCGAAGCGGATCACGGTCGTCGTGCCGTTCTATCCGTACGCGCGGCAGGACAAGAAGCACCAGGGCCGCGAACCGATCTCGGCCCGGCTGGTCGCCGACCTGCTCAAGACCGCGGGCGCCGACCGGATCCTCACCGTGGACCTGCACACCGCCCAGATCCAGGGCTTCTTCGACGGCCCGGTCGATCACCTGTTCGCGCTGTCGCTCCTGGCCGACTACGTCAAGGAGCGGTACGCGGGCCGGGAGCTGACCGTCGTCGCCCCGGACTCCGGGCGGGTGCGGGTGGCCGAGCGGTGGACCGACGTCCTCGGCGGGACGCCGCTGGCGTTCATCCACAAGACGCGGGACCCGCTGGTGCCGAACCAGGTCGTCATGAACCGGGTCGTGGGTGAGGTCGAGGGCCGTACCTGCATCCTCGTCGACGACATGATCGACACCGGCGGCACGATCGCCAAGGCCGCGGATGCGCTCAAGGCCGAGGGCGCGGCCGACGTCGTGGTCGCGGCGACGCACGGGGTGCTGTCCGACCCGGCGACCGAGCGGCTGAAGAACGGCCCGATCAGCGAGGTCATCCTCACCAACACGCTGCCGATCCCGCCGGAGAAGGAGCTCGACAAGCTCACGGTGCTGTCGATCGCCCCGCTGATCGCCCGGGCGATCCGCGAAGTCTTCGACGACGGCTCGGTCACTTCCCTATTCGGTGGTGCTAGCTAGCCCCCCGGGTTCGTCGTAAGGTGGCCGGTCGCGTTACGATAGTCAGGTTGCCCGGCGAGGGGGCTGTGTCGCAGGCTCCGTGATCGACGCGCTGATTCGTGGTTGCGTCGTCTGCGGTGCCCACGACACGGCCCCTCGCCCAGCACGCCAATCGACATTCACGCTTGCGTTCGAGGAGTTAAGTCGTGTCCGAGGTCCGAATCGCCGCCGAGCCGCGCACTGAGTTCGGCAAGGGCGGCGCACGCCGCACGCGCCGGGCCGGGAAAATCCCCGCCGTGCTGTACGGGCACGGGCAGGCGCCTCGGCACATCGCACTGCCGGCGCGGGAGTTCACCAACGCCATCAAGCACGGTGCGAACACCCTGCTCACGATCGAGATCGATGGCGGCAAGGAGCTCGCGCTCCCCAAGGCCGTCCAGCGCGACCCGATCAAGTCCACCATCGACCACGTCGACCTGCTGCTCGTCCGCAAGGGCGAGAAGGTGAACGTGGAGCTCCCGATCGTCCTGGTCGGCGAGGTCGAGCGGGGCGGCCTGGTCAACCAGGACCTGAACGCGCTCCTGGTCGAGGCCGAGGCCACCAACATCCCGGACGGCGTCGAGGTCAACATCGACGGTCTGGAGATCGGCAAGCAGCTGCTGGCCAAGGACGTGGCCCTGCCCAAGGGCGTCACGCTGGTCACCGACCCCGAGGCCGCGGTCGTCGGCGTCGTCGCCCAGCAGAGCGCCGCGCAGGCCGAGGCCGAGATCGAGGCGGCCGAGGCCGAGGCCGGCGTCGTCCGCGACGAGAAGCAGACCGCCGACGCCTAGTAATCAGCTGTAGATCCGGCCGGGGCCCGCACGGGCTCCGGCCGGACTCGTCTCGAGGGAAGGGCACATGGCCGACGACCCGTGGCTCGTCGTCGGGCTGGGCAACCCCGGCCCGAAATACGCCGGCAACCGGCACAACGTCGGCCAGATGGTCGTCGACCTGCTCGCCGAGCGGGCCGGCGGACGCTTCGCCAAGCACAAGTCCCGCTCCGAGGTCGTCGAAGGCCGCCTGAGCGGCCACCGGGTGATCCTGGCCAAGCCGCTCTCGTACATGAACGAGTCCGGCGGCCCGGTCGCCGGACTGCGCAGCTACTACCGCATCCCGCCCGAGCGGACGATCGTCGTCCACGACGAGCTGGACATCCCGTTCGACACCGTGCGCCTCAAGCAGGGCGGTGGCGACAACGGACACAACGGGCTGCGCTCGATCTCCAGCTCGCTGGGTTCGAAGGACTACCTCCGGGTGCGGGTCGGCATCGGCCGCCCGCCCGGCCGGCAGGATCCGGCCGACTTCGTGCTCCGTGACTTCAGCACGGTCGAGCGCAAGGATCTGCCGTTCCTGGTCGACACTGCCGCCGACGCCGTGGAAGCGCTGTTCAGCAATGACCTAGCCACTGCGCAGAACACTTTCCACGCCAAGTAACAGCTATATTGTCCCTTATGTCGGGGGACGAGCTCTGGGACGTGCTGGTCGACGAGCACATGGACAGCATCTGGGGCATCGCGACCACCGCCGGCCTGGAGCGGACCGAAGCGGCGGTCGTCTCGCAGCTGACCTGGCTCCGGATGGCCGAGCGCTGGCCCACCGTCCGCGCGCTGGCCAACGCGAAGGACCCGGCCCGCCACCCGGTCGAGCAGCCGACCACCCAGGTCGACGAGTGGATCCTGCACACCGCCCGCTCCGAGGTCGACGCCTGGGTCCGCGACGAGCAGCGCCGCGGCCGCGAGTCCCTGTTCGCCGACGGAGGCGTCGTCCGACTCGCCCCGGGCTTCGCTCCGGCCGACTCGGCCGGCCCCACCCGATGACCCGGCCGGTCTCCCGGATCGGCCCGGCGACGCTGCCGGACGACGACCCCGCTGAGCTCCCGCCGATCCTCGAGCCGGACGAGGTCGCCGGCCTGACCGACCTGATGGACGAACCCGCCGCCGACGAGGACGCACCCCCGGTCCGCATCCCCGGCCGACGCATCACGCTGACGCCCGACGAGGCCGCGATGCTGGTCGGCGCGGCGGCCGGGGGCGACCACGCGGCCTGGGACGCGCTGGTCGACGCCTACGGTGGCCTGATCTGGACCGTGGCCCGCAACCACCGCCTGAGCCCCGGCGACGCCGGTGACGTCAGCCAGACGACCTGGCTCCGGCTGGTGGAGAACATCGACCGGCTCAGCGAGCCCAGCCGGGTCGGCGCCTGGCTCGCGACCACCGCCCGCCGCGAGTGCCTGCGGCTGCTCGGCCGGTCCAAGCGCACGGTGCTCTCCGGCGAGGAGCTCGACCCCGGCTCCGACCGGCTCCGGCTCGCCACCCCCGAGGCCGACGCCGCGCTGCTGGCCGCCGAGCGCGACGCCGAGATGCGGACCGCGTTCGGCCGGCTGACCCCGCGCTGCCGCGAACTGCTGCAGCTGCTGCTGCTCGACCCGGCCCCGAGCTACGACGAGATCTCGGCCGCACTCGACATCCCGATCGGCAGCATCGGCCCCACTCGAGGCCGCTGCCTGGAGAAACTCCGGGCGATCGTCGAGGACGCAGGTATCAATCCGGCTGCTGCCGGCTCTTCCTAGGAGGTAGCAGTGTCACCGGAACCGTTGCGCAGGGCCCACTCCGCCGAGGAGCACGCCCGCCCGTGGGACGTCCGGGTGGACGAGGGAGGGCCCGTGAACGTCGTGCCGGATTCGGTGCGCGCGGCAGCGCGTCGTGCATTCGAGGCCCGTCCGGTCGACACGCTCGTCGCGGACCTGATGTTCGACTCGGTGCTCGACCACGACCGGCGGGCCGCCGCCGACCCGACCGTCCGCACGATGCGGTTCGGCCACCGGAACGGCGGGGCCGACCTCCGGGTCACCGACTCCGGCGACGGGCGCCGGGTCAGCCTCGAGGTGCTCCCGGCCCAGCGGGCCTCGGCCGAGGTGCGCTGTACCGGCTCGACGTTCACGGTCACCACCGACGACGACGGTCACGCCGAGTTCGACGTCCCGATCGGGCTGTTCAGCCTGGTGCTCCGGCCCCTGCGCTCGCCGCAGGCCAAGCCGCTGCAGACGTCGTGGGTCCGGTTGTGATCTCAACCGTCCGGTGGAGAACCACCCGGTGTTCACGGGCTGATCCAGCCGCTAGCCTCGGGGTGGTCGAGCCAACGGCGCCGGTCAGGGGGTTTCGCAGGTGAGCACTGACGCGGATACGGTCGCGGAGCGAATGACGTGCGACTCCGACGTCGAGTTAGCGCGGCTCCTGGCGACGCACGCGGGCGTGATCCTGCTCCGTCTGCGTACCCGGCGGCCGGTTCCGGCCAGCCGGCTGAAGGCCGAGGGTGACCGTCGCTCGCACGACTTCCTGGCCGCCGCACTGGCCAAGCTCCGCCCCGGCGACGCGGTGCTCTCCGAAGAAGGCACGGACGACGAGGCCCGGCTGACGGCCCGGCGGGTCTGGATCGTCGATCCGCTCGACGGCACCCGCGAGTACTCCGAGATCGACCGCGACGACTGGGCCATCCACGTCGCGCTCTGGGAAGACGGCGAGCTGGCCGCCGGCGCGGTCGCGCTGCCCGGTCTGGGGCCGACGCTGAGCAGCGAGAACCCGCCCGCGTTGCGTCCGGCGCCGGCCCGGCCGCGGATCCTGGTCAGCCGCAGCCGCCCGCCGGCCTACGCCGAGGCGGTGGCCGAGAAGCTCGACGCCGAGCTGGTGCCGATGGGCTCGGCCGGCGCGAAGGCGATGGCGGTGCTCCGCGGCCAGGCCGAGGCCTACCTGCACGACGGCGGCCAGTACGAGTGGGACTCGGCTGCCCCGGTGGTGGTGGCCCGGGCGGCCGGCCTGCACACGTCCCGGGTCGACGGCTCGCCGCTGTCCTACAACCGCCCGAACCCGTACCAGCCCGACCTGCTGATCTGTCGCCCCGAGCTGTCCGAACCCCTGCTAGCAGCAATCGCTGCCAGCAGGGGCTAGGGCTTCTACCAGCCGCCCCAGTCGAACCACGAATCGCGCTGGCGGGGCTGCCAGCCGGTGTTGGTCCAGGGGTCGTTCGGCCAGGTCTCGGCCGGCTCGGCGCTCTGGCCGACGGTGGCGGTGGCGATCGGCGAGAACGCCCCGGCGGTGTTCCGTCCGTCGACGGCCCGCACCCGGTACTGCACGCTCGTCCCGGCGGTCAGGCCCCGGTCGGTGAACTGGTAGCTCTTCGACGTCTCCCACGGCTTGGCCGACGCCCGCCCGCGGTACACCATCGACGAGCCGCGGTAGATCTCGTACGTCACGACCGGGTCGTCCAGGTCCTCGACTCCGCGCCAGGTCACGGTCACCGCGTTGGCGCCGCTGTTGGCGATCGTCGGCGCGAGCGGCGTCGAGGGGGCCTTGGACGTCGCGGTCGTCGTGAAGCGGGTCAGGCCCTGCTGCGGCACGTTGTTGACGGTCGTGAACTGACCACCGACCCACAGCGACCGCCCGTCGCTGGCCATCGCCCGCGGGCCGAGCTTCGACGGAGACCGGGTCGCCGGAACGTTCGGGTCACCTCCGTTGGTCGACGGGAACCAGTACTGGATCGTCGTGCGGCTCCCGCGGGTGGTCTGCGCCATCAGCCGGTAGTAGCGCGGCTCGGGCAGGTCGGTCGCCTGCTCGGGGAAGCCCCCGGCGGTGTCGTTGCAGTTGTGCGCGTGCGACCCGCTGTAGAGCAGGTCCCCGTGCAGCGCCAGCGCCCAGGTCGCCCCCAGGCAGCTGTCGAACCACTTGAGGACCCCGGTCAGCGGATCCACCGCGGCCCGGCCGTCCCAGGTGCCCTCGCCGTTGGACGAGACGTAGACCGCGTTGCGGTCCACCGCCATGTCGGTGATGTACGACGTCCGGGGGACGCCCCGCCAGGCCCAGGCCGTGCTCGCCCCGGTGGCCGGGTCGACCGCCCCCAGCGCGTGCTGGGCGACGCCGTTGAGCGTGTCGTAGTTACCGCCGACGACCAGCCGGTGACCGTTCGCGGCCAGCGACAGCGCGAGCACCTCGCCGTCCGCGCGGGCGGCGAACGGCAGGACGACGCCGGTGCGCGCGCTCAGCGCCGCGAGCCGCTCCCGGGACTGACCGCCCACCTGGGTGAAGATCCCGCCGACGTAGACCGAGTTCGCCCCGACCGCCAACGCCCGCACCCGGGAGTTGATGCCACTCGGGGCGAACGTGCGGTCGAGCGGCAGGTTGGCGCTGGCCGCGCCCGCGGTCGGGAAGGCCGCGACCTTGCTCCTGGCCTGCCCGTCGACGCTGCTGAAGTCGCCCGAGACGTAGATCTTCGACCCGTCCGGCGAGGCCTTGATCCGGTAGATCGTGTCGCAGCTGTAGTACTCGGAATCCCAGTCGACGTCGCAGGACACGTCCGGCTTCGAGACGCTGAACGCGTAGCGCGGCGACGCGAACGTGTGCGAGAGCGGCAGCAGGTTGCCGGTGCGGGCGTCGAAGGCGGCCAGGTTGTCCCGGGCCACCTCGCGGGTGCCCGCGGGCGCGCCGGGCGGACGCACGGCCGAGAAGTTGCCGCCGATGTAGACCACCCCGCCGACGATCGTGACCGCCCAGACCGTGCCGTTGGTCTGCCAGGTCGGTTGGGCGTCGGCCGTGAAGACCTTGGTGGCGGCCGTACCGGCGGCCACAGCCGGGTGCGCGGTCGGGAACAGGGCCCCGACGAGCGCGAGCGCGGCGAGCGCGCGGCGGGTTCTGGCAGAGGGAGGACGCACTTTTCTCCTATGGGGGATGGCTCAGCGATCCCAGTCGAAGGGGGTCTCGAGCAATTCGGTCAGACGGGCGTTCCAGGGGCGGAAGTACTCGACGAGCCGCGCCCTGGTCGCCGGGGCCATCGGGGGCACCGGGAGCTTGTTGTGATGCGCCAGCCGCGGTGGCTCCACCACCGGCAGGCTGAGAAACTCCTGGACCACCCGGTAGGCGCCGTTCGCGTCCCGGCGCAGGTCGTCGAACGGCAGCACCAGCACCTGGTCCCGGCCGAACCGGTCGAGCCAGCCGGTGAGCTGCTCGACGTAACGGCCCCGGGCCAGGTAGCTGTGCCAGTCGTGGTGGTACGAGCGGTAGCCGGGTTCGGTGAGGATCCGCTCGGTCTCGCCGGCCAGCCGCTCCTCCTCGGCGTCGATCGCCGCCTCGAACGTCGGGAGGGGCTCGGCGTTCGAGCCGCGCCGTTCCCAGTAGTTCGAGTAGGCCCGGTCGACCGGGTTGCGCAGCAGGACGATCAGCCGCGCCTTCGGCACCGTGTGCTGCACCCGCTCCGGAGCCAGCGGGTGGAACAGGTAGTACGGGCTCGCCTCGCCGGTCAGCGGCCGGATCCCGGTGCGCTGCGCGGCCCGTTCGAGCGCGGCCTCGGTGGGGAAGTGCGACCGGTACCAGCGCTCGCCGCGCTGGTAGTGCACGTCGAAGTAGTGCGGGCTCTTGATCTGCTGGAGGGCCGGGAACATCGGGGCGACGTTCGGGTGCCGCACCAACCAGTTCCAGACCGACGTCGTCCCGCCGCGTTTCGTCCCGATGATCAGGAAGTCCGGCAGCGTCCGGGCGTCCGCGGTGTGCTCGCCGTACCGGCGGACGGCCCGGCGCACGGCCCGCTTCACCGGCCGCGGGATCCGTTTCTTGGCGGCGCGTACCGGATCCGGCACCTCGACGTGGCGCAGGATGCTGTTCACGGGGACTCCTCGGGGGTAGCTGCGGTCCGGCGGAACTTCCGGGGGAGCGCTTCGGCCAGTTCGGCCAGCGCGAGCGTTCGACGCCACCGCCAGAGCAGGCCGAGGTAGGCGACGGTGCCCAGCGGCACCAGGACGGCCGCCGCGCCGAAGTCGGGTGCGGCGTGTCCGTTCACCACGTCGAACAGCACTACGGGGACGACGAAGCAGCCGGCGCCGCCCGCCGCGGCCAGCCACAGCGGACGGGACAGCGTCCGGACGCCGACCGTCCGGCGGACGATGACCGTGACCGCGATGTTCTCGCCGACGACGGCCGCACCCTTGGCGAGCGCGGCCCCGGTGACGCCGAAGTGCGGGATCAGCGCGGCGGCGAGCGCGACGCTGCCGCTCAGCGACGTGAGCGTGACCGCGAGGGTCAGCGTGGAGCGCCCGCTCATCAACAGGAGCGTGGAGACCGGGCCGGTGGCCAGGTTGACCAGCGTCGCGCCGGCCAGGATGGCCAGCGCGACGGCGCCGGCCGAGAAGCCGGGGCCGAACAGGCGCAGGACCTCGCCGGGCCAGGCCACGAACACCAGGTAGAGGGGGAACGAGACGACCGTGATCCAGACCGAGGCGGTCCGGTGCAGATGCTCGACGCCGGCCAGGTCGCCGACCGTGAGGAGGCGCGCCAGCGTGGGGGCGATGGCCAGCCGGAGCGCCTGGAGGGCCAGCGTGCCGGCCAGCGCGAGCCGGAGCGCCGCGTTGTAGACGCCGGCGTCGGCGACCCCGGCGAGTGCGCTGACCAGCACGATCCCGGCGTGCATGCCGGCGATCTCGCAGGCGCTGGCCGCCGCCCGGGGAGTCGCGAACTGCCACAGCTCCCGCCAGGTCGCCGCCACGCCGGCCTCGTCCGACGGGGGCACCGGGGGCTCGGCCCAGACCGGCTTCAGTGCCCGGTACGCGAGCACGGCCGACCAGACGCCGCCGATCAGGGTCGGGACCGCCCAGGCGACCGTCGTCCAGATCACCGGGCCGGCGGTCGCGCCGGGCCACTTCCAGTGCGCGATCGCCAGCGCGGCCGCGACGAACGCGCAGCGCAGCGTCGGCTTGGCGATGCTCTCGACGACGGTCAGCGGGACGACGCTGCCGAGCCCCCGGGTGAGCGAGAGCGCGACGAACCCGGTCGCGCCGAGCGGGACCGTGGCCACCGCGATCCGGATCAGCCAGACCGCGGCCGGCGGCGCCGGGTGCTCGAACACGACGCCGACCAGGTGCGGTGCCGCCCACCAGGCGATCACGGCCAGCAGCGTGGTGCCCGCGAACACCGGCGCGAGCGCGGCCACGGCGGCCGCGCCGATGTCGCGGGTGCGGCCCAGCGCCCGCAGCCGCGGGGCCATCCGGACCAGCGCGGTGTCGGTGCCGAACCGCCCGGCGACCGCCAGCGTCATCGCCACCGCGACGACGACCGAGAACGCCCCGGCCCCGGCCGCCCCGAGCCCCCGGCTGACCTGCACGACGAGCAGGAACCCGAGCACGGCCGAGGCCCCGGACCCGACCAGGCTGATCGACCCGGCCCGCGCGATCCCGCGGAGATCGTCCGTGGGCAGGGTGGCCGTCATGCGTCCGCCGTTTGCCGAGAAGTCAACGTCAAATGGCCGGCTGAAGCGGGCTCTTGGCGGCAAACGCCCGCGTGGGCCGCGAGGAGCAGGGCGGCGACCGACCAGGCGAAGATCATCAGCACCGGGTTCCGGATCGGGTAGTCGACCATCAGGTGCACCGACAGGGCCACCAGGGCGCCGGTGGCGCCGGCCACGAGCCCGAGCGTTCGGCCATCCGCGCGGCGGCGGAGTTCGCGGGCGGCGGCCAGCGCGGCCAGGCCGCAACTACCGGCGAACGAGACCCCGGCCGCCAGCCCGACCACCCCGGTCTCGGCCCCGAGCTGCAGCAACACGTTGTGGGCGTGCAGCCGGGGCGCGAACTGGAGAACCGACGGCGACTCGGCCGCGAGCCGGCTGAACGACCCCGGCCCGTTCCCCAGCACCGGCCGCTCGCGGAACTGACGCACGGCCTCCCGCCAGGTGATCGGCCGGACGTCGTGCGGGTTGGCGGCCCGGTCGTCGATCACCGCGAGCCGATCCACGACCACCTCGACGAGCCCGGCCGCCGGCCCACCCCGCACCTCGGCCGGCGCGGTCAGCGAGACGAGCAGCCCGGCCGCGAGCAGCGTCGCGCTCACCGCCACCGCGGCCACCAGCGCCCGCCGTACCCCCGGGTGCAGCACCGCGACCGTGACCAGCCCGGCCGCGGTACCGAGCCAGGCCCCGCGGCTCAACGAGAGCACCAGCGCGGCCAGCGCCCCGGACCCACCGGCCACCGCGAGCACCCGTTCCCACCGCTGCGACGCGGCCAGGAACCACCCGACCGCGAGCAGCACGATCAGCGCCGCGTAGCACCCGAACTGGTTGGGGTCGGCGAAGATCGACTGGGCGCGATTACGCACGACCGCGCCGCCGTAGACCGGCTTCAACCGCTCGGCCTGGCTCAGAATCGGGAGCGTCACGGCCAGCGACCCCACGACCGCCGCGCCCACGAGCGTCCGCAGACGCCCGAGGGACTTGGCGACGAGCAGGATCGCGAGTAGCACCAGCCACCCGGCGGCATAGGTCGCGGTGACCTTGAGACCGCGGACCGGGTCCGCGGCCATCGACGTGGACGCGGCGGCCGCGGCGACGAGCCCGGCGCCGAACCAGAGCGGGGGCCGGATCTCGGGCCGGCGCAGCGCCGACCGGATCGGCAGCCGGCCGGCCAGCACCCACAGCCCGGTGACCGCGATCGCCGACACGCAGACGACGTGGACGACCTGCAGTTCGCCGCCGCCCCCGGGAATCGGCCGATCGCCGACCGCCGGGGCCGCGAACACCAGCGCGACCGCCGCGATCGGCAGGTGA
Organism: Cryptosporangium phraense; assembly: GCF_006912135.1. NCBI lineage: Bacteria > Bacillati > Actinomycetota > Actinomycetes > Cryptosporangiales > Cryptosporangiaceae > Cryptosporangium > Cryptosporangium phraense. The sequence continues at coordinate 32,376 of NZ_VIRS01000004.1, read as the reverse complement.
TCGGCCCGGAACTTCGACAGCAGGCTCACGGCTCGGCCTCGATGATCCGCCCGGCCGCGGCGGGAATCCGGCCGTCCGGCCCGGGGCCGTGGGAGATCGGCCCGCCGTGCGAAACGGATCCGTCGGAGGCGATCGGCGCACCGTGCACGATCGGCCCCCCGCTCGAGATCGGCCCCCCGCTCGAGATCGGCCCCACGCTCGAGATCGGCTTGGCCGGAAGCGCGGCCAGCCGCGGCCCGTGCGCCCGGTGGCGGGCGCGGTACCCCGGCGGCGGGGTCTCCCCGCGATCGGACGCGGCCGGCGGGCGCCCCAGCAACCGCGCGGTCACCGGGCTCCCTCCCAACCAGGCGGCCGGCGGGCGTCCCAGCAACCGCGCGATCGGCGGGCGCCGCAGCAACCGGGCGGCCAGCGCCTCGGCCGTGCCGACGAGCTTGGCGCCGTCCTTGACCAGCGCGGCCACCGGCACCAGCGGCACCACCAACAGCGACTGCCGCCGACGAACCACCCGCGCCAGCGGCAGCGAGAAGTACGCGGCCGCCCCCACCGCGGTCAGCACCCGCCCGGGCCGGCCACCCCACGTCACCGCGGCCGCCCCGCCGACGTAGCCGGCCAGCCGGATCGCGTCCCGGCGCAGCAGCCAGCCCGACCCGCCGGTGCCGCCGCCCCGGCCGTAGCCCCGGAACTGCGCGAACGCGGCCGGCAGCGATTGCCGCTGGTACCACGTCACCGCGGCGTCCAGAGTGAGCGCGGTCCGGGCCCCGATCTCCCGCACTGCCCGGCCGAACGCCTCGTCCTCGGCCGTCCGCAGGTGCTCGGGGAAGCCGCCCGCGGCGGCCCAGACGTCCCGGGTGAACCCGACCGACCGGCCGTCGACCCGGGCGGCCGAGAACGCGCGCCCGAACAGCCGTCCGTAGAGCGCGCGCAGCGCGGTCCGGCGACGCAGCTCGACCGGGTCGGGCCAGTTCATCGCGGCCATCGCGGGCTCGAACCAGGACCCCGGCCGGACCGCGGCCGAGTACACCCCGACGTACAGCTCGATCGGCAGCTCGCTCGGGTACGTGGTGCCGTCGGAACGCAGGCGCTGCGCCGAGGCCGCGGTCTCGGCCGCGGCCGCCCGGAACCCGTTCAGCCAGCTCGCCGACGGCGTGCAGCCGGCGTCCGTGCAGGCGATGAACGAGTGGCGGGCGGCGGCGACCCCGACGTTGCGCGAGTGCCCGATGGTCCCGCCGCCGTGCCGGACCAGCCGGATCCGCCGGTCGTCGGCGCCCCAGGCCGCGATCCGCTCCGCGGTGCCGTCCACCGACCCGCCGTCGACCAGCACGTACTCGTCGTCCGGGCCGAGCTGGGCGGCCATCGTCCCGATCAGGCCGTCGATCACCCGGGCCTCGTCGAGCACCGGGCTGACCACGCTGATCGGTGGGGGGCTGCCGAGCCCGGCGCCGGGCCGGTGCGCGACCTGGGCCAGCAGCGCGGCGAACCGGGCCGCCTGGGTGGCGGCGTCGGGGTGGTCGGCCGAGCGCCGGTGACCCTCGGCGCCGAGCGCCTTCCGGATCGCCGGATCGGACAGCGCGGCCAGCGCGCCCGCGACCGCGGTCGGATCGGCCGGCGGCACCAGGAGCCCGGCCGAGGAGCTGACCGCGCTGACCGTGCCGACCGGCTGCGGTCCGATCCGCCGGGCGACCGGCCCCCCGTCGTCCACGGCCACCACGGGGACGCCACTGAGCTGGGCTTCCAGCGCGGTGAGGCCGAATCCCTCGCGCCCGGGGGTCCGCGGACCGTCCGGGCGGGTGAGCACCGCGACCGCGTCCGCGCCGGTGAGGAGCCGGCCGACGGCCGGGATGCTCCGGCGCAGGTGCACCCGGTCGGCGACGCCCCAGTCGGCCGCCAGCGAGGCCAGCCGCTCGCGCTCGTCCGGGCGGGTCGGGTCGTCCGGGCCGACCGCGAGCAGGTCCCAGCCGGCCGCGTTCGGCTGCGCCAGGGCCCGGATCGCGGTGTCGACGCCCTTGTACGGCACCAGCCGCGTCGGCATGGCCAGCAGCAACCGGTCGCCGGCCGGCACGTCGAGCGAGCGCAGGTGGTCGACCGCCTCGGCCCGGGGGACCGGGTCGGCCGGGCGCGGCGGCGTGATCACGACGGTGTCCGGCCGCCCGGCCGCGACCGCGACGTCCTCGGCGGTCGCCACCACCCGGCCGGACGCCTTGGCCAGCCAGCGCGCCAGCCGCCGGTCGTAGCTGTAGTCGTGCTTGACCCACACCGACGGGACGCCGACCGCGTGCGCGGCCGGTGCCACGACGCACTGGGCCTTCACGCCGTTGCCGACCACGACGTCGGGATCGAGCTCGCGCAGCGTGCGGGCCAGCCAGACCGCGCCGGTCGCCAGCGCGCCCGGGGTGCGCCCGGTCGGCCGGACGATCGTCGGGACGCGCCGGTCGAGCAGCTCGGTGCGGAGCGGGCCGTCGGCCAGCATCACCACCCACGGGGCCAGCCGCTCGGTGTGGTCGAGCATCGCCAGCAACCACGACTCCGCTCCACCGAGGACGCCGCTGGGCGTGACGACCAGAGCTCGCAGCGGCGGGGTGATCGCGGAAAGCGCCATCGTGTTGTCCTCCCGGCAGGGTCGCCTGGGTCGTTTTAGTCTCTTTACGCTGATAAAAGCAAGAACGACCTCATTGTGTGCTCTGGAGGGTTATTAGTGTCGTCCGTCCAGGTTCTTCATGTGTCCCATGCGGTGAACACCGGGTTGGCCCACTGCGTGGGGGACTACGTCGACTACCAGGCCAAGCACGGCGTCCACGTGACGGTGGCGTGTCCGGGCGGGCGCCTGGCCGCGCTCGCCGGCGCGCGGGGCGCCGACGTGGTCACCTGGCGGGCGGTCCGCGGCCCGGGCCCGGGGATGCTCGCCGAGGCGCAGCAGTTCCGGCGGATCCTCGAGGACGTCCGCCCCGACGTCGTCCACCTGCACTGCGCGAAGGCCGGGCTGATCGGCCGGATGGTGCTGCGCGGCCGGGTGCCGACCGTGTTCAGCCCGCACGCCTGGTCGTTCCAGGCCGTCGACGGGGCCCTGCGGCGCGCGGTGCTGGCCTGGGAGCGGTACGCGCTGCGCTGGACCGACGTCGTCGTGTGCGTCAGCGCGGCGGAGCGGGACACGGGCATCGCGCACGGCCTGAGCGGCCGGATGGAGGTGCTGCCGAACGCGGTGCTGCCGGGGTCGGTGGAGCCGATCCGGGCCCGGCCGCGTGTTTCCGTGCGCGAAGAACTCGGCCTGGAGAACGGCGTTCCGGTGGCGGTGTGCGCGGCCCGGCTGGCCCGGCAGAAGGGCCAGGACGTGCTGATCGACGCCTGGCCGGCGGTCCGGGCCGCGGTGCCGGGCGCGCGGCTCGTGCTGGTCGGCGACGGGGTGGCCCGCCCGGCCCTGGAGGCGGCGGTCGAGCGGGCCGGTGCCGAGGGCGTCCAGTTCACCGGCCCGGTGGACCGGGAGACGGCGCTGAGCTGGATGTACGCGTCCGACGTGGTCGTCTGCCCGTCGCGCTGGGAGGGCATGTCGCTGGTGCCGCTGGAGGCGATGGCGCTGGGCCGGCCGCTCGTCGTCACGGCCGTGGACGGGATGGCCGAGGCGGTGCCGCCGGGCACCGGCTGGATCGTGCCGCCGGAGGACCCGGCCGCGCTGGCCGGCGCGGTCGTGACCGTGCTCAGCGACACCGAGGCGGCCCGCGCCGCCGCCGACGCCGGCCGCCGCCGGGCGTCGCTGACGATCGGCGACGACTCGGCGTCCCGGCTGCTCGATCTTTACGGCGAGGTGCTGCAGCTCAGCGCGTTGTGAAGGGCCCGGGCCTCGGGCTGGATCGCGCGGGCATGGTCGATGTCCGCGCGGTGCCGGTCCCGGCGCGGCCCCTTGACGTTCTCGCCCAGCAGCCGGAGGGCCAGGTACAGCGCCAGCACGCCGATCTCGCGGTGCTCGGCCTCCGGCGCCAGCGCCAGGATCCGGGTCAGCAGCGCGTCCCGGTCGGACCGGCTGGGCAGCAGCGTCCAGAGCCGTACCAGGTCGCCGTGGCGCGGCCCGGGCCCGAGGTACTCCCAGTCGACGACGTGCAGCCCGCCGCGCTCGGGGCACCAGAGCGCGTTGCGGTGGTAGAAGTCGCCGTGCGCGACCGGCACGGTCGGCAGCGCGGCGGCGGCCCGCCGGGCGGCCAGCCAGGGCCGGGTCGGAACCCCGCCGATCACCCCGCGGGCCAGCCGGATCGGAGCGGCCCGCCGGTCGGAGACCCAGAGCGCCTGCGGCGGACCGGGCTCCGGCGGCGGCGACCCGGCGATCCGGAGCGCGGCCGTCAGCGCCTCGTCGAGGAAGTCCTCGCCGGATGGTGGCGACGGCTTCCACCACTCCGCGATCAGCCAGCTGCCGTCCTCGCCGGCGTCGAGCACCGGAACGGTCGGGACGCCGACCTGGCGGGCCCAGCCGCGGCCCCAGAGCTCCCGGGCCAGGCGGAGCCGCCCGGACTCGCCGGTCGCCACCTCCAGCACGAGCCCGGCGCCGAGGAAGCGCCGGAGCGGGCGCTGCGGCCCGGCGAACGTGCCCGGCGCGAGCGACTCCGGCCGGACGCCCAGGCCGGCCAGCGCATCCAGCGCAGCCACGGGGAGATCCGACGTTGTGACCGATCCAGCGGTCCCGGACGAGAGGAACGGTGCCACGGGTCGGCAGCCTAAATGACAAAGATGAGTCAAACTACTGAAAAGGCGTAAAAGGGACATCGAGTCTCGATTACCGAGAGGACCGCTGACGTGCCCCACCCCCATCCGCCGCTCCTGCTGCGCGGCTGGCTGTTCTTCCTGGTCGCCGCCCTGGCCGTGCTGGCCGGGTCGGCCGCGCACGTGGTGACCAGGCCGGTGGCCTGGTCGGCCCAGGCGGTCATCGCGTTCGTCCCGGTGGGGGAGCGGCCGGTCAGTGCGACGTCGGTGACGCTGATGGTGCCCCGTTACGTCGCGTACGCGGCGTCGCCGTACGTGGTGCGCCAGGCCGCGGCGACGGCCGGGGTGCCCTCCACCGACCTGCAGAACGGCCTGAGCGTGACGATGCCGGCGACGACCGCGAACGTCGCGATCACGGTCTCCTCGACGGCTGCGGCGACCGCGGCGCAGGCCGCCAACCGGATCGCGGCGCTGGTGATCGAGCGGGCGTCGGCCGACCCGGTGCTGGCCGGGCGGATGCTGGCCAGGGCGACGGTGCCGACCAGCCCGGCCGGGCCGAGCCAGGCGACGCTGCTCGGCGGGGCCGCGGTGGCGGCGATCGTGGTCGGGCTGCTGGCCGCGGCCGGGGTGCGCTGGTACGTCCGTCGCCGGTATCCGGCCGCTCCGGCGCCGGTGGCGGGGCCCCGGCCGATGCCCGGCTCGATGCCGGGCACCCTGCTGGCGACGGCCGCACTGCCCCGGCCGATCCCGCCCGAGGACACGGTCGAGATGGCGTCGTTGGACGACCCCTTCGACGACGAGGTGACCGTGCCGTTCGACCCGGCCGCGGTCATCGCCCGGTCGATCTCCCCGAGCAGCCGCTAGTACGCCCCGTCCCGGGACAGCACGGCCGGAAGCGTCCGGCAGGCGATGTCGAAGTCCATCGCCAGCGACCGGTTCTCGACGTAGCGCAGGTCGAGCCGGACGGCTTCCTCCCAAGGCAGGTTCGACCGCCCGCTGACCTGCCACAGCCCGGTCAGCCCGGGCTTCACCAGCATCCGGCGCCGGTAGTCCGACGGCATCTGCTCCGGCGGTGTCGCCGTGGGCCGGGGCCCGACCAGCGCCATCTCGCCCCGGACGACGTTCACCAGCTGCGGGAGTTCGTCCAGGGAGAGCGCCCGCAGCACGGTGCCGATCGGGGTCACCCGGGGGTCGTCGCGCACCTTGAACAGCGTCCCGGCGGTGTACTGGTTGGCGTCCGCCAGCGCGTCCTTGAGCTGCTCGGCCTCCGCGACCATCGTCCGGAACTTGAGCAGCCGGAAGCGGCGGCCGCCCCGGCCGGTGCGCAGCTGGCTGAAGAAGACCGGCCCCGGGCTGGTCAGCTTCACGGTCGCGGCCAGGCCCAGGATCAGCGGCGAGAGCGCGATCAGGGCGGTCGCGGCGATCAGCCGGTCGGCGAGCGAGCGCACGGCCAGCCGGGCTCCGTCGTACCGGGGCGGTGCGACCTCGACCAGCGTGGCGTCCCCGTAGGCCCGGACGGTCACCCGATCGGGGCTGACCGGCCACAGCGGGGTGACGGCGAGGCCGACCGCGTGCTCCTCGAGCCGCCAGGAGAGCCGGCGCAGAGCGTCCGGATCGCAGGCGCCGGCCACCACGACGGTGTCGGCGCCGGTCGACCGGACCGCCTCCACGACGGCGTCGACCGCTCGATCGGGGTCCACGTCGATGGCCGGCAGGCCGGGCGGGAGCGATCCCCACTCCCGGTCGGTCACGCAGGCGGCCGCGACGATCGGTGCCCGCGGGTCGCGGCTGACCGCCGCGCAGTACCGGCCGACCGCCTCCTGCGGGCCGTAGACGACGACCGGCGCGGCCGCGAGAGCGCTCCCGACCGGCGTCAGCCGGGTCAGGGCGGTCCGGCCGACGCCGACCCCGAGCGCGGTCACCGGGACGGCGATCAGCATCAGCGGACGCGTGCCGGTCAGCGGCAGCGCGGCCGAGCAGACGCCGATCAGCGCCCACAGGACCACGGTCGTGAGCAGCAGCGCCCGCACGTCGGACAGCCGGATCTTCAGTCGACGGCGGTGGTACGCGCCGATCGACCAGGCCGTGAGCGTCCACGCGGCCGGCACGGCCAGCGCCTCGCGCAGCGGCAGCGAGTCGACGAGCCAACCCAGCACCAGCGCGGTGGCCACGGCGGCGGCGGCGTCGCAGGCCGCGACCGCGGCCCGCCGCAGAGCGTCTTGGCGGTCGGCGGCGATGGCGACCGATGGAGCATCGAGCGATTCCGCGATTCTGGAGAGTACGAGGGTGTCGGTGACCTGCTCAGCGGTCATCTGCCGACTCCCGGCTTCACCTCGGCACAGCTGGACCTGCGGACGCCCCGGTCGATCATCCGTCCCCCCGCCGCAAAACGTGACGAACTGGTACTACTCGGACAGTCAAACGCATAAATACGTTTTTAGGTACGGGGCAACACTAAACGGCTGAAGACGGTAGCCTGGCGGCGCACCAGGGGTAGCCGGGCGTGCCCGGCGCGGGCACGTGGAGGCAACGCGCGGATGGTCGTTCCGGGAAGGCGCCTGACGTCGCTCGTCGCCGCCTCGCTGATGGCCCTGCCGGCTCTGCTGCCGGCCCCGGCCCACGCCGACGACACGCACACGACGTACGGCCGGCCCGCGACGCGCTGCACGGTCACCGATCCCCGGCTCGACCAGATCAGCGGGATGGCGGCCAGCCGCGGCGCGCTGTTCGTCGTCAACGACACCGCGCCGGTCACGGTCTGGCAGCTCGACGCGCAGTGCCGGGCGATCCGGCAGACGATCCTCACGCTGCCCGCCGCGCACGATCCCGCCGCCACCCTGCGCGGGTACGGCGAGAAGGCCGTCGACCTCGAGGACGTCGGAGTGGCCGCCGACGGCGCGCTCTGGCTCGGCGACATCGGCGGCAACACCAGCCCGCGCCTGGCCGTCTCGCTCTACCGCTGGGTACCGGGGCGGACGCTCGACTCGGCCCGGGCCGGCATCCCGGTGACCCGCCAGAACCCGATCCCGACCGTCAACGCGGTCAGCCGGTACGACCTGCGCTACCCGGACGGCACCCACGACGTCGAGGCGATGCTGGTGACGCTGACCGGGCAGATCGTCCTGATCGGCAAGACGACCTCCGGGGTCGCGCCGGTCTACGAGGCCGACGCCCCGCTGCAGCCGGTCACGACGCTGCGCCGGGCCGGCTCGCTCGACCTCCGCCCGTGGCTGCCCGGCCGCACCGGCGCCGCGCTCGCGATCACCGGCGGCGCGGTCTCGCCGGACGGCGTCCGGTTCGTCGTGCGGACCCACGGCGCGGCGCTGGAGTGGGACGCGCCCGACGGGGACGTGGTCCAGGCCCTGCGTAACGGCGTTCCGCGGCGGCTCGCGCTCGGCCGCGCCCCGCAGGGCGAGGCGATCACCTACTCCGACGACGGGTCGGCGCTGCTCACGGCCGGTGAACAGGTGCCGACGCCGCTCGGGTCGGTGGCGGTGACCCGGCGGCCGGGCGCGGCCCCGGTGTTCGGGCCGGTGTTCCCGCCCCTGGTGCTGGCCGGGGCCGGCGTGAGTGCGCTGCTGGTGGCGGCCATCGGGCTGGTGGCGGCCCGCCGTCGGCGCCCGGCCTCCCCACCGGAGGCGCCACCGGCCGACGCCGTGGAGCGGCCTCTGGAGGGGGCGGTCGCGCGATGAACCGGGGGTCACCGTTCGCGCTGGTCGTCGCGCTGATCCTGTGCCTGGCCGCGACGACCGTCGGCTACGTGCGCGCGCAGCCCGACATGTACACGAGCACGGCCGTGCTCAGCCTCTCGCCGCGCGACCCCGGCGAGGTCGGCTCCGACGACCTGACGCTTGCGACCAGCCGGTACGTGGCGTACCTGTCCGCCCCGGCGACGCTCGACGACGTCGCCACGGTGCTGGGCGAGCGTCCGTCCGCGGTCGCCAAGAGCACCACGGTGGCCCAGCAGCCGGCCACCGTGAACATCCGGGTCGTGGTGAGCGGTCCGGACGCCGAGGCCGGCGCCGACGTCGCCAACGCGCTGGCCCGGGCCGGGGTGCGCCAGAGCGTCGACGATCCCCAGGTCGTCGCCGAGCTGATCGTGCCCGCGATGGTGCCGGTGGCGCCGAGCGGACCGCCGCGGACGCTGCTGTACCTGGTCGGCGGAGTCGGCGCGCTCTGCCTGGGGATCCTCGCGGTGCTGGCCCTGGGGTACTTCCGCCGGTCAGCGGTGGAGCAGGGGTTCCAGCGCGTGTAGGTCGTCGGGCTCGAGCGCGAGCCGGGCCGCCCCGACGTTCTCCTGCAGGTAGCGGCGGTGCTTGGTGCCCGGGATCGGGATCACGTGCTCGCCCTGGGCCAGCGCCCAGGCGATCGCGACCTGGGCCGGGGTGGCGCGGTGCCGCGCGGCCACCAGCCGGATCGCGCTCAGCGCGCCGTCGTCGGTGTCGGCCGCGGTGACCGCGCCGGTCAGCGGCCCGCGGCCGAGCGGCGCGTACGGCACGAAGGCGGCGCCGTGGCGGGCGCACCAGTCGATCACGCCGCTGTCGAGCGGATCGCGCATCCACAGCGAGAACTCGGACTGGACCGCGGAGACCGGGTGGATCGCGTGCGCCTCGGCCGCCTGCTCGGGCGTGACCTCGCACAGGCCGAGGTGCCGGACCTTGCCCTTCTCGACCAGGTCGGCCAGCGCGCCCCAGGTCTCCGCCAGCGGGACCAGCGGGTCGACCCGGTGCAGGTAGTAGAGGTCGATGACGTCGTCGCCGAGCCGGTAGAGGCTGGCGTCGATCGCGGTCTCGATGTGCTGCGGGGAGCCCTCGGTGCGCATCGGGTCGGGCAGCAACCCGACCTTGCTGGCCAGCGTCACCTCGGAGCGGTGCCGCCGTAACGCCCGCCCGACGATCTCCTCGTTGTGCCCTGAGCCGTACACGTCGGCCGTGTCGAAGAACGTGACGCCGTGGTCGAGTGCCGAGCGGATCACGGCGATCGACACGTCGTCGTCCTGGGTCCAGCTCAGGGCCAGGCAGCCGAGCCCGACCGCGCTGACGTTCGGGCCGTCGGCACCGAGTTGTCTCGATCTCATGAGCTGTCCTCCGTCGGGCCGGACGGGGACCGCACGATCGCCACTGACCGAACGGGGGTTATTCGACCCTACGCAGGCGATCGGCGAACCGATCGCCTGCGGAGGCCTGTTAACACAGAGTTTTCAGCCGGTGTTGCGCATGCCGGCGGCTACGCCGTTGATCGTGAGCAGGAGGGCCCGCTGGAGCTGCGGGTCCTCCTCGTTGGCCCGGTACCGGGCCAGCAGCTCGATCTGCAGGTGGTGCAACGGCTGCAGGTACGTGTCGCGCACGGCCAGCGTCCGCTGCAGCACCGGCTGCGCGTCGAGCAGCGCGGTTTCCCCGGTGACCTGCAGGATCTGCGCGACCGTGCGCTCGTGCTCGGCGACGATCAGGTCGAAGATGTGCCGCAGCCCCGGGTCGACCAGCCGCTCCACGTACCGGCGGGCGATCGACAGGTCGGTCTTGACCAGCGTCATCTCGACGTTCGATACGAACGCCCGGAAGAAGTGCCAGCGCTCGTAGGCGTCGGCCAGCAGGTCGTCGAACCCGGCCTCGCGGGCCGCGGCCAGCCCGGTGCCCACCCCGTACCAGCCCGGCACGATCTGCCGGGACTGCGTCCAGCCGAACACCCACGGGATCGCCCGCAGCCCGGCCAGCCCCGACCCGGTGTCGGGCCGCTTCGACGGCCGCGACCCGATGTTCAGCGCGCCGAGCAGCTCGGCCGGCGTCGAGGCCCAGAAGTAGCGGGGCAGGTCGGGGTCGTGGATCAGGTCGCGGTAGGCCTGCTGCGCCGGTGCGGCGACCCGGTCCATCAGGTCCGACCAGCGATCGAGGTCTTCCTGTGGCTGCCGGGGCGTCGTGTGCAGCAGCGTCGCCTGCAGCACGGCGGCCACCGTGAGCTCGAGGTTCTCCCGGGCCAGCGACGGCACCGCGTACTTGTCGGAGATGACCTCGCCCTGCTCGGTCACCTTGATCGCGCCGTCGAGCGTGCCGTACGGCTGGGCCAGGATGGCCTCGTGCGTCGGGCCGCCGCCGCGGCCGACGGTCCCTCCGCGGCCGTGGAACAGCCGCAGGCGGACGCCGTGGCGCTGGGCGACGTCACGCAGCGCCCGCTGGGCCCGGTGGATCTGCCACTGGCTGGACGTGATGCCGGCGTCCTTGTTCGAGTCGGAGTACCCGAGCATGACCTCCTGAACGTCGCCACGCGAGGTGACGATCGCCCGGTAGGCCGGGATCGAGAGCAGCCGGTCGAGGATCTCGCCCGCGACGTTGAGCTCAGCGACCTGCTCGAGCAGCGGCACGAACCCGATGCGGGCGGTGCCGCCGGGGACGTCGACCAGCCCGGCCTCGCGGGCCAGCACGGCCGCGGCCAGCACGTCGTCGACGCCCTCGGTCATCGAGATGATGTAGGACTCGATCACCTCGGGGCCGAACTGGTCGAGGATGTCGCGGATCGCCCCGAACACGCCGAACGTCTTAGCGCCGGCCGCGTCGAGCTGCGCATCCGGACCGCCCAGCGGACGGCGCCCGGCCAGCTCGCGGGCCAGGTACTCGGTGCGGGCCTCGCGGCTCAGGTTGGCGTACGGCTCGTACAGCTCGCCCACCCGGTCGACGAACTGCGCCAGCGCCTGGTGGTGCGCTTCGGCGTGCTCGCGGACGTCGAGCGTGGCCAGGTGCAGGCCGAACGCGGCCACCGTGCGGATCAGCTGGGTGAGCCGGCCGTTCGCGATCAGCTCGCCCCGGTGCTCGAGCAGCGAGCGGCGCATCAGCTCGAGATCGGCCAGCAGGTCGGTGGTGCCCAGGTAGTCGCGCCCGGGCTGGTGCGGGGTGTTCCGGGCCAGCCGGGTGCGGGTGTTGGCCAGCTTGGCCCGCATGAGCCGGATCTTCAGCCGGTAGGGCTCGGCGCCGTTGACCCGCCGGTACCGCCCCTCCAGCTCGGGGAGGTTCGCGAGGTCTTGATCGACGCTCTCGAGCAGGGCGGGGGAGACGTCGACCACGTGGTCGGAGATCGACAGCTCCTCGACCAGCGCGGCCAGATCGGCGTCGGTGTCGCGGATGCCGTACTCGTACTGGAGCTTCAGTACGTCCCGGGTGACCTGCGGCGTCACGAACGGGTTGCCGTCGCGGTCGCCGCCGATCCAGCTGCCGAACGTCAGCGGGGTGGCGGTGGGGGGCACCTCGGCGCCGAGGTCGCCCAGGATGTCGGCGAGCTTGGTGAGCACCGCGGGCGCCGCGTCGGCGTGCAGGTCGTTCAGGTAGTAGATCGCGTTGCGGGCCTCGTCGGTGGGCTCGGGCTTCTCCAGCCGCAGCTCGTCGGTCTGCCAGAGCAGGTCGACGACCTCGGCGAGCTCGCGGTTGGTCTGGGCGCTGACCGTGCCCTCGGGCAGGCCGGACACCGCGGCCTCGGTGGCCTCGGCGTCGAGCAGGTCGGCGACGCGGCGAAGCTTGGCCAGCGTCGACCGGCGGGCCGCCTCGGTGGGGTGCGCGGTGAAGACCGGCCGGATCGCCAGCTGCTCGGCGCCGTTCGCGATCTCGTCGGCGGTGAGCCCGCGGTCCTTGATGCGGCGGGCCGCGCCGTCGAGCCAGCCGCCCTGCGTCACCCGGCGGCGGCGCAGATCACGGCCGCGGTGCGCCTGCTCGGTGATGTTGGCCAGGTGGAAGTAGGTCGCGAACGCACGGACCAGCCGGATCGCGGTCGGGATGTCGGTGCCCGACAGCGCGTCGGCGGCGGCCGCCGCGTCGGTGCGGGCCGCGGCCCGGACCTTCTCGACCAGCTCCAGCAGGTCGGGCCCCTCCTGGCGGACGAGCGTCTCGCCGAGCAGGTTGCCGATGCGCCGGATGTCGGCCCGCAGCACCCGATCGGCCTCGTTCGCCGCGTCGGGCGTCACGCTGCCCAGACCCCACAGGTCGGACGGCACGGCCTCGGCTTCGGACATGACGGCTCCCCGGCTCTCTGGAGGGATTGGCGCAGGACGGCGGTGTCCTGTGTTCACCCAGCCTAGAGGCTGGATCCGACGATTTGAGGGGTCGACCCCGCATCGATCAAGTAGTGGGACGCCGACGACCGCGGACGGTGATCGCGAGCAGGTACAGCAGCGTCCCGATCCCGCACCAGAGCAACAGCACGAGGTAGTCGGCGGCCAGACCGCGGCCGGAGAAGTAGACGACGGCCCTGGTCGCCTGGGTGGCCGCGCCGGTGAGCAGCCAGGTGTGCAGCTCGCGGAACGGCCCGGGCAGCATCTCCGGCGCGAACGGGCCGCCCGACCCCGGGTTGCCCAGCACGACCAGCAGAAGGATCGTCAGCCCGGTCCCGACCGCGCCGAGCAGCGCCGACAGCGCGGCCGAGGTGATCGAGGCGCCGAACACCACGACGATCCCGAGCGTGGCCAGCGGCACCAGGTTGGAGTGCCAGATCCCGAGCACCGGCCCGACGACCACCGCGCCGCCGACGCCCGACGCCACCGCGTAGAGCAGCAGCGCCAGCACCCGGATCCGGCCCCGCTGCGCGGCCGGATGCGCGCCGGCGATGAACGAGAGCAGCGTCGACACCAGGTACCCGCCGACGACCCAGCCGACGACCAGGTAGAACGGCGAGATCCCGCGGTTGTCGGTGGCCGGCAGCGGGCGGTCGTCGTACACGCTGACCGCGGTGCCGGTTACGGTCGAGACCCGGCCGTAGACCTGGGTGAGCGCCTCCGCGGCCGCGCCGTTGCTCGCCGAGGCGAGGTGCAGTTCGAGCCCGTCCCGGCCGGAGAGCAGCACCGCGTAGACGTCCTGGTCGTTCAGTGCGGCGATCGCGTCGGCGCGGCGGGAGTACGCGTGGGCGGCGACCGCGTCGCTCTTCGCGTCGACCTGGGCCTGGAAGTCCTCGACGGCGGCCGACGACACGGTCGCGACCGGTAACCCGTCGGCCTCCGGGGCGTGCCAGGCGCCGACGTACGACAGGATGAACGCCAGCTGGATGCCCAACGCGCCCACCATGAGCAGGCCCGGACGCACGTACGACCGCCATTCCGTCACGCTTACGCAGGTGCCCGGCTACCCCGGGTGGAAACGATGGTCGTGGTCACAGCGACCGACCCGTGGCCATCCGTTTTGTCGGACGCTCGGCGTAGGCTTGTAGACGCACGGCACGCCTCCCGATTCTCCTGATCGGGGGCTTCGTGCTGTCCATTAGCAATTGGAAGGCATCTGCATGAGCCTCAGTGGTCTGCTCACCGCTGCCCGCTCCGATCCCGCTCTTTCCCAGGCCGCCGCCCGCGCCGCCGGGCCCGACGCCGGGGAGCTCGACCTCACCGCTCCCGAGTCGCTGCGCCCGTTCGTCGTCGCCGCGCTGGCCGAGGCCCGGGCCGCGGCCGGCGCGCCGGTGCTGGCCGTCACCGCGACCGGCCGCGAAGCCGACGACCTGGCCGCGGCCCTCACCTGCCTGCTGCCGCCCGACCGGATCGCGGTGTACCCGGCCTGGGAGACGCTGCCGCACGAGAAGCTCTCGCCGCGCGCCGACACGATCGGCCGTCGGCTCGCCGTGCTGCGCCGGCTCGCGCACCCGTCGAAGGACGACCCGACCACCGGCCCGCTCGACGTCGTGATCGCCCCGGTCCGCAGCGTCCTGCAGCCGCAGCTCTCCGGCCTGGGCGACCTCGAACCGGTCGGCCTGCAGGCCGGTGACACCGCTCCGCTCGACGAGGTCGTCGAGCGGCTGGTCGCCATCGCCTACGCCCGGGTCGACCTGGTCGAGAAGCGGGGCGAGTTCGCGGTCCGCGGCGGCATCCTCGACGTGTTCCCGCCGACCGAGGAGCACCCGGTCCGGGTCGAGTTCTGGGGCGACGAGGTCGAGGAGGTGCGGTACTTCGCGGTGGCCGACCAGCGCTCGCTGGAGATCGCCACCCACGGCCTCTGGGCGCCGCCCTGCCGCGAGCTGCTGCTCACCCCGGAGGTCCGGGAGCGGGCGGTCCAGCTGGCCAAGGACCACCCGGCGCTGGCCGAGATGCTCGACAAGGTGGCCGACGGCATTCCGGTCGAGGGCATGGAGTCGCTGACCCCGGCGCTGCTCGAAGGCTCGGGCCAGCTCCAGCTGCTGGTCGAGGCGATGCCGGGCGGCACCCACGTGCTGCTCTGCGACCCCGAGCGCATCCGCGCTCGGGCCCGCGACCTGGTCGCGACCAGCGCCGAGTTCCTGGCCGCCTCGTGGGCCGCCGCGGCCGGTGGTGGCGAGGCTCCGATCGATCTCGGCGCGGCCGCGTTCCGCAGCCTCGCCGACGTGCGCTCGGCCGCCGTCGGTCGTGGGTTGCCCTGGTGGACCGTGGCGCCGTTCGGCACGGCCGCGGCTCCCGTCGCGTCCGAATCGTTCGACGCGGACGACGCGACCGACGTGCAGATCCCCACGGTGGACGATCCGGGCGCAGCCCGGGAGTCGCTGGCCATCGACGCGAAGCCGGTCGACGCGTTCCGCGGAGACACGGCGCGGGCCATCGAAGAGGTGCGCAGGCGCAGCTCCGAAGGCTGGCGGGTCGCGCTGGTCTTCGAGGGGCCGGGGTCCGCGCAGCGGGCCGCCGAGACGCTGCGCGAGGCCGAGATCGGCGCGCAACTGGTCTCCGACGTCGACGCCGAGCCGTCGGCGCAGTCGGTACTGGTGACCACCGGGCAGTTGGCCGGCGGGTTCGTGCTGGAGAGCGCCCGGCTGCTGCTCTTCACCGAGTCCGACCTCACCGGCGCCCGGGCCGGCTCCGGGCGCGAGCGGGGCCGCATGCCCTCGCGCCGGCGCAACGCGGTCGACCCGCTGCAGCTCCAGCCGGGCGATTACGTCGTGCACGAGCAGCACGGCGTCGGGCGCTACGTCGAAATGATCAAACGGACGATCAACGGCGGCGAGCGTGAGTACCTGGTCCTGGAGTACGCGCCGAGCAAGCGGGGGCAGCCGGGCGACCGGCTGTTCGTGCCCACCGACGCGCTGGAGCAGCTGACCCGCTACGTCGGCGGCGAGCAGCCCGCGCTGCACAAGATGGGCGGGGCCGACTGGCAGAAGGCCAAGGGCCGGGCCCGCAAGGCGGTCAAGGAGATCGCCGGTGAGCTGATCCGTCTCTACGCGGCCCGCACCAGCACGAAGGGCTTCGCGTTCAACGCCGACACGCCCTGGCAGCGCGAGCTGGAAGACGCGTTCCCGTACGTGGAGACGCCCGACCAGCTGGAGGCGATCAACGAGGTCAAGGGCGACATGGAGAAGCCCTACCCGATGGACCGCGTGATCTGTGGCGACGTCGGCTACGGCAAGACCGAGATCGCGGTCCGGGCGGCCTTCAAGGCCGTGCAGGACGGCAAGCAGGTCGCGGTGCTGGTCCCGACCACGATCCTGGCCAAGCAGCACTTCACGACGTTCTCCGAGCGGATGGCGCAGTTCCCTGTTTCCATTGCGCAGCTCTCCCGTTTCCAGACCGACGCCGAGGCCTCCGAAACGGTGGCGAAGCTGGCGTCGGGCGAAGTCGACATCGTGGTCGGCACCCACCGGCTGCTGCAGCCCTCGACCCGGTTCAAGGACCTCGGGCTGGTCATCGTCGACGAGGAACAGCGGTTCGGCGTCGAGCACAAGGAACAGCTCAAGCAGATGCGGACGGCCGTCGACGTGCTGACGATGTCGGCGACGCCGATCCCGCGGACGCTGGAGATGTCGCTGACCGGCATCCGCGAGATGTCGACGATCCTCACGCCGCCGGAGGAGCGGCACCCGGTGCTGACGTTCGTCGGCCCGTACGAGGAGAAGCAGATCGGTGCGGCCGTGCGCCGCGAGCTGCTCCGCGACGGTCAGGTGTTCTACCTGCACAACCGGGTGGAGTCGATCGAGCGGGCGGCGGCCCGGCTGCGGTCGCTGGTGCCCGAGGCCCGGGTGGCGGTGGCCCACGGGCAGATGAACGAGGACGCGCTCGAACGCGTGATGCTCGGTTTCGACGAGAAGGAGTACGACGTCCTGGTTTCGACCACGATCGTCGAGTCCGGTCTGGACATCCCGAACGCGAACACGCTGATCGTCGAGCGGGCCGACGTGCTGGGCCTCTCCCAGCTGCACCAGATCCGGGGCCGGGTCGGGCGTGGGCGCGAGCGGGCCTACGCGTACTTCCTGTACCCGCCGGAGCGGCCGCTCACCGAGACCGCGCACGACCGGCTGGCCACGATCGCGCAGAACTCCGACCTCGGCGCCGGCATGGCCGTCGCGATGAAAGACCTGGAGATCCGCGGGTCGGGCAACCTGCTCGGCGGCGAGCAGTCCGGGCACATCGCGAACGTCGGTTTCGACCTCTACGTCCGGCTGGTCGGCGAGGCGGTCGCCGAGTACAAGGGCGAGAAGCCGGAGATCGAGTCCGAGGTGAAGGTCGACCTGCCGGTCGACGCCCACCTGCCGCACGACTACATCCCGGGGGAGCGGCTGCGGCTCGAGGCCTACCGGAAGCTGGCCGGCGTGACGACGGCGTCGGAGCTGGAAGCCGTGCGTGACGAGATCCGCGACCGGTACGGCAACCCGCCGGAGGCGGTGGAGAACCTGTTCGCGGTGGCCGCATTCCGGGTGCGCGCCCGGCTGGCCTCGGTGACCGAGGTGTCGCTGCAGGGGCGGCAGGTGCGGTTCGCGCCGCTCCGGCTGCCGGAGTCGAAGGTCATGCGGCTGCAGCGGCTCTACCCCGGCGCGATGTACAAGCAGGCGGTGGACGCGGTGCTGGTGCCCCGGCCGGCGACCGCCCGGGTGGGGGGCCAGCCGCTGCGTGACACGGCTCTGCTTGACTGGGCGTCCGATTTTCTCGATGCGATGACGCCGGAGCCGGCCAAGGTCTAGCAAAGGTCCAGTCGCATAGGCGTCACAGCAGGCGGGGAGCGACTTCCGTCCCCTAGCGTTCCGACCGCAGCGGGCTCCTGCCCGCTGCGGTTCTTGTTGCTGCGAACGAGATGGTGAGGGGTCATGAGCAGTCCGTATCCCGGTCAGACGCCCGGTGTGGGGCCCGGGTACGCGGCCGGCCCCGTTGCCGCACCGCCGAGGTCGGTCCCCCCGACCGGCGGGGGCGACCTCACTCCGCAGTTACTCGAGACCAGCATCTGGTCGGACCAGATGGTGGCCGCGGCCGGCATCCCGATCGTCGATGTTCCGTTCATCACGATCGGTGGGGGTATCGGGTCGTTCGTCACGGTGGACTACCTGCGCATCGCCGGCGTCCCGACCGAGCAGATCCGCATCCTGTCCAACATCGACACCCCGTGGCAGACCTACGAGTACCTGACCCGGGTCTCGCAGATCCCCCGCCCGGAGCGCATCCGGTCCGACTCGGCGTCGCGGCCCGACAACATCTGGGGCTTTCCGTCGTACGCGATGGAGGAGACCCTCCGCGACAAATCGCTCAAGGCGGCCTGGCAAGTCCTGGTCGAGCCGCTGTTCGCGGACTACTACACCCCGCGGGCCGGGATGGTGTTCGAGAACCTGGAGCGGGAGGCCAAGCGCATCCGCTGGTGGGAGATGCTGGTCAAGGGCCAGGTGCGGATGGTGCGCCGCCGTCACGGTGGCGGTTACTTCACGATCCTGACGCCCCCCGACGGCGCCACCGCGACCAAGCGCATCGCCTACCGGTCGCAGTACGTGCACGTCGGCGTCGGCTACCCGGGCCTGAAGTTCCTGCCCGAGCTACAGGACTTCCGGACGAAGCACCAGGACTTCCACCACGTGGTCAACGCGTACGAGGACCACGAGCACGTCTATACGTTCCTGCGCTCGCGACCAGGAACCGTGCTGGTGCGCGGGGGTGGCATCGTCGCGTCGCGGGTTCTCCAGCGGTTGATGGACGACCGGGAGAGGTACGGCCTGCAGACGCAGATCGTGCACCTGTTCCGCACCTACATCCGCGGATCGCACGGCAAGGGGCCGTGGCTGCGTCGCAAGGGCGGCAACGGCTTCGCTTATCAGGGCTTCAACTACCCGAAGTCGGTGTGGGGCGGTCAGCTCAAGGCGCGCGTCCGGAAGTTGGAGGGCGCCGACCGGGCTCAGGCCTACAAGGACATGGGAGGCACCAACACCCCGTGGCGGCGGCGCTGGCAGGCCCAGATGAACGCCGGCCGGGCGCAGAACTGGTACCACACGCTCGAAGGCACGGCGGAGGCGGTGTCGGTGGGCCCGGACGGGCGCACGACGAGTCGCGTGAAGCTCGGGAACGGACAGTTCACCGACATCGCCGCCGACTTCATCATCGACTGCACCGGCCTGGAGGCCGACATCCGCGAGCACCGGCTGCTGGCCGACCTGATGGACCACAGCGGTGTCGGCCGCAACCCGGTCGGGCGCCTGGACGTGGAGCGGTCGTTCGAGCTGAAGGGCACGGCGAACGGCGAGGGCCGGATGTACGCGTCCGGGTCGCCGACGCTGGGCGGGTACTTCCCGGGTGTGGACACGTTCCTCGGCCTGCAGGTGGCCGCGCAGGAGATCGCCGACGACCTCGCACGGCGGGGCTTCGCTCGTCGCATCGGGCCGGCTCGATCGGTGAGTCAGTGGCTCAAGTGGGCACGAAACAAGCAGATCTGAGGGGATTGTTCACATGTTGCCCACGTTATGGGGCCGGATCCAGTCGCGGATCGTGTTCACGCTGGTCATCGGCGGGCTGGTGGCGCTGGTCGTGACGCCGTTCCTGCCGCTCGGGGTGGCTCTCGGCAGTAAATACCGGATCGCCTACACCGTGATCGTGACCGTGACGGTCGTCGGCGTGCTCTGGGAGCTGCTGTACCACTTCCTCATGCAGTGGCGGTGGGAGAAGGACTGGCCGACGCTGTTCGGCCTGCTGACGCTGGTGAACGAGGGGCTGCTCGTCTGGGCGCTGCTGCTGTCGGGCGTCGTCCCGGGCATCGACGGGCTCACCGGATTGCAGTCACTTTCCTACTGGATTCTCTTCATCCTGGTTTGGATGGCAGTCTGGGCCTTCGCGAACGGCCCGATGAGGGTGTTCTCGATCCACTGGCGGTTCCGGGGTGGGAGGTTCGTGTGACCACAGGTAACACCGATGAGAAGCCCGACGACCGGACGCTCGCGCCGGTCGCCGGCTCCGGCCTGCTGGCCCGGTACGGCGATCTCGTGCTGCTCTACGCGGCGCCCGAGGGCGACGACGAGCGGACGGCGTCGATCCTCGATGTGATCGCGTCGGCGGCCGGCGGCGACGGGCGTCGTCTCGGGCGCCGGTTGGCGTCGCTGCTGATCTCGGCGGCCGACGAGTTCCCGGCGCTGGCCGCGTTCGGTCCGGTCGGCGACGGCGTGGCGGTGATCCTGCACGGGGACGTGCAGGTCGCGGTCGTGACCGACGACGGCGAGATCGTGCTCGACGGCCGGGACGCGTTGACGTGGGTCGACCGGATGATCGCGGCGCCGGCTCGGGTGATCCGCGGTGAGCTCGACGCGCTCGGGGCGGGTTCGGCTGACCCGTGGTTGCGGCTCGATGGTGGGGTCGTCCGGGCGGGTGGGTTCGTGTTCGGGCCTCCGTCGGCCGTGGCTCCGGGTCCGGCGCCGGCCGTGGCTCCGGCGCCGGCTGTGGCTCCGGTGGTGGTTTCTGAGGTTTCGGCGCCTTCGGTCACCGCGACGGCGGTGTCTTCCGGGGTGCGGCCGTCGCTCGTGGCGGTGGATGACGACGACGACGTTGACGACGAGCCGTTGCAGCGGACGGAGGCGTTCACGCCGTTCGACGGGGATTCGGAGTTCGTTCCGAGGCCGGGGTCGGTGGAGTCGGACGCGGTGCCGCCTCGGGGGGCGGCGGCGGTGTCGCGGAGTGGCTACGAGCCGCCGGCGTCGTTCTCGGCTCCGGCGGAGTCCGCTCCGCTGCTGCCGCCGGCTGACGATTCCGCGCCGCCCGCGCCGCCCGCGCCGTTCGGCGATTCGCCGGCTTCGGCGCCGCCTGCTCCGTTCGGTGACCGGCCGTCGTTCGGCGACTCACCGTCATCGGCGCCGCCGGCGCCGTTCGGCGACTCTCCGGCATCCGCGCCGCCGGTGCCGTTCGGGGACTCCGAGCCGCACGGTGACCGGCCGCCCGCCGCGCCGTTCGGCGACTCCGCGCCGCCTTCTCCGTTCGGCGACTCCGCTCCGCCGCGGCCGCTCGGCGACGAACCGCCGCCTGCGCCACGGCCGTTCGGCGACGAATCGCCGCCGCCTGCGCCGCAGGCGTTCGGGGACGCGCCGCCAGCGCCGTACGGGGTCTCCCCGTCGTCCGCGCCGCCGGCGCCGTTCGGGGAGCCGGCGCCGTTCGGCGACGCGCCGCCCGCTCCTCCCGCCCCGTTCGGAAGCCCGGCATCCTACGGCGACCCGGCGCTCCCGCCGCCTCCGCCGTACGGGGACGCGCCGTACGGCGACCGCCCCATGCCCCCGGCCCCCGACGGCCCGCCCCCGGCCCCGTTCAGCGCGCCCCCGGCTCCGTTCAGCGCGCCCCCGGCCCCGTTCAGCGCCCCGCCGTCGAGCGCGGCGCCGTCCAGCGCGCCACCGTTCGATGCGCCCCCGGCCCCGGGGGCGTACTCGCCCACCGGACCCTCACCGGTACTTCCGGACCAGCCGGTCCCCGACCCGGCCCTCCAGCCGTCGTCGGCCCCACCGGCCGCGCCGCGACCGGCCGGTTTCGACCCGGGCGCCCCCTTCGAGGCGGTCCTGCTCATCGGCGACGACGCCGAGCCGACGCAGACGTCCGGCCCCCTGCCGCCGGCCGACGTCCAGCCGCCGCCGGGCCCGGTTCCCGCCGACGGGGCCGAGGAGGCGGACGCCCGCCCGATCGTGCTGGGCATCTACTGCAAGAACGACCACTTCAACGATCCGCGCGTGCCGTACTGCGCGGTCTGCGGCATCTCGATGGCGCAGCTCACGCACGTCTCGCGCACGGGTCCCCGTCCGCCGCTGGGCCTCCTGGTCCTCGACGACGGAGCAACGTTCCGCCTCGACACCGACTACGTCGTCGGACGCGAGCCGGAACGCGACGAGGCCGTCCTCCAGGGCCGGGCCCGAGCCCTCCGGATCGACGACCCGAAGGGCGTGGTCTCGCGAATCCACGCGAGGATCGAACTCGACGGCTGGGACGTCAACGTCATCGATCTGGCGTCGGCCAACGGGACGCACATAGCGCCCCCGAACAGCGAGTCCTGGACCCGCCTGGACCCGAACCAGAAAGTGACGCTGACCCCGGGCACCCGGGTGGTCTTCGGCCGCCGGGGCTTCCGCTACGAGTCCCACCGCAACCCGTAACCGCCGACGCCCGCCCGATCGCCCTACGGCGCGGGCGGGCTTCCCGGCCCCCGAGGCGGGGTCGGCGGCCGGGGCAGCGCCATCGGCGGCGCCACCTGCCCGATCGGCGACCCACCCCCCGAAGAAGGCAGCGGCTCCATCGCCACCCGGGGCAACGAGACGATGTCGGGGTTGCACTCGACCGCCGTCACCACCGGCCCCTGCTGCCCGGCCGTCACCAGCAACATCGCATAGTCGGGCAACCCCTGCAGGGTCCGCGGCTCCACCGTGAACTCCGACGCCCGCTCGTAGGTCTCGGCGTTGTTCCAGTTCGTGCCCTCGGCGTGCCCCTCGGTCGTCCGCCACGAGCGCGACGAGTTGCCCACCAGCCCGGACAGCGCCTGCCACGGCCGGCGCACCGACGGCATCGGACGACTACCCCTGGTCAGCGTCTCCGACTCGCCGGTCGTGTGCGTCTCGGCCCCGCCGAGCTGACGGGTCAACCGGCTCAGCACGAACCGCTGCTGGCGGCCGATGAACTCCGCGGCCTCGTTCGCCTCCTGGTGATTGCCGAGCCGCATCACGCCGACCGCCCCGGCCCCGAGCACCTGCAGCGACGTCCCCCGCAGGTGCCGGAACAGGTACAGCAGCCGGATGCCCCGTCGCTCGCACACGTCCGACAACCGTTCCAGGTGCCGGCGGGCGATCTCGTCGGCCCCGACCACGGCGATCGTGCGCGGGGCACCGCCGGCCTCGCCGGTGGCCGCGCCCCGGGTCAGCCGCTGCACCACCAGGTCACCCAGCACCTCGTCGCGCGCGGTGCTGCCGGTGCTCAGCGTCGCGATGCACGACAGCTGGGCCGGCGGCCGGGGCTGGGCCGCGCTGCCGAGGGGTGCCAGCGGGTGCAGCAGCGACTCCAGTTGACGCAACCGCGGCCCGATCTCGTGCCGGTACTGCTCCGAGAAGGCCCCGAGAACGCGCGCCTGCTCCTCGGCCGGGAGATCAGCCGCCTCCCCGAGCAGCACCTGCAGGGACGCCAGCACCCGGGCCACCGTCAGCCCGCCCGGCGCCAGCACCGCGCAGACGGCGCCGAGCACGCGGTCGTCGGCCGAACGCTCGAACCGGTCGCCACCCTCTCCACCGTGGACCGCCTCGACCAGCACGTCGACGAACTGACGCTCGTCGAGGCCGGCCAGCACGTCGGCCGAGGCCAGGTCGGCCGGGAACAGTTGCACGTCGGTGGAGAGGCCGGCCTCGCCGGCCACCTCGGCCAGCTCGCGGACGACGCCCTCGCCGGTCAGGTCGAGCACGGTGAGCTGGCCGCCGCCGGCCAGAGTGGACGAACCGAAGACCGTGAGCAGCCCCTCCCAGCCCCAGAGCGTGCCGCCGACGATGTCGATTCGACGGGTCTGCGGCGGGGGAGCGGCCGGTGACCACTCCGGGAACTGCTCGCTGCGCTGCTGCTCCTGCTGCTCGAACTGGGCCTTGCGGGAGTGCCAGTCGGCCAGTTCGCGGTCGTAGCGGGCGCGCTGCTCGGCGGCCATCGCGTTCGGCCGGTTCGCCGCCGTGCGGGCGCTCTGCGCGCCGAGCCAGACGCCCCCGGCGGCCAGCCCGAAGATCACCAGCACGAGCACGATCATCACCAGGAAGCCCCAGCCGCCCCCGTTCCCACGGAAGACGACGAGGCTCAGCCCACAGACGACGATGAAGCTGGCGATCAGCGCGGCCGGTACCGCGATCGCGATGTTCCGGAGGAAGTGCGGGTTCGCCGCCCGGGCCGACGCCACCACCTCGGGCGGCACCTCGGTGAGCGTCGGCGGCGGCTGCCCGAACGGGCGGCGGAACAGCTTGCGGTCACGGAACATCCAGCCGAGCCGCTCTCCCGGCCGGAGAAGAGCCGACAACGGCGCCCGCGACGATTCCGCCATGCCCCGAACGATAGAGCGTCCCCCCGACGCTTCCACCGATCAGCCCGCCTCCGGCAGCCAGCCGGCGACCGGATCCGGAATCAGGCCGGAACCGGCACCTCCACCGGCACCATCCCGATCCAGTCCCCGATCGGAGAGGCATCCGCGTCCAGCGCCGCCCGAACCGCCACGTGCTCCCCCTCCGCCAACTCCACCCCACCTGCCACGACCAACGCATCCGACGGCACCGCCCCCACCGACGTCGCCACCCCGTGCCGGGTCAACTCCGTCGCCGCCGCCGAGGCCCGCCGCCCGGAATCCGAGATCACCAACGGCAACCGCCGCGCGGCCGCGATCAACGCCGCCGCCCGCAACGCGGCCACCGAATCGGCATCGGTGCCCCACCCAACCCCCACCGCCGAAGGCCGCTCCGGCAACCCGGACGCCACCGTCACCAGCTCACCGGCCACCACCGGACCCATCCCGGGCCGGGACGAACGAAAAACCACCACGTCCGGCCCCGACGCCTCGATCTGCAGCGCCAGGTCGTGCTCCACGTCGCTCGAGAACCGCGACAGGACCGGCACCGGCAGATCGTCCCGCCGGACCCGCGCCGCCAACCGCTCGGTCTCCTCCAGCGAGCGCGCCATCTCGGCCAGTTCCCCCGACAGCCCGGTTCCGACCTCCAACGCCGGCGACCGGTACGGCAGCAGCCGCGACAGCACGACCTCGGCCGGCCGCTGCGCCCCGACCAGCGCCGCCGCCAACTCGACGTCCGCCTTCTGCGTCGCCGGGTCGTCCACGACCGCGAACACGCGACGAGCCGCCACCGTCCCCAGCGACGCCCGCTCGGCCTCGGCGATGTCCCGCTCGATCCGGCGCTTCGAGTAGAACGCCGAGAGCAGCGGGCCGGCCATCACCGTCGTCACGATCGCCATCACGACCATCAGCGAGAACAGCGACGAGTCCAGGATCCCCAGCTGCAGCCCGACGGTCAGGATCACGATCTCGGTCAGCCCACGGGTGTTCATCAGCGTGGCCAGCGCGAACGACTGACGCAGGGGCACCCGCTGCAGCCGGGCCCCGACGAACGCCCCGACGAACTTGCCGCTGATCGCCACCACCAGGATCAGCGCCAGCTCGCCGAGCCCGGACAGCCCGACGTTCCGCAGGTCCACCTTGATGCCGGAGACGAAGAAGAACACCGGGAGCAGCAGCAGGACCGATACCTGCTCGAGCTTCTCCAGGATGTCTTGCCGGAGCGCCTCGCCGCCCTCCCGGGGCATCACCGCGCCGAAGATGAACGCCCCGAAGATCACGTGCACGCCCAGCCACTCGGCCGCGTACGCCGAGAGCAATAGCCCGATCAGGATCACCGCGAGCACCGGAGGCGTCAGCCGGCCCGCCCGCGCGTGCACCGGCAGCAACCGGCGCAGCAGCGGACGCACGACGAAGAACATCAGCGCGACGAACGGCAGCGCGAGCAGCACGTGCCACTGCGCCTCGGCCGACGCCCCGGCCACCGTCACGACGACCGCCAGCAGCGACCACGCGATCACGTCGTCGACCGCGGCGCTGGCCAGCGCCAGCCCGCCCAGCCGGGTGCGGTGCATACCCCGGTCGGTCAGGATCCGGGCCAGCACCGGGAACGCCGTGATCGACATCGCCGCGCCCAGGAACAGCACGAACGGCAGCCGGTCGTCGGCCGAGACCCCGTGCCGGTCAGCCAGCCACAGCGCCAGCGTGATCCCCAGAACCGACGGCAGGATGATCGATCCGACCGAGACGCTGACCGCCACCCGCTCCCGCCCGCGGATCAGCGTGTGGTCCAGCTCGTAGCCGACGATGAACATGAACAGCACCAGCCCGACGTTCGCCAACGCCGAGAGCGGCACTCGGAGATCGACCGGTACCAGTAACGTCGAGAGGTGCGGGCCGATGATCGTCGGGCCGAGGGCGATACCGGCGATGATCTCGCCGATCACCGGGGGCTGGCCGACTTTCCTGGCCAGCCAGCCGCCGACCCGTGCGAGCACGAGAATCAGGGCCAGATCGAGCATCAGCAGCCCGACATCGTGCGCAGTCACCGGCGTCGCTCCTGTCCTGAGTCCGGTAGCCGACCTATCCAGTGGGCTCCGGCCGGTAGTTTCACATCGCCGACCGACCGAAGTGAGGGTTCGTCGGGAAACGGACTTAAAGGAGAGGCACGTGGAAGGAATCGCCGATTACGAGTTCGTCCGGTCCCTGGGCGACGGCAACCACGGTGAGTTCTTCCTCGCCAAGACTCCGTCCCGCCTTCCGGTCGAGGCCGAACTGGTCGCCGTGAAAGTGCTGTCCGGCTCGACCACTCAGGAGGTCTTCCGCCGCGCCACGCGCGAGCTCGCGGCCTTCGCCGCCGTCCGCTCCGAGTTCCTGGTCACGCTGTACGACGCGGGCCAGCAGGGCGGTGTCTTCTACTACTCGATGGAGTACCTGCCCGACGGCTCGCTGGCCGAGCCCGCGTACCTGCTCGACGAGTCCGCGACCCTGCGGGCCGTCGCCCACGCGGCCCGGGCCGCGCACGCGCTGCACGAGGCCGGCATCGTCCACCGCGACATCAAGCCCGGCAACGTCCTGCTGCACCCCGAGGGCGGTCGCCTCTCCGACCTCGGCCTCTCCCAGGTGCTCGCCCCCGGCATGACGCTGACCGGCATGGGTTCCCTGGGTTCGATCGAGTTCGTCGACCCCGACGTGCTGCACGGCGAGCCCCCGTCCCGGGCCAGCGACGTGTACTCCCTCGGCGTCACGCTGCACTATGCGCTCACCCAGCAGGGCCTCCACGGCGAGCTCCCGGACCACGACCCGGTCCTGGCGCTCCGCAAGGTCCTCTCCTCGCCCCCGACCATCGCGCCCGGCCTCGACGAGACCCTCGCCGACATCGTCCGTTGGACGATCGCCGCCGACCGCACGGAACGCCCGTCGAGCGCGCTCGCCGTTGCCGAACGTCTCGAATCACTGGTGACTGCCTGATTTTTACGCTTCCCGGCGAGCCACCGCAGGAACGGTCCAGTGCGGCGGCTCAGGCGAGGGCTGTCGCCAGCAGAGCGAAGGCGGCGACGATGACCGCGACGCGCACGTAGTGGAAGCGGTCCCAGCGCTGCGACTGTTCTTTCCAGTCCGCGGGCCGGTTCTCCGGCGTCCACGTCTTGCTCCGGTTGTTGATCGGAACGAGCAGCAGCACCGACATCACGACGCTCACGATCAGTAACCCGGCCGCGACGACGACGAGCTCGATCCCGGGGTCGCGCCAGGCCGCCACCGCCCAGATCGCGGCCAGCACGAGCGAGCCGACGTACCAGAACGGCATCAGCGCGCCGAGCATCCGGCCGCCGTGGGCGCGACCGATCAACCCGCTGTCGCCGGGCAGTCCGTAGAGGATCGGATTCAGTACAAAAGCGACAGCGAGCTCTACGCCCACCATCAGGCCGACGAGCACGATCGTGACGACCTCGAGTGCCTCGAGCATGGCAGTGCCTCGTTCCTAGCGTTGCTAGCGGATAAATCAACGCTAGACCTACTGTCGCTCGGTTGTCTAGCGGCGCTAGAATTCCGAGCATGTCGGTTCAGGAACGCAAGCAGCGCGAACGGGCGGAGCGCGAGCGCCTGATCGTGGCGACCGCCCGCGAACTCGCCGAGCAACAGGGCTGGGACGCGGTCACCACCCGGCTGCTCGCCGAGCGCATCGAATACAGCCAGCCCGTGCTCTACAGCCACTTCCGCGGCAAGCGCGAGATCATCGGCGCCGTCACCCTCGAGGGCGCCACCGAGATGGCCGGAGAGCTACGAGCCGCGACCGCCGCCGCCGACGACCCGCGCGGCCGGGCCACCGCGCTCGCCCGCGCCTACCTCGACTTCGCCGACCGGAACCCGGCCGTCTACGACGCGATGTTCCGGCTCGACGGCGGCCTGGCGTTCGCCCGCGACGACACCCCGGAACCGCTGAAAGACGCGTTCTCCGCCCTGCTCGAATGCCTGGGCGAGGTCGCCGGGGACGGCGTCGACCCGGGGCTGTTCACCGAGGTGTTCTGGGCCGCCCTGCACGGACTGGTCACGCTGACCCGAGCGGGCCGGTTGCGTCCGGAAGACGTCGAGCGGCGGACCGACCTGCTGGTGGCCCGCCTCGCGGTCGCCGGCTAGCTGTCGGCCAGCAGGTCCGCCACCTCCCGGACGTACAGCGCGCTGACGCCGTCGGGGACCCCGCTCTGAGCGCCGTTGCGCCCGGCGACCCAGACGGTCAGCGTCTGGCCGCGCGGGTCGAGGTCGATGCAGAGCCGGCAGCTCGCCGGGGGCCGGGCCTCCGGCGGCAGCAGCCGGACGACGTGCACGCCGAGGCTCCCGCCCGCTGCGGTCACGAACTCGGAGTCCGGGCCGCCGAGCCGGTCGTCGAGCACGGCCACGACCCGGGGCAGCGCGAGCAACTGGCGTGCCCGCGGGTCACCCGCGGCCGCCCGCCGCACCTCGACCAACTGTCGCAGCCGGGTCGTCAGGTCGAGCGCGCCGTCCCGCGTCGTCGCGACATGCGTGCCCGACAGCGGGGGCGTGGCCGGCCGGGCGTGCGGCAGCGACGGCACCCAGGCCCAGCGCTCGTCGTCGGTCGGCCCGGCGGCCAGCGCGATCGACAGGTCACGGGCGTCGTGCAGCACCGCGGCCTGGGTCAGGATCCAGCGCACCAGCGGCACCGCGGCCGGCAACGGCCCCCGGATCGCGATCCCGCCTGCGCTGCCCACCGGCACCGCGATCGGCACCGGGGGACGCCGGGCCAGCCACCCGATCCGCGTCACCAGCGTCTGCGGATGCTGCGGGCCGCGCACCGCGCCGGCCAGCCGGTCGCGGGCCACGCGGTCGAGCGTCACCGGGTCGGGCGGGGGAGCGTTCGGGGCCAGCCGGGCCAGGTGGCGGGCCGACCGGACCTCCATCAGCGACGGCCCGGCCGTGACCAGGTCGCCTGGCGCCAACTGCCGGACGCCGTGCAGCGGCTCGCCGTTGATCTGGGTGTCGGCGTCGCCGGCGACCTGCACGGTCCAGCCGGTCACGGTGAAGCCGATCGCGACCCGGCCGATCGGGACCGTCCGCTCGCCGTCGGGCAGCGGTATCAACCGCCCGGCGTCCGGGCCGCCGACGACCGCGAGGTAGAGCCGGCTCTCCGGTGCGCGCCCGGCCGCGGGGGGCGCGCTGGTCGGCAGCGGGGCCCCGGCCGGGTAGGTCGCGGTGTACGGCCGGTAGCCCCCGCCGGAGACCGGCGCCGGGCCGGACGGCGAGACCGGCGCCGACCCGGACGGCGTCGGCCTGCGCGTGGTGCCGTACGGGTTGCCGCCCCGCTCCGGGGGCAGTTCCTGCAGGTGACCGAGCCCGAACGGGGTGTCGTCGGGCAGCGTGAACCCGGGCGGGGCAGCCGGGTCGGAGCTGACCGGCTTCGGCGGCGCCTCGGTCTCCTCGGCGACGGGCACGCTCGGCTCGGCGGCGTGCCGTCCGCCCCCGCTGCCGGCCTGCTCGGCGTCCGCGCCGTGTTTTCCGGCCGCGGGTTCTACGTCCGCCAACGGCTGATCGAGAGGGTTGGCCGCCGACGGCGGGTCGTCCGGCGCGTCGCTGTGCGACGGGGGCGCGGGCGCTCCGACCGGAGCCGACGGCGGCGGAGGCGGGGTGCGGTCGGCCGACCGGCGGGACCGGCGGGACTCGCCGTCGGCGACGACCGCCGCGCCCTGGTTCGCCGGGTTCGCCCAGGCGTGTTCCTGACGGGCCTCGGCGCCGCTCGGGGTGCGCCGGTCGAGCCGCGGCGGCGGCTTCTGGACCACAGTGGTCTCGCCGGTCTCGACGGCCGAGCGCAGCGCGTCGATGAACTCCTTGCAGGTGCCGAACCGCTCCTGCGGGGTCTTGGCCATCGCCATCGCGAGCACGCGGTCGACCGCGCGGGGCAGCGACGGCTGGAGCGCGACCGCGGACGGCGGCGGAGCGGTGAGGTGCGCGGTGATCACCGCGACCTGGTTGTCGCGGGGGAACGGCAACTGGCCGGTCAGGACCTCGAACGCCATGCAGCCGAGCGAGTACTGATCGCAGCGACCGTCGGTGACCGCGCCCTGCAACTGCTCCGGCGCGATGTACGCGACCGTGCCGAGGACCTGGCCGGTCATCGTGATGTCCTGGTCCATCGCCTGGGCGCTCTTGGACAGGCCGAAGTCCACCAGGTAAGCATGCTCGGGCCCGCCGTGCGGACCGCCGGGCTCGAGGTCGGGCGAGCCCGGACGCTCGACCAGCACGTTGCTCGGCTTCACGTCGCGGTGGGTCATCTGGAGCCGGTGGGCGGCGTCCAGCGCGTCGGCGACCTGGTCGAGCAGGCGGACCGCGCGCTTGGGCTCGAGGACCTGCTCGCGGTCGAGTATCGCAGCCAGGTCGGCGCCCGGGATGTACTCCATCGCCAGGTAGAGCTGCTTGTCGACCTCGTCGGCGGTGTAGACCGTGACGATGTGCGGGTGACGCAGCCGGGCCGCGGACAGCGCCTCGCGCAGGAAGCGGCGCCGGAACGCCTGATCGGCGACCAGGTGGGGGCGGAGCACCTTGACCGCGTCGTCCCGGTCGAGCAGACGGTGCCGGCACAGGTAGACCTCGCCCATGCCGCCGACGGCGAGACGCTTGCGCACCTCGTACGTCGCGAGGCGAGATCCTGGGCTCAGCACGCCTCAAGGTTGTCATGCGTTGACACGTCCCGGCGAACACACCCGTAACCGGGGTCGGATCATCGTTCTGTCGGCCGAGGGCACTAAGGTGTCGAACGATCCGGACCGACCCGACCTCGAGCGTTTGTGAGCGTGTGGTGTTCCGTCGTCTGCTGGCCGCCGTTGCGGCGTCCCTCCTGCTGATCGGGCTGTCGTCGTGCAAGTCCGATCCGACCGTCGCGGCCTATGTGGGCGACGACGTGATCAGCATCGACCAGATCGATGACTACTACGCGAAAGCCGTGGCCGACCCGGTCTCGGCTCAGCAGGTCCAGCAGAACCCGGGCGCGGCCAAGCCGAACCTGGTCAGCATGCTCGTGTTCATCCAGCTGCTGCACTCGGCGACCGAGAAGGTCGGCGCCGCGGTCACGCCGGCCGAGGTCTCCGCGGCCAAGGCCGAGCTCGAGCCGCAGCGGCAGCAGATCACCGGTGAGCTGGCGCTGCTGCCGCTCGACCAGCTCGCCGACATTCTGGCGTACCAGGGCAAGCTGGGCGATTGGGCCAAGGAGGGCGTCGCCGACCAGAACTCCGCAGCGAAGAAGTACACCCAGGCGCTGCAGGACGCCGAGAAGGCCAACCCGGTCACCGTGAACCCGCGGTACGGCAAGTTCGACCTCAACAAGGCCCCGCAGATGGTCAGCTCCGACGTCGCGGTCAAATCGGTCCAGTCTTGAGCCGGGTCGTCGTCCTGGTCACGTCGCCGAGGCTCCCCGCTGGTCTGCTGACCGCCGACGCCTGGGACGCGGTCCGGGCCCATCCGGTGTTCGCGGCCGGGTGGCTGCCGCTGGCCGATCCGCTGCGCGCGGCGGGCGTCCTGGTGACCGAGGTCGGCGACGACGCCGAGGACGCGCTGAGCCGGCTGCTGGAGGCGGCGGCGCGTGCTGACGACGACGGCGGGGCGGCTGGTGGCGGGGTGGCCGGCGGTGGTGGAGCTGGCGGCGGTGGGGCCGTTGTGTGGCTGGCCGGGGACGGGGATACGCCCGACCGTGGGGTGCCCGCGCTGCTCGCGCAGCGGCTGGTGACCGACCCGGCGCTCGACTTCCAGGTCGAGATTCTGTACGGCTCGTGGGATCCGCCGGGCGCGCGGCTGCTGGACGTCGCCGCGGTGATGGACCGGCTGCGGTCCCCGGGCGGGTGCCCGTGGGACGCCGAGCAGACGCACGAGTCGCTCCGGCCGTACCTGCTGGAGGAGGCGTACGAGGCCTACGACGCGCTGCTCGACGGTGACCTCGAGGCCCTGCGCGAGGAACTCGGCGACGTCCTGTTGCAGGTGGCGTTCCACTCCCGGGTCGCGTCCGAGAACCCCGACGAGGGGTTCGACATCGACGACGTGGCCGGCGATCTGGTGGCGAAACTCGTGCGCAGGCACCCGCACGTGTTCGCCGACCGCGCGGTGTCGGGCGCGGACGAGGTCGATACCAACTGGGAAGCGATCAAGAAGGCCGAGAAGAAGCGCGATTCGGCGCTGGACGGGGTCGCGCAGTCGCAGCCTGCGCTATCACTGGCCGCGAAGTACCTGAGCCGGGCCCGCCGGGCCGGAGTGCCGGTGACGCCGCCGGCCCTGCCGCCGGGGCTGGTGGCGCCGGGTGACGAGGATGCGGTGGGGGAGTTGTTGTTCGCGCTGGTCGCGGCCAGTGGGGAGCCGGGTGTGGACGCGGAGGCGGCTCTGCGGGCCACGGCCCGGAAGTTCGCCGAAGAGGTCCGGGCAGCCGAGCGCCCGAACTGAGCCTCGCCGACCGGCCGGCCGGGGCTGGGCTGGCGGGCCGGGGCCG